>JBBSAX010000287.1:0-5759 GCA_038251885.1 Pyrinomonadales bacterium | reverse complement strand
TAAGGTTATCTTGACAAAAAAGGCAGAAACGCGACCGCGAGGGAGCGTGCCAAAAGTTCGGGGGTTGACACGCTCGTTTGCACTCGCGTTTCTGCCTTTGATTGTCAAAATAATCTAATCTATTCCTGTTGGGGTGCTTACTTGTCAAATTTCACTTATGAAAGAGGTCAATTACAAAAACTATCCTGCTTGAAAAAATTGAATAAGCAAAAAGATTTGTAAAGATATAATGCGGTGTTACTTTCGCTTCGATACAATTTTTGTATAATCAAAATATGCAGGTAAAAACTCAACTTGATGAATTACAAAACTATTTAATGGATGCCAGCAATATGCAGGGCGGATTTGCTGATAAACTTTTTATTCCCGAAACAAAAGAAGAAATTGCGGAAATTTTAAAAGAAGCAAACGAAAAGAAGATAAGCATAACAATTTCCGGTGCGAGAACCGGAACTGTGGGCGGCGCAATTCCTTTTGGCGGATATGTCATCTCGCTCGAAAAATTTAATCGTATAAAAGAGATCGGCGAAGATTTTATTGTTGTGCAAAGCGGCGTTTCATTAACCGAAGTTCAAAAGGCTGTTGAAGCAAAAGGCTTGTTTTATCCGCCTGATCCGACCGAATGGAGTTGTCAGATCGGCGGAACTGTCGCCACAAACGCGAGCGGTGCGAGGAGTTTTAAATACGGCGCGACGCGGAAATTTGTCGAAAGATTAGAAATCGTTTTACCGACGGGTGATTTATTAAATTTAAAACGCGGCGAAGTTTTTGCAAAAGACGGTTTTATCGAAATCGAAACTGAAAACGGCAACAATATCGAAGTGAAATTACCGACGTATTTGCAGCCCGAAACGCGCAAAAACACGTCAGGTTATTTCACTTCGGAAAATCTGGACGCGATTGATCTATTCATCGGAAGCGAAGGAACTTTGGGAATTATAACGGAGATCGAACTCAAACTTTTGCTAAAACCAAAAGGCTTTTTAAGCGGAATTGTTTTTTTCAAAAGCGAAAAAGATTTGTTAAATCTTGTAAATGAAGCCAGAGAAATCTCTTTTGAAACAAGAAGTAACAAAGATCAAAAATCAAAGATCAAAGATCAAATTGACGCAACGCATTTGGAGTATTTCGATGACAAAGCCTTAAAGTTCATCTCCGAAAAATTTCCCGAAACACCTGAAAATATGGCGGGCGCGATATTTTTCGAGCAGGAAACATCAGAAGAAAATGAAGACGAACTTTTTGAAAAATGGAACGAGCTTTTAGAAAAACACCACGCCGAAATCGAACAATCGTGGTTTGCAATAAATGAACAAGACTTGGAAAAAATGCGCGAATTCCGCCACGCGCTTCCCGTGTCCGTTAACGAGAAAGTCGTCCGCAACAAACAGCGAAAGATCGGAACGGATATGGCTGTGCCGGATGACAACTTTGAATCATTTCTGAAATTTTACAAACAAAAATTGAACGAAAGCGGTTTAGAATATGTCATTTTCGGACATATCGGCGACAATCATCTGCACGCGAATATCTTGCCGAAAAATGCCGAAGAAGCGACCAAAGCCAAACATCTCTACGGCAGATTTATCGCGCAAAGCATAATGTTCGGCGGTACGATCTCTGCTGAACACGGAATCGGTAAATTAAAGAAGCATTACCTTTATGTGATGTATGGCGAAAGGTATTTAAACGAAATGGCGGAACTCAAGAAAGCATTTGACCCGAATGGAATTCTCGGGCGCGGAAATATGTTCGAGGAGAAATTTCTCTAATTTGCGGCATCGCGCTTTCAAAGCTAAAATACTTTATCAATTCAAATATAGAACAAGGAAAACATTAAAATAAATGATCAAAGCAATCTTAATGGATTTTAACGGCGTTATCATCAATGACGAGCCTCTACATATGAAGGCTTATCAAGAAGTTTTGAAAAATGAAGGCATCGAAATGACCGAAGAAGATTATTATTCGTGTCTCGGAATGGACGATAATGCTTACATCAGAGCCGCTTATGAACGTGCCAAAAAGGAATGTTCAGACGATAAAGTTTTGGAAATAATGGATACGAAAACCGCACGTTGGCGCGGGTTTGTTGAGACGGAAGTTCCGCTTTTTGACGGCGTTGAAAATTTTATCAAAAAGATGGAAAAAGATTTCGCGCTCGGCATTGTCAGTATGGCGCGGCGCGAAGAGATCGAATTTATCCTTGAAAAAATTGGTTTGCGTGATTCATTTATGATAATCATCAGCGCGGAAGATGTTTCCAAACACAAACCCGATCCCGAATGTTTTTTGACCGGATTTAATTTGCTTGATGCTGCAAGAATACGCAGCGGCAAAAATCCGATGGTTCACAAAGATTGTCTGGTAGTTGAAGATTCGCCGCCGGGAATTATTGCCGGAAAACGTGCCGGTTTGATGACGCTCGGCGTTCCGAATACGGTTTCAGCCGAAAAATTACGCGAAGCCGGTGCAGATTCGGTGACAAAATCTCTCGCCGATTGGATGCCGGAATCGGCACGGCTCGTATTCGCTTGAAGTGAAAAAGTTTAAAGGTGAAAAAGTGAAAAAGTTTACGTTTTCTTGAAAAGTAAACTTTCGTTTTTCATCTTTAAACTTTCGGTTCAAAATTAAAACTTTCTCACTTTTCTACATTTTCACATTTAAACTTTAAAAATATGGCAGAACATTTAATTAACATTGAAGACGCGCAGAAAAATTTACTTTCTTGCGCGACATTTTTGGCGGAAACAATCGGAAGCGCGGAAGGACACGCCGAAACTATGAGCGAGATTGTTCCGCTTTACATCGCCAAAGATGAGGTTGATCTGGCGGCGCAACTTGCCGATTCGGTCAATGATCCGTTTGTGCGCGATAAACTTCTGATGCACGTTGCAGAAAAATGCGCGGCGATTGATGATGACGAATATGCTTTTCAACTCGTCGAAGCCATTGAAGATCAAGGTACGCAAAGTATGGCGCGTGAACGGGTTGCGCTCCAAAAATCCGCCAAAAACGAAACTGAAAAAGCTCTGGAAATTGTCGAAACTCTTTCGCATCCCGACGATGCTTTTGCCGATATTGCGCTTCATCAAGTGATGCAGGAGGACGAAAATTCGGCTTTGCAAACAGTTGAAAAAATAGACTTTCCGGCTTCAAAAGCAACCGCCTTGCAAAATATCGCCGTTCATTATCTGAAAAACGACAACAACGAAAAAGCCGCCGAATTTTTAGAACTCTCGGTCGTAGCGGCAAATGAAATCGAATATTACGAAGAAAAAATTCGCGCTTTTGCCGACATTGCCAACAATTTTATCGGAATTGGAAACAAAGATCGCGCCGTTGAATTATTTGAAAACGCGAGGATATTTGCCGAAAGAATTGACGGCGTTCACCGCGACGGATTTCTGGCAAACATTTCGCACGGATTTCTGCGGGCGGGAAATATGGAATCAGCCGACCGAACTCTTGATTTGGTCACTGATAAAACTCAAGTTGCTTCGACTTTAGTTGGATTTTCGCAAGTTTTTTGGCAAAACGACGAACAGGATGAAGCCGTCGAAACTCTGGAAGAAGCGTATGCAATCCTAAAATCTCAGCGTGACAACGAAATCCGCGACAGTCGCGCTCGTTTTGCGCTTTTAGGAAATGTCGCCATTCAGTTTTCAAAATGTGAAAAACCGGAACGCGCCATCGAAATCGCACAAGAAAATATTGATGAAATGCAACAATTATCAGCACTCTCGCAAATCGCCCAAGTCTGCGCCGGACAGGGAAAAGACGATGCCGCACATCAAGCGATCAACGCGATTTTTGAAGATTCGACCAGAATGTTCACACTAATCGGCATCAGCGACGCAAAAAACACCGCCGGAGAAAAAGAAAAAGCCATCGAATACTTAAATGAAGCCGCGACGCTCTGCGAAACCGTCCCGCAACTCCCTTCGCGCTCGGAAGCCTATAACGCCTTTGCCACGCGCTTTCAAGAATACGGCAACACTGAAAAAGCCCGCGCTTTTCTCCACGAAAACCTCGAAACAATCGCCGAAATCCGCGACGAAACAAATCGTTCCGTAAATCTCGCAAAACTCGCTCTGCTCTACGAAAAATATAATTTTACTTTGACCGATGCAGAAAAAACGATCTTGAAAGAAATGGTTCGCAAGGCGGAAGTTTTTTAATGATATTACAGAAAATTTATGGTTAGAAATATAGTAATTTTGAAATTTGTTCTAGTTATCTGTGTTGTTTTATCAAACGCAGAAAATCTTTACGCTTCGACCTTAATTTTTAAGACTACGAAGGAAGTCACAAGCACAGATTTAATTGATTTAGGCATATTTGATACAAGTAAATATGGGCAAATAAGAGTTACAATTAAGCAAGCAAATAAATTAATTGATAGTCCTCCACTTACAAAAGCGATTGCAGAAATAGATTTAAATTTAGCACAACGTGAGGTAAAGAGATTAAAGGAATTATTGCCAAAAGGTGTAATATCGCGCCTTGAATATGATAATGCTGAATATAAACTAGAAATTGCACAAGCCAATTATGACAATGCAGTCGAAACAGTTTACCCACCCATAAGTATTTATGGTATAGAAGGAACTGAAGAAATCTTAATTGCTACTTTTGACGGAAAAAGTATAATCAACACCATTGTTATTGACACTCCTCCAACTAAAATTAGCGTTAGGGTTTTCGGTAGAAATACATATAAGCTATTTGCTTGGGGCAGTTTATAAAATTGATTTTTATACTCTTCTATCAAATTGTTTGAGTCTTTTGATAAAAAAGTGCATTATTACATAAAAATTTAGAAAACTGAGATATTCAAATGATTGTTACGTTACCAACAGAGATCGAAAAAATTGTTGCTGAAAAAGTCAGTAGCGGAGCATATCCGTCTGCTGGTGAAGTTATCAGCACGGGTATTCGTTTGTTAGAAGCAAAGGAAAAAGGAACAGAAGCACTGCGTCGGGAAATTATGCGCGGGTTTGAAGATATTCAGGAAGGACGATTTTCAACTTATTCGACCGACGAAGAACTCGACGCTTTTTCCGACGATATTATCCGACAAGCAAAAGAACGACGTGACACTTCAAACTCAAAATAAGCGCAATGTAAAAATTTCTGTTGCCGCCGCCGAAGACCTCAAAGATATTTGGGAATATGCCTCGCAATTTAGCGACAATACTGCCAGCAAACTAATCAAGGAAATCAAAAATAAATTTATCCTTTTGCGCGACAATCCGCTTGTCGGGCGCGAACAACACAGATTTCTCGTAGGTTTGAGAAGTTTTGTCGTGAAAAGTTATTTCATCTTTTATCTGCCATTAGATGACGGAATAGATGTTTTGCGAATCTTGCACAGTTCACGCGACATTGAAAGCATTTTTGAGGATTTCTTTGATTCGCTTTCAGATTCAAATTGAAACATTTACACGATTGAATATGTGCGCCGCAGTTTATTCACATTGGGTATAATACCCCGTCAGCTTGCTGCGGCTTTATAATGGTTGAATGAGCAAGTTCATTCATAAGAACCATAATGTTTCGGTTTTGATGTATCACATTGTTTGTCCGACCAAATATCGGCGAGCCGTCTTTGCTTCAACCGTTGATGCCAAGATCAAAGAAATTTGTGCCGAGATTCAAAAGCGATATGAAATCACGTTCTTGGAAATTGGCTCAGATGATGATCATGTTCATTTTCTCGTGCAGTCGGTGCCGCTGTATAGTCCGAAAGAACTGGT
>JBBSAX010000286.1:0-5765 GCA_038251885.1 Pyrinomonadales bacterium | reverse complement strand
ATAGCCGCCTCATTACACTTTCAGCTTAAAAGACGAGATTGCCGCGCTTTGCAGTCGGATATGCGCGTTTATGTTCCAAAAACCGGACTTTACACTTATCCCGATGTTTTGGTTGTTTGCGGAAAGCCGCAGCTTTTGCCCGACGCGCATCTTGACACTTTAACTAATCCGATTTTGATTGTTGAAGTTCTTTCTGCGTCAACCGAAAGTTACGACAAAAGTATAAAATTTGACAATTATCGCAGTTTGGAATCTTTGCGCGAATATGTTTTGGTTTCGCAGGACGCGAAAAAAATAATGCGTTACACGAAACAAACGGACGGAAGTTGGATTTTGACGGATTTTATCGGCGACAAAACCGAAATCGCTTTGAGTTCAATCGAATGCTCGCTCACAATGGACGATATTTATGACAAGGTTGATGTTGAAGAATAGTTCATTTGAAAAGTGCGTAAAATCGAATATTTCCGCGATGAATTCGGTTGGAATTTACACGTTCCGAGCTATGATGAAACATATCCGTTGGTGTAAGATTAACAACTTATTGAATTAAAATATTTGCCTCTTCTACAATTTATGCAACAAATAGAAAAAGACATAACCTTTGTTAGCCGCATCGCTGCGGTTAATATGATTTTGAAAACCCTTCAAAATTTGACCGAACTGCGGATTTCGTTGGTTTCTCATATAACCAACGATTCGTGGTCGGCGTGTGCGATTTTAGATCAAGCCGGATTCGGAATAAATGTGGGCGATCAACTGGAACTTTCGACAACTTACTGAAACGTCGTGCGCGGAGCGGTCGCTCCGCTTTTAATCAATCACGCAAGTCTTGATGAGCAGTATAAAAATCATCCGGGTTTAACAAAATACGGAATCGAAAGCTATCTTGCCGTACCGCTTTACCGCAATAACGGTGAACTTTTCGGAACTTTGTGTGCGCTTGATTCCGAACCGAGATATATTTCGGAAAAACATATTCAGACATTTGAATTGATGGCAAATCTTATTGCCTTTGAACTCGAAGCGGAAGAACAGCGCACAGAACGCGAAGTAGCCTTAAATCTTGCCGAACAAACCAGCGAAGCGCGTGCGCGTTTTATGAGCATTCTCGGACACGATCTGCGAAATCCTCTGAATACAATCGTAATGGCGGCGAATTTGCAGAAAATGGGAACGCTCGATCAGACAAAAAACAATGAAATGTCTGACAAAATCATAAAAACCGCCAAGCGAATGAATTTTCTGATCGAAGACCTGCTTGATGCTTCACAAACCTTTCAAGGCAATAAAATTCGTATCGAACGAAAACCGACGGATTTGTGCGTGATTTGTTCAAGCATCATCGAAGAATTCAGAATCTCTAATCCTGAGCGTGTTTTTGAATTTTACGCCGAAGAAAATTGTTACGGCGATTGGGACGAAGGCAGAATCGGACAGGTTTTGAGCAATTTTTTGAGTAACGCAATTTCCTACGGAAGTTCGAGCAAACCGATAAAAATAAACCTCATCGAAGATTGGGATAAAGTCGTTTTGCAAGTCAATAATCAAGGCGAAGTGATCGGAGATGAAACTCAAAAAAATTTGTTTATACCATTTTGGCGCGGCGCGAAAAAACTTTCAAATTCGAGCGGTTTGGGCTTAGGCTTATTTATTGTCAAACAAATTATTGAATCTCACGGTGGTTCGGTAAATGTTGAATCAAACCGGGAATACGGAACGACATTTACCTGTGTTTTCCCAAATAGAGAACCAAAATCACTTGCGTAATCGGGGGTTAAACCGGCAATTGCGAAAAGCCGCCTATTTACGCAGGCGATTCCAACGTGATTTCCTGTCCGATGTGAAAAAGCACGTCGCCTTTATAGACGACCGGAGTTTGATTAAGACAGATGATATGACCTGCAATTGTGGATTTTACTTTTTTCTGAAATTGGGCGAAAGGACCGTTGATATAGCCCAATAATTGGTTGTTTTGAACCTGAGTTCCGTTTTTTACGATGGGTTGAAACATTCCCGAATGTTGGGCGCGAATCCATCGTGAATAAGAGATAAAGACCGTTTTTTTTTCTTCTCCATGTTCCTTAGTTTCTTTTTTTTGCTGGCGAATACCAAGATGATCCATCACATTCAAAACGCCTTTAACACCTATCTTTATGACATCTTCATCAATTTCTTTCGATTTTCCGCCTTCAAAAACGATGACCGGAATTTGCCGCGAATTTAAGACCCTGCGAATCGAACCGACGGGTGCTTTATTTTGCAAAAGAGTAAAAGGCGCATTGAATTTTTGGGCGAGAATCAGATTTTCGGAATGCTTCGTGTCGTAGCGAATTTGCGGAAAGTTGAATTTATTTTCGCCGCCCGTGTGCAGATCAACGACATAATCAACCTGATGAAGAATTTCCTGCGTGATTGAATTAGCGACTTGCGCCGCTAACGAACCGTTTTTGTTGCCGGGAAATGAACGGTTCAAATCTCTGCCGTCGGCAAATTTGCGTTCCAGATTTAAGAACGCCATCACGTTGACAATCGGAACACAAATGATCGTTCCGCGATGCGGTTTGGCGTGTTTATCAAAAATTAAACGTCTGACGATTTCGATGCCGTTGATCTCATCGCCGTGAATTCCGCCTAAAATCAAAAGCGTCGGACCGTCGAGTTTTGATCTTTCGATCATAACCGGAACTTCGATTTCCGTCTGCGTGTAGAGCGAAGCGACTTTTAATTTTACAAAAGTATCTTTTCCGCGTTTGATGTATTCGCCGAGAATTTTCATTAAATTTAAACGTGGCGTTCGACGTAGCGGATAATCTCCTTAGCAATATCCTTTTTCGTCGCCGCTTCGATTCCTTCCAAACCGGGCGAAGAATTCACTTCTAAGATCAACGCTCCACGTTCGGATTGGAGCATATCAACACCGGCAATTCCCAAACCCATAACTCTGGCAGATTTTATCGCGGCATCCTCTTCTTCATCGCTCAGTTCAATTAATTCAGCCGTTCCGCCGCGATGCAGATTCGAGCGGAATTCTCCCTCTTTCGCCTGTCTTTTCATTGCGCCAACGACTTTGCCGTCAACGACAAAAGCGCGAATGTCCGCGCCTTTCGCTTCCTTGATAAATTCCTGCAAAACGACTCGCGCTTCCAATCCGTTAAACGCTTCCAAAACCGATTCAGCGGCTTTTTTCGTTTCCGCCATAACAACGCCCAGACCTTGAGTTCCTTCCAAGAGTTTCAGAATAATCGGCGTTGAACCGAGCATTTTAACAACCGATTCGGTATCTTTCGTATAATTTGAAAAGATAGTTTTGGGCATTCCGAGTCCGGCGCGGGAAAGAAGTTGCATACTTCTAAGTTTATCTCTCGATTTGACAAGTGCTTGGGATTCGACCGCCGAAAAAACTTTTTGCATTTCAAATTGACGCACCACAGCAGTTCCGAAAAAAGTTGCCGAAGCACCGATGCGCGGAATGATAGCATCAATTCCGGTTAATTCTTTACCGTTATACATTATAATCGGATTTTTTTTCTCGATTTGCAGGACACATTTTGTATGGTTAACGACAGTCATTTCGTGCCTGCGTTTTTCACCTGCTTCAATCAAACGGCGGGTTGAATATAATTTGGGATTTGCCGATAAAACAGCGATTTTCATATAAAAATAGTTTTTTGATTAAAACTTAAATTAAAAAGATTAAGGATATGTTACAAAGATTTGAGTAAAACCGTTAATCGAAAAATAAGGTTTTATCAATCCATCGAAAGTTTGTCGGTTTTTCTTAATTGATGTAGATAATTTCTAAGTTGCGGATTGACGACGAAATGATTTTCAGCCAGAAATTTTCTGCCGATCAAAACCGGATAACGCATATCTCCGCGAAAAGTCAGCGAAAATTCCGCCGTATATAAACGCCTGTGAAAACGGATTTGAGTTGAGATAATGAAACGGTCAGAACTTTCGCCATTTGAACTTTTAACGCTTTTCTTTGCATATTTCTTGAAAAGATGAATTTTCCCCGTATATTTCGGATCGTCCGGGTCAAGAAAAATTACTCTTAATTTTCGCTCACGCGTTTCTTCTATCTTGCAGCAATGAAACGCTGAGGTGAATGCTCCCGTATCAATTTTAACTCGAATTCTTCTTAAATTTATTTTAGGAAAATCAGCCTTATCAATTCTGCCGATGATGTTTGGATTGGTTTTTGTTTCCATAGCTGAAATTACAACTAAGTTACAAAAAAAAGATAATAAAAGCAAAATTTTTAAAGGATTATAGTTCAAAAACTATTGTTCAAATGTTTTCAACCAATTAATCGCTAAAGCGACAGACAAAAAAGCGAAGTGTGATTTTCAAAAAAAAATTACACACTCCGCTATTTTATAAATTACTCTGAAATTTCAGGTTTTCAGTCAAATCCATAATTTTTAAATTAAAAATTTTGTATCCAGAGTTTCTTTGAACAAAGAGTTATGATCAAAGATGTCAGCAAAGAAGTTTTTATCAAATAGTTTTCCGGCTTCAATTGCGTTTACGGGTTTTGAAAAGATATAACCTTGACCGAAATCGCAATCGAGAGCCTTGAGCAATGCCAACTGCTCTTTGGTTTCAATTCCTTCGGCAACTACTTCCATTCTTAAACTTCGTGCCAGCGTCAGAATCGTGCGGATAATTTCAGAATTTTTTGAATGAGAGTTCATATCATTAACAAACGAACGATCAATTTTCAAACGATCAATCGGAAAGCGATGCAGATAACTCAATGATGAATAACCCGTGCCGAAATCGTCGGTTGTCAGCCAAACTCCCAGGTCTTTTAATTGATTGAGTAGATTTTCGGCAATTTCGCCGTTTTCCATTATTGCACTTTCCGTGATTTCGAGATTAAAATTCTTTGGCGAAACTTCATTTTGCCGCAAAGTCTGTTCGATAAATTCGTGCAGATCAGTGCGGGCAATCTGTTTCGGTGAAAGATTCACGCTCATTATCAAGTTTTGGTCAACCGAACCATTTTGCTGCCAAAGTTTCAATTGACAGCAAGCCTCTTTGATTACCCAATTACCGATTGGCACGATTAAACCTGTATCTTCGGCAATCGGGACAAATTCCATCGGTGAAACCATTCCTTTTTCAGGATGATTCCAACGAAGAAGTGCTTCAACTTCAATTATTTTCCCATCAGAAAGCGAAATGATCGGTTGATAATGCAGTTCGAATTCATCACGTTCAAGAGCGCGGCGCAGATCGGTTTCGGTTTTAAGAAGTTTGGCGGCGTTAACATACATTTCGTGATCGAAAATCCTGTAACAATCCTTGCCTGAAGATTTTGCGCGATACATCGCCGTATCTGCGTCCCGAAGCAGTTCTTCGGGCAGATTATATCCTTTTTCAGAAAATGTAATGCCGATGGATGTTGAAGTATAAATATCGTTTTCCTCGATCAAAAAAGGTTTCGAGATTGATTCCAAAATTCTTTCGGCAATGTGAACGGCATCGGAAATGCTTCGGATGTCTTCAAGTAGTAAAACAAATTCATCGCCGCCAAGCCGCGCCACCGTATCAAAATCTCTGACGCATTTTTTTAATTTTTCGGAAATACAGCACAGAAGTTTGTCGCCGATCAGATGTCCGAGGCTGTCGTTAATGATCTTGAATCTGTCAATATCAAGAAATAAAACGGCGAAATGAAAATCAGGATTGCGGCGTTTGCGGGCGATTGCCTGCCGGAGCTGATTTAATAACAACGCACGATTCGGCAATCCGGT
>JBBSAX010000285.1:0-5770 GCA_038251885.1 Pyrinomonadales bacterium | reverse complement strand
CGGCAGACATATCGAAAAATATCTTTCGACTTATTACAGCCCGAACACGCATCTGACGGGCGAAGCTCTCGGTCTTTATTATCTCGGAACACAGTTTCCGTTTTTCAAACGCGCCGAACATTGGCGAAAACTCGGCGAAGAAATTTTGTTTGCCGAACTCGACCGGCAGATTTTGCCTGACGGCGGATATTTCGAGCAAACAACCTGGTATCATCGCTACACGACGGATTTTTACACACATTTCTTGATTCTGAAAACTCTGAATAACGGAAAATCTCAAAAACATTTACAGGAAAAATTAAGCAACAAATTACAATTACTTTTTAATTTTTTAATGTATATTGCCCGACCGGACGGCACGACTCCGCTCATCGGCGATGACGACGGCGGACGTTGCTTGCCGCTCGGAAATACCCGACCGGATGATTTTCGTGCGTGTCTTTCAAATGGCGCAGTGCTTTTGGGACGCGGTGATTATAAATTTGCCGCCGGCGATTTTAGCGAAGAAACGCTTTGGCTTTTAGGTGTTGACGGTTTGGAAAGATTTAACGAAATCGAAGCAAAAAAGCCCGACAAAAACTCTGTTGCGTTTGAAAAAAGTGGTTATTTCGTCATGCGCGACGGTTGGAGTGAAACGGATAATTATTTGTTAATTGACTGCGGCGAACTCGGTTTTCAGAAAGGCGGACACGGACACGCCGACGCGCTCGCAATCAATCTGGCGGTCGGCGGCGAAACAGTTCTCGTTGATGCCGGAACTTACACGTATCACGAGTCGGAAAGCCTGAGAAACAAATTCAGAACAACCGAAGCGCACAATACTTTGCTGATTGACGGAAAATCGCAATCCGAACCCGAAGATAAATTTAGTTGGCAAACAAAAGCCGAAGCAAAATTGAAAAATTGGATTTCCGAGCCGCGCTTCGACTTTTTTGAAGGTTCGCATAACGGCTATAAAAGATTAAAAAAATCTCCGGCAACTCATACGCGAAGCGTTCTTTTTCTAAAAAATGATTATTGGATAATGCAGGATTTTGTGAAAACTTCGGGTGAACACGAATATGATTTAAATTTTCATTTTAATACCGAAACGCATCCGAAAATTGAAAGTGCGGAAAACGGCGAAAACTGTGTTCACAAATTTTCTGCCGATGGAGTCGGACTAAGACTTTTTACATTCGGCGACAACGGAAACTGGCAAAGCAAAAAAAATCATATTTCAAATTGTTACGGTTATCGTGTTGAATCTAAATTGATGCGTTTTTCCTCAGTCGGCAATGGAACGCAGGAATTTTTCACTTTTTTAATGCCGACGGAAAACGGATTTTCAAAGCCGGAAGTTTTTGAAACAGAAGTCATAAACGGACGGGCTTTTATTATTAAATACCGAAGTTATACGGATTTACTGGTTTTTGGCGACGGCGAAACGATCATTCACACCGAATTTTTTGATACAAATTTTCGATTTTTATGGGCGCGTTTGAGCGAATCCGATTCCTTGCCGGAAGAATTCGTCTTGATTGGCGGAAAATATTTTTCGCTCGACGGCAGGGAAATCATCAACTATCCCGACAGATTAAAATTTGCGACCGCCAGACGTTTCGGAAATCAGCTAAATGTTCACACTTCGGAAAATATTATAAGTATTTCATTGCCGCAATAATTTTAAGCAGATTTCTCAAGCAATTTCGCAATTTGCTGTGTGTGCCGCGCTTCGTGTCCGCCGAGCAAAGCCAGCCATTCGTTGGCATTCAACGGTCCGAAAGCCGGATGCGGGAATGTAAAATCCGGCGAACAACCGACCGATTCAAAAAGCGGACGCATTTCTTCGAGATTTTTACGGGTTTCATCCATTTTTATCAAAGATTCGGCAATCGTCTGATTTCCGGTTGGAACGACCATTTCCGGTGCTTCAAATTTCTGCTCGCGAGCAGCGGAAGCCTTTTGCAAGAATTCTCCCGTAATATTTGCTTTTCCGTCGGATGTTTCGCCTTTTGATTGTGCTTCTTTGAGCAACTTGGCGGAAATCCGCATCATTCCGTTTCCGACGATGGAAATATGTTCAACGATTTTAGCAACCGTCCATTTTTCACCTTCGGATAAAAAATTTGCTTGTTCGTCCGAAACCTTTGAAAGCACATCTTTCAAATTTTCGCGGACTTTATCGTTTGTCGTATAGATTTCGTCAATTGTTTGATAGTTCATAATTTTAATTTTTTACTGATTTCCAAGTGCAACCGCTTGCGGACTTAAAATCAAGCGATGCCAGCGGACATTGCTGCGAACATTATTTGTTGATTCCTTAAATTCTCTGACGTAAGCGGTTTCAAAATAAAGCATCGTGTCTTCCGTCCAAAAAAGTCTGACAATCGGGTTAAATGAAACGAGCGTGCTTTCATCCGGCAAAACTCCGGCGGGCAGATTGACGGCGGTATTAGCATTCGCGTTTGCATTATTATTGACGGTTTTATTGGCATTTGCATTTGTTTCCAAGTTTACTTCCGCGTCAAAATTTGCGCCCATCTCAGCACGTTTCGTGTCGTCATAAGTCTTTGAAGAAAGCAACAATTGATTGCGGAGCATAATCGCGGCTTGCGTCGGCGCATTGCCGATTGCATCGTAAATTCTGACCTGTTTATCAAAGGCAGCGGCGACTTTTGCGGAATCCGGCGACCAAACGGGGTGAACCTGCGTCGGGTAATCATCAAGAAGTCTTTGTCTGCCCGTTTTTTCAACGATTCGAGGTCTGCCCATCGGTCTGAACATTTCACCTTTCTGCTCGGCTTGATATTGGAAAATTCTCCATTCCGTAAATTTTGAAGCAAGCGCGGCGAGCGCGGAACTGTCCGGCGACCAGACAAAATAAAAATAGATCAAACCTTCATTTTGCGTTAAAGGCTTTAGATCATTGCCGTTTGCATCGCACAGATAAATCTGCTCGGTGCGAAATGTTAAAACCGGCGGAGCCTGATCGGTTGGAGGACTTGCCGTCGCATTCGGCTCGGCGTTAGCGTTCGCCGTTTCGGTATTTGCATTTGCCTCTGTTAATGGCGTTGCTTCAATCGTCGGAACGGGTGTCGCTTCGCCTGATTTATCATTTTCCGAATCAGTCATCAAACCGCTGAGTTTTCCGAGCCGAGCCATCGCAACAAAGGCAACAGAAGTCGAATCCGGCGACCAAACAATCGTATCGGGGAAATGAACCGCCATTCCGTCGTGCGTAATCGTCTTTAAAATCTTTCCGTCAACGCCATACATATCGAGCCGAAATTCCGACGGAAAATCCGCGACATTATGATAAATCGCCAAAACCTTTTGTTTGTCCGGCGAAGTCAGCGTCATATCCAGAATTTCCTGCGGACGGTTTTGGTCGAAATCACCTTGCACCAAACCGTTTTTTTCTTCCACTTGTGCCGTTTCATTCGCTTTTTCAGGCGCAGGAACATCGGATTCAAAACGATAATTAAGCCGCAACGCCGGAACGTCGCGCATCAGACTCGGCGCAACCGTCAGCGATTGTATATTATTTTTTTGACAAGCAACCGTCGAAATTAAAACCGCAATTAAAATAAACTTTTTAAAAGTTTGCTGAAACATAAAATTAGTTTTTTGACTGGAGTGCAGGCTGCCAGCCTGCACTCCAGTCTTTTTTTACTTCAAGTCCGCTCCTAAAAATTCTTTATACAGACGTTTTTGATCTTCGGACGGATCTGTTGTCGCCAGAATTCTATAATTCGGAGTCGCACGTCCTTCGAGCGTTACTTCGATGTCGCGCAAAGAATCGAAGCGGAAAATCGTTAATTTGATTTTATCGCCCGGTTTCTTTTCGCCCAAAGTATAATTGAGAAATTGATTGCTCGCGCGGTTTCCGTCTATCGCGACGATTTCATCGCCCGTGTTCAAACCGAATTGATACGCCGGTGTGTCCGAAGGCAGAGCGCGAACTGTAAATTTACCGTCGCTTTCACTCATAAATCCACCGAGAAAGGCTTTCTTCGCGCCGTCTTCGCCGGTTAAAAGCCGCAAACCGATCGGATTCAATATGCTGTTGTAATCAATTTCTTCCGTGCCGCGAACGTATTTGTCAAAGAAATCTTCAAGACTCGTTCCAGCCATCATCTCCGAGATTTTCTGATAATCTTCGGGCGTATAATTTTTACCTTTTTTGTAAAATTCGTCATAGAGATAACGCATTACATCGTTCAGAGATTTTGCACCGTTCGAGTCGGTGCGAATTTTTACGTCAAGCAAAAAGTTGACGATTTCGCCTTTGTCGTAATACGAAATTTGATTGTTGACCGAATTTTCATCCTGGCGATAATATTTGATCCAGGCATCGAAACTCGCGTCTTCAAGACTCGTTTCAAATCTTCCGGGACGGCTTTGCAAGGCTTGAATGCCGGAAGCCAGACTTCCCAAAAATTCTTTATCGCTGTTGATTCCGGCGCGTTCTAAAAGGACGTTTGAAAAATATTCCGTTCCGCCTTCAGCAACCCAGAGCAGTTTTGTATAATTCTCGTTTTCATAATCAAACGGTCCCAAAGCATCCGGGCGAATGCGTTTGACATTCCAGAGATGGAAAAATTCGTGTGCGACCAAACCGAGAAAAGCCTTGTAACGCGCTTCGGGTTTGAAACCGAATTTCTGCCATTGCAAAGCCGTCGAATTTAAGTGCTCAAGACCGCCGCCGCCGCGCAAGTTCACGATAAAAGTATAATTGTCATAAGGCAGATCGCCGAAGATTTTAATATTTTCTTCGATGATTTTCGTCGTGTCCGCCGCGATTTTATCCGCGTCATAATTGCCTTCGCCGGAAAAAATATAGCGATGCGGTTTACCGTTTGCGATGAATTTCTTTTCGGTGAAATTGCTGACTTCAAAGGGTGAATCATATAAAATATCGTAGTTTGCGGCACGGAAAGTCTTTATTTGATTATTATTTGTTCCAGTTGTCGGCTGATTCGGTGTCGGAACTTCCAGCAAACCTGTCGCAACCTTCCAGTTTCCGTAAGGTTTGACCGTAATGGTTGAAGGAAAAGAAATTCCGTCTTTCGGAAACATCAAAAGTGCCGCCGGTGTAAAAAATGCGTGTTCGGAATTTAATTCATTCGTGCGGACGGTTAATTCGTTGGCATAAACGTGATAACCGACGCGAATGGTTTTTGCTCCTTTCGTATCAATTTGCCATGTGTTTTTGTTAATTTTTTCCCATTCGAGCATATTTCCGCTACCGTCCATTGCCGTAAAATCCTGAATGTGCCGCGCATATTCGCGCACGAGATACGAACCCGGAGTCCATACAGGCATTTTTAGTTGCGCTTTTTCCGGTAATGTATCTGAAGTCATTTTCATTTCGACTTCGAGCAGATGCGTCCATGGCTTTGACATTGAAACCGTGTAGCTTATTTCCGGTTGCGTCGGTGCTGTCTTAACAGGTGTTGGTTTAGGTTTTGTATTTTTCCGTTGGGCAGGTGATTCTTGATTCATAGAAAAAATAATGGCAATAATTAAAATTCCTAAAAACTTAATATTTAGTGCTTTCCGCATTCCTTTTGCAAATTCCTCCAAAGTGTTATTTTTAATCTTAGTTATTCTACTACGAAACGATAATTTGCTAAACTTACCAATTATCAATACTTCGGACAGTTTTTTGACAAACAAAGCGAATTCCAGTTTAGTTTAATTTGACTAAAAATCTAGCTAAAGGAAATATCTGCTTTGTTTATCAATCAAATTTTAGATGGCTTGAGAAATCTGCACAAGCTGCAAT
>JBBSAX010000284.1:0-5808 GCA_038251885.1 Pyrinomonadales bacterium | reverse complement strand
CGCGTGGAATCTCCCGAACGGCGCGGACAGGTTCGTTCGGCTACTTTAAGTTTGATGAAGTAACGGTCGGCGAAACCTACGTTGTTTCGGTCAGGTCGAAACGCTACCAATTCAACCCGCAAGTCATTCAGGTCGAGGACAACATCACCGATCTGGAATTGACGGCGAATCAATAGACAGTTATCAATGTCTATTGAAAGGTCGGCGACAGAAATGTTGCCGACCTTTGTTTTTTCGTGGAAGTTCGTGAGTCATTTACCGATGTCGGCGAATGATTTTTGAGACAACGCCAATGATTGATGAGCCTTTATGAATGATTGACAAAAACTCAAAAAGGATTCCACCACCTGCTTTTGCGGTGTTCGATAATCGTTCGATCACCGTCAACTGCACGTTTTTTGGTTGCTACTGTCAGCGAGTTTATTATTATCAACATAATTATTTACTATACAAATAAGATTTAAGCACCGAAGTCTTCAAAACTCGGATTTTATTCTCAACCTTAATTATAGTTGTTGGGGAAGTCGTGTTGATGAAGTGTCCACAGTAGTCAAAATTGAAAATGATAAATAAGCAAAATTAGCCGATCAAATCGAGGTTTCTATCCGGTGTGGTAATTTCGTTGTTTATCGGAATTTGCAGATTATTAATCAGTTCGGTCGCGGCTTCGGCTTCGAGCGGTTTTGAGAATAAATAGCCTTGTCCTTTTTCGCAGTTTAGTTCTTTGAGTTGTTGCAATTGATCGGCGGTTTCGATACCTTCGGCGGTGACGTTGATGTTTAAGTTGTGCGCTAAAGTGATGATTGTGCTGACGAGTTTGCTGTTTTCATCGCCCTCGACCATTTGATTGACGAATGAACGGTCAATTTTCAGGTTTGTAACCGGAAGTTTATGCAGATAACTCAAAGACGAATAACCTGTCCCGAAATCATCGAGGCTGAGTTCGATGCCGAGCGAACGCAGACGATTCATCATTTTTATTGCCGCGTCGCCGTTTTCCATAACGTGGCTTTCTGTGATTTCAAGTTTTAAAAACTGCGGTTCGAGCCGCGTGGCGACGAGCATTGCCATCACTTGTTGGGCAAGATCGAGTTGCAAAAATTGTTTGCACGAGAGATTTACGCTCATTGTTAAATTTGCCGCGCCCGGATTTGCATCTTGCCACTCGCGCATTTGCCGGCAGCTTTCATAAATAATCCAACGTCCGAGCGGAATAATTAAACCGTTTTCTTCGACAATCGGAATAAATTCATTCGGTGGAACCATTCCGCGTTTCGGATGCTGCCATCTGACCAAGGCTTCAAATCCGGTCAGCGTTTTTGTATCCAAATCATAAATCGGCTGATAATGCAGACGAAATTCGTTGCGCCCCAGAGCCTGCCGCAGATCGGTTTCGATTTGCAGTTGATTCAAAGCCTCGTCGTGCATCGCCTGATCGAAAAGCTGATGCCGCGCTTTACCTTTCGATTTGGCGCGATACATTGCAATATCGGCGTTGCGGAGCATATCTTCGGCATTGATACTGCCGTCAGTACCGAGCGCGATGCCGATGCTTGCCGACATAAAAATCTCGCCGCCTTCGAGTTCAAACGGAGCTTTTAAAAGTTCTTGAATTCGTGTGGCGATTTGCGAAGCGTGGCTCGGTTCATCGAGTTCGTTGAGCAAGATCGTGAATTCATCACCGCCTAAACGGGCGATCAAATCGCTCGAACGCAAGGTTGTTTCAAGTCTTTGCGCGACGGCGATAAGAAGTTTATCGCCTTCAGCGTGTCCGAGTGAATCGTTGATTACTTTAAAACGGTCGAAATCTAAAAACAGCACGCCGAATAACGCATTGTTTTCGCGTTTGGCGCGTTCGATTCTGAGCCGCAAATGATCGGTAAAAAGTGCGCGATTGGCGAGTCCCGTCAGAGCGTCGTGAAACGCATCGTGCATCAGTTTTTCTTCGGAGCGTTTTCGTTCGGTAATATCTGTAAAAACGCCCATCGAACCGATGATTGATCCATTTCCATCATAAGTCGGCGCACCACCGACCAAAACCCACAAACGCTTGCCCGATTTATGTTTCAAACCTAATTCGTAATTTTCTGAAAGTCCGCTTAATCTTCTCTGGTTTCTTTCCTTTAAAAATTTGACCGACTCATCATCGAACATTAAATCAAAGGTTTTTTTGCCAAGCAATTCTTCGCGCTCGTAACCCGTCATTTTACAGAATCGGTCATTGACAAATTCGATGTTGGAATCATTATTAACCTGAATCAACCCTTCGCCCATATTTTCGAGTAAAGTGCGGAATTTTAACTCGCTCTCCCGTAAAGCGGCATCCGAACGAATTTGTTCATCAACGTCCGTATTTGTCCCGAACCATTTGATAATTTTGCCACTTGCATCGAGTCCGGGAGTTGCGCGGACTTGATGCCAGCGATATTCTCCGTCAAACCTTCGCAGACGAAATCTAAATTCAAAGTATTCTCCGGTTTTAAGAGAATGATTCCATTTTTGCAAAGAATTCGGTAAATCGTCGGGATAAATAAAATCTTGCCAGCCTTCATTGATAACTTTTTCTGCCGGACAATCGAAATATCCGATCATCCGTTCGTTGACATAATCAATTTTACCTTTCGGGCAAGCCGTCCAAACCTGATGAATAATGCCTTCGCTCAAAAACCTATAACTTTCTTCACTTTTTCTGATTGCTTCTTCGGCAATTTTGCTATCCGTAATGTCGAGCATTACGCCTTGCCAGTAGATTTTTTTGTCGGTTTCGTCTTTCACAAAACGCCCGCGGTCATAAATCCAATGAATCGAACCGTCGCCCGCAAATATTCGATATTCCAGTTCCTTTTCAAACTTTTCGTTTAATGCTTCTTCGTTTTGTTGATAAATGCGTTCGCGGTCGGCGGGATGAATAATCTGATTCCAAAAATCAGGAACGCTCGCCCAGATTTCCTGCGAATATCCGAGAGTTTCGATATTCGGGCTGACATAAACGGGTTTATACGGCGATTCGGGTTCGATGACATAAACAATTGCCGGAAGTGAATCAATCAGCGAACGATATTTCGCTTCGGATTTTCTCAATGCTTCTTCATCGCGCCGCCGAACGGTAACATCTCTGGCAATTCCCTGAACTCCGACAGGTTTTTCCCCTTCATAAATAAGCCGCGAACTCAGTTCGATGATTATTCGCTCTTTGCTTTTTGTAAGAATTTCTATTTCGTATCTCGTCGTCGAATCGTCTTTAAGTTTGTTATTCGTCATCTGACGGGCAAGATCGAGATATTCGGGCGCAATTACGTCTTTAATATTTATCGCACAGGCTTCTTCGCGTGTGTATCCGGTAAGAGTTTCGCCGACTTTATTGAGTGATGTGAAATTTCCTGCCAAATCGGTCGTATAAATCAGATCATTTGCATTTTCAAGCAATTCACGGACTCTTAATTCGGATGATTTCAAGGATTCTTCCGTTATTTTCCTCTTTGCTTCAGTCTTTAATAAATTTTGATGGAAAATCCGAAAACGGTAAATAACTATAAACCACGCCGTTAAGGTAATGGCAAAAACTGAAATTAATCCAAAATAAAAGAGCTTAAAATTTTGAATATTGAAAACTTTTTCGAGATTCTCCGCAAAACTATTTGAAAAAATTAAACCGAGAAGAATCATCACATTCAGTAGTAAAACCAAATTTAAAAGCCCGAACGTAAATTTTACAGGCGATAAAATTTGCGTTTTTTTACTTTTTTGTTTGAAAATTTGATTCATCGGGTATTGCTTTTTCAATCTTTTCGATTTTCTAATTGATGTTTTTATTTTTGAGTAATGATTGGAGAAGGGTCGGGGAAAGTTTCGATTGTATGATAAAAAATTTCTTAAATAATTGTTTTCGTTTTTGTTAATTTAAAATGCCGAAATTGCTTTCAAACATTTTACAAAAGTATTTTACATTAAAAGTCATTGTAATGCAAAAGATTTTTGGCTATTGTTAAAAGTTTTTTAACTCGTGTTTTTCCAAAACTAGCAAGTTAAATGTTTATCAATCAGTTGAACAAAATCAACGATAAATCCTTTTCTTAAACAAATCAGTATAGCGAACGATATCGTTCGCTATACTGATTTGTTTAATTTGGTTTGTTATAATATTGCGGCAGATGATTATAAAAATTGATGAAAACAATCTTTCGCTCTGTTGTCAAAAACTTGCTTCTCAAGATGAAGATTTCGCGTTTATTTTCAACACTTACGGAACGCCGCCGCTCTGGGCGCGACAGAGCGGTTTTGCAACTTTAATTTATATTATTCTCGAACAACAGGTTTCGCTCGCATCGGCAAAAGCGGCTTTTGATAAATTAAAAGAAAAAGTCGGCGATATTACGCCTGAAAATATTTTGGCTTTATCGGATGAGGAAATGAAAGCCGCGTATTTCAGCCGTCAGAAGATGAATTACGCGAGAAATCTGGCAAACGCGGTTTTGAAAAAATCGCTTGATTTGGAGAATTTGGAGAATTTGCCGGACGAAAAAGTGCGCGAAGAATTGATAAAAATCAAAGGAATCGGCAGATGGACTTCAGACATTTATCTTTTGATGGCTATGCTTCGCCCCGATATTATGCCGAAAGGCGATTTGGCTTTGCATATCGCTTGGCAGAAATTAAAAAAACTTGAAAACCGTCCGAATTCCGATGAGTTTATCGAAATTGCTGAAAAATGGAAACCTCTTCGCTCAGTCGCTGCACGGCTTTTGTGGCATTTTTATTTGAATCTGAAAAAAGAAATTCAAAATTAACTGTGATAAATTTTAATTAATGTTGAAAAAAGAACTCGAAACTGCGATCAAATTGGCAAGAAAAGCGGGCGATAAAATTTTAGAGTATTATTCAAACGGATTCATCGCCGAAGAAAAAATCGGTGCAGACAATTTTGCTGAACCTGTAACAATTGCCGACCGAACCGCGAGCGAAATAATCGTTTCAGGCTTGCAAAATGAATTTCCCGACGATGGAATTTTATCGGAAGAATTACCTGACACAGAGCGAAGATTATCTAAAAATCGCGTCTGGATAATTGACCCGCTTGATGGAACAAAAGGGTTTATTGATAAAAACGGTGATTTTGCAGTGCAAATCGGTCTGGCGAAAAACGGCGAAAGTGTTCTTGGAGTTGTTTTTCTTCCACTTCAAAACGATCTATATTTTGCCTCAAAAAACAGCGGAGCGTTTCTGGCGAAAAATGATGAAAACCCGACCAAATTAAAAGTTTCGGATAAAACGGAATTTTCGGAAATGAATCTGGCGGTTTCGCGCAATCACAGAAGCAATAATATGAACCGCGTGGTACAAGATTTCGGTTTGAAAAATGAGATCAGACGCGGCTCGGTCGGTTTAAAAATCGGTTTGATCACGCAGCAAATCTGCGATCTTTACATCCATTTTTCGCCTCGCACAAAGCATTGGGACACTTGCGCTCCAGAAATTATCATCAAAGAAGCGGGCGGAAAATTAACTGATATTTTCGGAAAAAAAATAATCTACAACACAAAAGATGTTCAAAATCACAATGGCGTTCTGGCAAGCTGCGGCATCGAAGCCCACGAAAAAACCGTCAAAAATCTAAAACCTCTGCTTAATGAATTCGGGCGTTTGAGAGTTGTTCAAGCGAAAAGTCAAAAAAAGTAAAATTACCACCGCCATAGGCGGTGGCTTTATTTTGATTGCCCTAGAAGGTGCGCCATTACTGGCTAGCCTTCGTCCTCACCGAATAAATTGCCTTGCAACTTCTCGATCTCCTGTTCCTTTTTTTCTTGCCAT
>JBBSAX010000283.1:0-5840 GCA_038251885.1 Pyrinomonadales bacterium | reverse complement strand
ATAATAACTCGAACCGAGCATTTTTCTGATCAAAACATCTTGTGGATTTGCTTGGAGATGTTGCGAAAGAGGAATGATCGCTTTTTCAAACTCACCGGCTCGAAAACTGATGATCCCCAAATTACGGGACAAATTCGGAAAATCCGGTTTCCACATATATGCGGCGGAGAAATTTTCGAGGGCTTCGCCTAACTGATTATTTTGTGTTGCAATTACGCCTAAGTTATTGTAGCCCTGAGCAATTATATCAATCAGAAAGGTTTTTATTTTCTTTAATTGCTCAACTCTATCGGGATTCAACTTTATTTCAATATTCGAACCGATATTTTTCTCATCAACCAGTCCTGACTCGCTTTTTTCCGCAACCTGCCCGAGAATTCGATCAATTTCATTTCTGGATGAATCTAGTGATGATTGTTGGAGTTGTCCGGCGATCTTTAATTCCTTTTGACCTTCTTCTTTCCTGTCGGTCTTTAATAAAAGCCTTCCAAGCATAAAGTGTGTGCGGCGTGCCTGTGTGTTTTTTCCACCTTTTGCTTCGAGTTCGACTGCCCGCCGAAAATTTTTTTCGGCATTAGGCAGGTCATCTATCTCGATCTGGGACTGACCGAGAAATAAATACGCTTCGCCGCTATTTGGATTTATTTCGACTGCCTTTTGCAGAAATGGAATTGCTTTTTGATGATCGTTTTGCGATGAAGCGACAACACCGGAAAAAAATAATGAATAAAAATCATTAGGATTTAATTTTAATTCTTGTTTAAAAGCCGACTCGGCTTCTGGAAGACGTTCGCTTCCCCCATTCTGCAAAAGCAAATATCCTAAATAAAAATTTATCTTGGGTTTATTTTCATCAATTTTTATGGCTTTTCTTAATTCGCGTTCGGCATCATCGGGATAATTTGTTCTTTCGTAAAACTTAGCGAATAAAATGTGCAGATCAGCATTTTCTCTTCCTGCCGAGGCTTCCATTTTCTCAAAGTGAAGCCTTGCTTGCTCAAGCTTTTTTAAGTTTAGATAGGTCAAACCAAGCGCACGTGCAATTTCAAAATCCGGGGCTTCTGCAAAAACCTTTTCTAACGAGGGAAGAGCCGCCTCATAATTTTCTTTTGTGTAGTAAATATTACCGAGAATATAGTGCGCCCCCAGATGTTTCGGATCAATCGAAACAGCAGTCTGGACTTCTAATAATGCTTTTTCAAATAAGTTTTGTCGCAGATAGGCAATCGCCAGATTAGTTCGATTAGGCGCATTATCAGCGTATCTTAAAGTTTCAGTCAGAGATTTGACCGCATCAATATATTTTCCTTCTTCAATTGCAATATTTCCGAATCGCTGCAAAGCAATGGCAAGAACTGCTCGATTTTCGACGGCGGCGTTAGCTAAATCTCCCGATAGCTGATGAGATTCGGCTGCAGTTAAATGTTTAATCAATTCATCTGATGAAGGATTCGACACGGTCAGAGTTGTTTTCTTATTGTCTTCCCCAACAACTTTTTGTGCATAAATATTGATAGTGGACAAACACAAGATGAAAACCAATATTTTTCCTGTCATACGATTAAATACTTAACTAAAAACAAATACTAAAATTTATAAAAAACTATATCACAAAATAAAAATGGCAAGAAAACAGTTGCCGGAGAGCAATTATTTTCTTGCCATCATTTAGTTGCCAATACCTAGAAGTAAAACTTCAGGGCATACTGAATTTCGCGCCCGCCTCTTGTGGAGTTCGCGATCCCGAAGTTGTCTGTTCTTGCTTTTGGTCCAAACGAGTTATCCGCTTGGCGCACGGCTGTAATCGTATTGTTTGTCGGACTACATACAGCATTTCCACATCTAACTTGACCATTGTAATAAGTAATCGGTAAAGCTCCTCCAAATTGCGGAGTATTGAATGCATTGTACAGCTCAAGACGAAGTTGAAGTCTGGCGGTTTCACCGAAGAAACTTCCCGTCAGCCAAGAAGGTGCAAAGTTTTTGTAGAATGAGAAGTCAACGTTTTTTGTAACGGGTCCTTCGCATGTTGTTTTAATCGGAGCAGTTTCACCGATCTTATATCCGATCAACGTAAATGCATCCGGGTTTATGAAGCTCAGTTTATTGCCTTTAACCGTACATGGCACACCCTCAACCCGAATTGGTCTCTGGTTACCTACGCCCGTTCCAAAACCTGTTATTCCACCTGAGAAGGAGTTGACATTCCCTGGATTTGCCGGATCGAAGTTTGAGATACCGGCTGAGTTCAGGTTAGGTGTTAAAGCCGTTCCACTCGTAATTCGAATGATCGTTGCTAATTCCCAACCACCGAGTAATGTCTTGACCGCAGGGTTATAATCTTTGAATGATGGAAAGTTGTAAATCATATTGGCAACAAAGATATGCGGACGATTTATATCCGATTCCGCAAAATCCAAGCCCCGGTTATTTCTATCCAAAACTGCGAATGAACTGCTACCGCCGCTTGAATCATTCAAACCGAAATCAGCCTTTGATTTAGATAAAGTATATGCCATCTGCAATTGCGATTTCGATGTAAATCTTGTTCTAAATAAGACCTGCAATGAATTGTAATCGCCTCTTCCATTTCTCTCAAACTGATAGATTGAGCCGTAATTTCTGTATGGACGTAGAGCATTTACTGCATTGGCACTGGTTGCAAAGGCAGCCGTCTTCCGATTTGTTTCTATCACTTGATTGACATCATTATGCGTTAGCTGTTTTCGTGAACGATTTCCCACGTAACCGACTTCTAATACAGTATCCTTCCATAATTGCTGACCTACAGAAAAATTAAACTGGATTGAATACGGAGATCCTGCTTCCGGACTTAATCCGAATCGGGGAGAACCATTCGATGCGGCAGTTAGACCGGCAAATCCGTTCTGTCCCCCGCGCAATAGTCTTTCACCTGCAATAAACGTCGCAAATGGCGCATTCTGTGTTAATGATGCGAAATAAATGCTTGTGCGTTCACGCAAATAAAACTGTCCGAAACCTGCTCTAATAGCAGTTTTGCCATTAGAGAATACGTCCCATGCAATGCCAAGACGTGGAGCCAGGTTTTTAAAGCTGTTTTCTCTCAAAGACCGGTTGGAAAATTCAATCGGTGTACTGGCACCGGCAATACCTGCACAGGGGTTCGTGCCATTTGGAACTACTAAACCATTGCAGGGATCGGATGCCGGTCTTGTCGGATTATAAGCCGAAGGCAAAAATCCGCTAATTCTATCCCGTGCGTCTGTCGGTTCAAATAACAGAGAATATCTTGCTCCCAGTTCCAAAGTCAGATTTGGTTTTACTTTCCACGTGTCTCCGAAATAAAATTCAAGATTTTTATATCTGTTTTGACCAACCGCCATTGTGTTGGTTTCGTCAAAGCCAAAAAATGTATTGTCGGTCAGAAGATCCTGCAACATTCCATTGCCCCAGTTTCCTGAGTGATTTCCGCCGCCTGCTCCGCAGCAACTAGCCGGACCGAAGAAATGAACCGATTCGTTATTTGGACCAGAGTCCTCGTCTTTGGCGGCAGTATCAAGTAAAAATCCCATTTTGAGTGTGTGATTTCCATTTACCATTGACATATCGTCTCTGATCGAATAAATATCAAGCGAATTTCTAAAGGGGGTCTGCGTCCACAGATCAGAACCAGAACTGGAATAAAATGGAGCGATGCCGCCCCAAAAAACCGGATGCGGACGATTTACGCCGTTGACTTTTCCCGAGTCCGGGAAGTAGCCGGGAATAGCCGTATTAATCTCAGCATTGAGACCTGACCCGGTGCCCGGATCTACTTTAATGCGATTGGCAGAATAAGAAAATTGAACTTCATTAATGGCGGTCGCTCCAAGCTGTGAAGTTAATTTCAGAGCTACTTGACGCGAAGGCTGTGTCCAGCTGCTCTCAACAGTAGGAAAAGCGTCATCGCCCCATAAATTGCCCGTCAAAATTGGAAACGCATTTCCCCAATCATCTCGCGTATAGCGTCCAAAAATCTTGTTCTTGCTGTTTATAACGCCGTCTATCCGAACATTTGATTCACGAAAATCTATCGGTGAATTTGCTGATTGAGCCCAGTTATTGCAACCACTCGGATTGGCTACATTCGGTTCAGGTAATAACCTGACCAAACTTAACCCTGCCTGACTCAAACTCGCCTGCGGAATTATTTGGTTGGCAAATCCGGGATGTGTCGGATTCTGAATCGGATCAGGAGAGCATCGTTGCCCTGTCGAAGAAAATCTCGGTTGGCTGAAATTACCTCGACGCTCTAGCAAAGTCGGAACACTTCCAAAACGCGATTGACCGCGAATTTCCTTATTCCATTCCTGCGAGAAGAAGAAGAAAACTCGTTCTTTAATAATTGGTCCGCCAATAGAAAAACCGTAATCGTTTCGACGCAAGCTGTTTTTACCTGTGCCATTAAGATTGGCGAAATAATCTGCGGAATTTAACGCGTCATTTCTACCGAAATAAAATACACTGCCGTGAAAATCATTAGAACCGCCGCGGGTTACAATAGAAATAACGGCTCCGGCTGCCTGCCCGAATTCAGGACCATAGCTGTTTCTGAGCGATTTAAATTCAGCGATCGCTTCAATAGACGGAAACAACAAAATCGTGCGGTTTGAACCTGTGTCGTTATTATTTGCGCCGTCGGTCAGAAACAAATTACTTTGAGCCGAGTTGCCATTGACCGAAAAATCAACCCCGCCAAACAACCCTTTGCTTTTGCTATCAAAATTATTTGCTGTCGAAACTCCGGGCTGAAGTGTTGTAAGTTGAACAAAACTGCGACCGTTTAGGGGCAATTCTCTAACTTGTTCACCTGTAATAACTTCACCAACGGCACCCGTTTGTGTTTCAACCTGGACTGCATCAGCCGTAACTTCGACAATTGCGGAAACTTCACCTATTTCCAAAGCAACATTTTGTCTTGTTACGTTTGCGACATTTACTGCTACGTCGCTGACAGCGGTTTCTTTAAACCCGCTCTTTGATATTTTAACTCGATATGTCCCGATAGCTAGATTTGTAATACTGTAGTTTCCGTCGTCGCTCGTCACTACAGTACGGGTTAATCCCGTTCCGACTTGTGTTGCAGTGACAGTTGCATCGGGAACTACGGCACCGCTTTGATCTGTTACGCTACCTGAAATCTGTCCTGTAGTTGCGGTCTGCGCCGAAACCACGGCTTGTATCAACAACAAAGACAATGTAAACACCAATGCCATTCCTGTTTTCAAAATAAAATTCTTTCGCGGAATTGCTTCCCGAAGAGCTAAATTTTGCAAAGGATTTATTTTATTCATAGAAATTCCTCCGAACTATAATTAACTTTAGATTTTTTTAGCTTACTTAACTTAAATTTACCTTTATATTGGCGTTATGAATTATTTAATTGAATGTGTTTGTTAACAAAACTAAAAACTCTAGTCAGTTAAATTGCTTACATTGCTTAGTTTTAAGAAAAAACCAAGCAATAATTTCAGGTTTATTGATGTAAAATTGTTAAATTATTGTTACTTTGTTGTATGACCTAACAAAAGTTATACGAAGTTACGGGAATTGTCAAGATATTTTTTGCTAATATTGCTATAAATGTTCGGTTGAGCCTTGAAAAAAAAATTCTCAAATTTAGAATGAACTTTTCCAAAAATAATTATTGTTTCCGCCTGAAATCCCAGACATTGTTCAAAGAGAAGAGTAATAAGAAAAAATCAGTTTTTTTTCATAACAATTATGCTTGAAACCGGTAAACCGAAATTACTTTCTAATTTGTCTTTAAGTTTAATCTGAAGATTTTGTCCGATTTCCGTAATGTCCGTTTCAGGCTT
>JBBSAX010000282.1:0-5887 GCA_038251885.1 Pyrinomonadales bacterium | reverse complement strand
TAAGGTTATCTTGACAAAAAAGGCAGAAACGCGACCGCGAGGGAGCGTGCCAAAAGTTCGGGGGTTGACACGCTCGTTTGCACTCGCGTTTCTGCCTTTGATTGTCAAAATAATCTAATCTATTCCTGTTGGGGTGCTTAATACAATAAACAAATTTCAATAGATCTTTATCAACGATAGATTTCTATTGTAAAATAGCAATCTAGAGGTTTAAGTAATCAAAGATTATCTATATTTATCCGTGGAAAATTTTTTAATAAGATTACCTTTGGTTCAATTTTCTTTTTTAACCACAAACATATGAATAATAAATTAAAATACTCGAGATTTTACCTGATTTTCGCTTTTATTTTTCTGCTTTTTACATTTTCTGCTCGCGCCGACGAAGTTGATACATACGTTCGTGCACAACTTGCAGAGCGACATATTCCGGGTGCGGCAATTGCGGTTATTAAAAATGGTAAAGTTATTAAAATGGAAGGTTACGGTCTGGCGAGCCTCGAATTTAATGTTCCCGCGACGACCGAAACGGTGTTTGAGATCGGCTCGGTTTCCAAACAAATAACTGCCGCTGCCGTGATGCTTTTAGTTGAAGACGGCAAGGTAGGTTTGGACGAAAAAATCTCTAAATATCTGCCGCACACGCCAGAATCGTGGAAAGACGTAACCGTTCGGCATCTTTTAACGCACACTTCCGGCGTAAAAAGCTACACGAGTTTGGGCGGTTTTGAACTTTCAAAAAGATACAAGGTCGGTGATTTTATTAAAGAATTATCTCTGCAACCGCTCGAATTTGAAGCCGGTTCTGCCTACAAATACAGCAACAGCGGTTATTCGCTTTTGGGCTACATTATCGAATCTGCATCGGGCAAAAATTACTGGGAATTTCTGCGCGTAAGAATTTTCATTCCGCTAAAAATGAATTCAACTGCCGACCGCGATCCGCAATTTATTATCAAAAATCGTGCGACGGGTTACGAATGGGAAAACATCAGACTCGTCGGACGCGATTACAATCTGACCGATCTGTTCAGTGCGGGCGCGATTGTTTCGACCATCGCCGATCTCGCCAAATGGGACATCGCTCTGCGCGATGAAAGTTTATTGAAAACGACGAGCAAAAATGAAAGTTGGAAGGCTTTTAGGCTGACGAACGGCAAAGAAAATCCGTACGGTTTCGGTTGGAATGTCGGCGAATTTCGCGGACAAGCACTGCTTAGTCACGGCGGACAAACGGCAGGTTTTGCAGCAAACATCTCGCGCTACACCGATGCCGATTTAGACGTAATTGTTTTAACAAATCTCGGAACGCAAGGCGTGGGAAGCGCGGTTGCCCGCGGCATTGCGAAAATTTATATTCCTTCGATTTCGTTAAAATCTCTGATAGCTAAAACTCAAACTGATGCAAAAATTTCAAAATTGATCGCAACCGCGCTCGAAGAGGTTTTGCAAAACAAACTGAATCCCGAATTACTTTCAGGAAATTTGATCAAAATGCTTTCAACCGAACGCGCAAAAAGGGAAAATGAGCGAATCGCGTCTTTCGGAAAGATCAAAAAATTAGATTTCGTCAGCGATGAAACTTCCGACGGCAAAAAGATTTACCGCTATAAAGCCGAAACTCCGAAACGATTATTCTTGTGGCGTTTTGCCGTCAATGAAGAAGGAAAAATTCTGGAAATGAGTCTTGAAGAGGAAGAATCAGTTATCGAATAATTTTCTAAAAAAATAAAAACACGGTTGAATTTAATTAACTCAATCGTGTTTTATTTTTCAACTTTTGATGGAAAAAGCTCTAAAAATTCAAAACTAATTCGCCATCTTTTACTTCGACCAAAACGCTTCCGCCATCCGTTAATTCGCCGAATAAAATCTCTTGCGCGAGCGGTTGTTTAATTTTATCGTGAATCAGACGCGACATCGGGCGTGCGCCGTATTTGCCGTCGAAACCGTTTTTTGCCAGCCATTCTCTTGCCGCGTCGGACAATCTGACGAGAACGCGTTTTTCGATCAATTGACCGTTCAATTCTTTGATAAATTTGTCAACGATCAGTTTTATAACTTCGATGTCGAGCGGTTTGAAAGCTACACGAGCATCAAGACGATTCAGAAATTCTGGTGTAAAAGTGCGTTCGATTGCTCCTTTTGCCGAGCCTTTTGTGCCTGCGTCGTTTTGAAAACCGATTCCGCCCGAAGATAATTCACGCGCTCCGGCGTTGGTCGTCAAAATCATTATCACGTTGCGAAAATCGGCTTTTTTGCCGTTATTGTCGGTCAGAGTTGCCGAATCCATAACTTGCAAAAGCAAATTAAAAAGATTCGGATGCGCTTTTTCGATTTCGTCTAAAACCAAAACGGCGTGCGGCGTTCGCATAATCGCTTCGGTCAGCAAACCGCCCTGATCGTAGCCGACGTATCCCGGCGGCGCACCGATCAAGCGCGAAACCGTATGCGCTTCGGCGTATTCGCTCATATCATAGCGCATAAATTCAATGCCTAAACTTTCCGCAAGTTGTTTCGCAAGTTCGGTTTTCCCGACTCCGGTCGGACCCGAAAACATAAATGAACCGACGGGTTTCGTTTCGTGTCCGAGTCCGGCACGCGAAATCTGGATTGCGTCAACGACTTTGTTTATCGCTTCATTCTGCCCGAAAATTACTTTTTGCAGATCGCCACGCAAGGTTTTTAACTGATCTTTTTCGTCGGCAACAACAGTTTTCGGCGGAATTTTCGCCATTCGCGCAACCGTATTTTCAACCATTTGCACGGAAATTTGACTCGGACGATCTTCTTCGCGGAGAAGTTTCAAACTCGCGCCAACCTCATCAATTACGTCAATCGCTTTGTCGGGCAAAAATCGGTCGTTGATATATTTTCCGGCAAGTTCCGCCGCGACTTTCAGCGATTCGTCCGTGTATCGGACTTTATGATGCTCTTCGTAAAATTTCTTCAAACCTTTCAAAATTTCGTAAGTTTCATCAATTGTCGGTTCGCCGATTTCGATTTTTTGAAATCTTCGCGCAAGCGCACGATCTCTTTCAAATGCGGCTTTATATTCGGCATAAGTTGTCGAACCGATACAGCGCAATTCGCCTGCTGCAAGTGCGGGTTTCAAGATGTTCGACGCATCCATCGCGCCGCCGGAAACTGCACCTGCACCGACGATTGTGTGAATTTCGTCTATAAAAAGTATCGAATTCGGATGTTTTTTGAGGTCTTTGATAATAGCTTTAAAACGCTGTTCAAAATCGCCGCGATAACGAGTTCCGGCTAAAACCGCGCCCATATCGAGCGCGAAAACCTTCGCGTCTTTTAAAACATCGGGAACATTTCCTTCGCTGATTTTTAACGCCAAACCTTCCGCCAAAGCAGTTTTTCCAACGCCCGGTTCGCCGACGTAAAGCGGATTGTTTTTCTTTCTGCGGCACAAAACCTGAATCGTGCGTTCGATTTCCTCTTCGCGTCCGATGATCGGATCAATTCCGCCTTCGCTTGCTCTTTTTACCAATTCGTCGGTAAAAGATTCGAGCGGTTTCGGCTTTCGTGCCGCACGTTCTTCGGCAAATTCTTCATCGTCAAACCCTTCCAAAATCGGTTCGCCGCTGTCGAGTTTGGAAATTCCGTGCGCGATATAATTCAAAACATCAAGCCGTCTGACATTTTGTTGCGCGAGCGCGTAAATTGCGTAAGACTGCTCGGCTTGAAACATCGCCGCCAAGATATTTCCGCCGTCAACTCTCTGCTGTCCGCTGCCTTCGGCTTGGAGCATCGCGTATTGAATAATACTCTGAAAAGTCGAAGTCAATTCTGGCATCTGCGTCGCGCCTTCAGGCAGTTTTTCCAAAACTTCATCGAAATAATTTTCCAGTAATTTCCCGATTGCTTCTAAATCCGCGCCGCAATTATACAAAATATCCCGCGCCGCCCTATCGTCGAGCAAAGCGTAAAGCAAATGCTCAAGCGTGACAAATTCGTGCCTTTTCTTAAAGGCGACATCAACCGCCAAACTCAATGTTTCTTCTAATTCTTTTGTTAACATAAAAACCTAATTCAATATAACTTTAATAATTTTTCCGCTAGATTTATTGACGTGAATTTGATGGTTGAATCCTCGCTTTAATGTGTCTTCTTCTTTGAAAATAACCAAGTTGTTTTCGACTTGCGGCGTGAGAAAAACATTAAAAGCTCCCGATTCATCATATTTCCGATACAAATCATCATATTTCCAGATATATTTTCCACTCTCTAAATCAACTTTGGAAACAAATCCCGTTGCGGCTAAATATGCCGAATTATCTTCGATTAATCCTTTTGCTATATTAAATGTAGGAATGGATGTTCGCCATTTTGTTGTTAAAGTTTTTTCATTAATTCGGACAATAAATCCGCTTCCCGAATCACCGAAACTCAGTTCACCCAATATTACTAAGTCACCCTGATATTCAGCAAAATAGATAGCTTTATCTATAAAGGCAGCATCTTTAATGGAAAAACAAAATTTTTTAATGACATTATTCTTACTCGTTTTTTTTCCGCAACCACCTTTGTTTATTTCATATTTATCCGTGTTAATTGGAAAATTCCAACTTTCATAACCATAGATTTTATCATTTGCGGCACGCACACCTTCCGCTTCAGAAAAGTTTCTAATTTGTGCCTGCAAAATTCCAAATAATGTCAAAGTTAAACCAATCACGCTAAAAATATACTTAAAACTATTCATACACTCTATATTATTCCACATAAAACAAATTTTCTTCATAATCACTTCTTTACTGTTTCTGTATTTACTTTTTCCTGCAACCATAAATTCAAAAGAGTTTCAGCCGAAATGCCTTTATCCTCGGCAATTTTATGCAGTTTTGAAGAAAGCGAAGTTTCGATTGCGTAATAATAAACATCGGACTGCAAATCAACATCAAATTCGACTTCTTCAGTTTTGTCCCAAATTTCGCCTAAATCTTGTTTATCCCAGTATTCACCGATTTTCTGATACGAATCTTGTTTTGAAATTGAACTTTTATTTTCTGCCATATTTCTTTCTCTCTGTATCGGTCATATCTCTCGCCGATAAAATTAATGCGCGATTATCTGTTTTATATACGAAAAAACAAATCAAGTATCTTCCGGCATCGGTCTGACCGAGTGCCGCGTAAACATTTTCGTTCTTTCGATGACCTTTTTCAACAAATCTGAATCGCGGCTTGTTGTTGAAAATCTCCTGAACCTCATCTGTTTCGACCGAGTGCTTCCAAATTAATTTTTGAATAATATCTTCAAGCCAAATAAAACCTGAGATTTTCATATTATTCTTCCTCGATGGTGCAGAGAAACGGATATTCGTGCGCCCGCGCCATGTTCATTGCTTTTTCGGATTTCATCGTGGCGACTTCATACGGATAAATTCCCGCGATGCCGACTCCTTCATTGTGGACTTTGAACATTATCGCAAAAGACTCGGCTTCAGAGCGCATAAAAACCGTGTTCAGAACATAGACGACAAATTCCATCGTCGTAAAATCGTCGTTGTGCAGAAGAACTTTGTAGAGTTTCGGCTTTTCGAGTTTTGACTCGCTCTCGGTCAGAACGTCCGTATCGTTTTCGATGTCTGGAAAATTCGGCATATATTTATTTTGCCACAGAGCGAGGGTAATGGTGAATTGTGAATGATGAATTGTGAATTAAAATGATTGCGAAAATTATCTTCCGCATAATTCAAAATAATTATCTCGTGTCAATCTGTGTTTATCTGTGATGTTATGAAGTTGATTCCAGTCGTAATTGAGTTGAGTTTTGGTAAACTCAGTTTTGACAATTTAACAATCCCGATGGAATCAACTATGACATTATACATCGGAATTGATTTTCATCCATATCAGCAAACTAT
>JBBSAX010000281.1:0-5911 GCA_038251885.1 Pyrinomonadales bacterium | reverse complement strand
TCGCCATTTGTGGTTTAATATCGTTTATCCATTATGAGTCAGGAAGACTGTTTATTTTGCAAAATTGTTGCGGGCGAGATTTCGTCTGAGTTTGTTTATGAAGATGATGTGTGCGTCGCGTTTAACGATATAAGTCCGCAAGCCCCGACGCATATTTTGGTGATTCCGCGTGAGCATATCGCTTCGCTTGATAAAGCGGAATCCAACCATCGGGAAACGCTTGGACATCTACTTTTGACGGCGGCGGAAATCGCCCGTGAAAAGGGTTTTGCCGAAGACGGGTATCGCGTGGTTTTGAATACGAATTCCGATGGCGGACAAACCGTTTTTCATCTTCACGCGCATCTGCTCGGCGGTCGGCAGTTTGTGTTTCCTCCGGGATAAATTGGTTTTAAGGTTTATTTGAGTTTCTATGAAAAAGATTTTTTTAGTTTCATTTTTGGGAATAACGGCAATTTTTTCGGCGGCTTGCAACGGCAGCAAGGCTGAAAATGAAAATGCCAATATTACTGTTAATGCAAATGTCGCCGAACCGCCGAAAACAGAAGTTCCGGTTTATACGGATGCGGCTCTGGCTCTGGCTGACGGCAATAAATTTTTCGATGAAAACGAAACTGAAAAAGCCATTGAAGCCTATAAACAAGCGACAAAATTAGACCCCGATTTAGGCGAAGCGCATTTCAAATTAGGCATCGCTTATTTATCGCTTGAAGGTGAACAGGAACTTATCGAAACTCCCGCCGAACCTTCAAATTTGGACGGTAAATCTAAAAAAGATAAACAAGAGAAAAAAAGCAGTTCGGTTTTGTCCTTTGAAAATGCGGTTACGGCATATAAAAAGATTTTGAAGAAAAGTCCGAAAGACGATGATGCGCTTTTTAATCTCGGAAGAGTTTATGATCGTTTGAATGAAGATAAAGAATCCCGAAAATCGTTTGAAGATGCCGTCAAACTTCAGCCGGAAAATACTCAATATCAGACTGAACTCGGCGCGATTTTAATCAAACTCGCGCAATATGACGAAGCCGTTCGCGCTTTGAAAAAAGCGGTCGAACTCGACGACGCAAATGCACAGGCGCAAGAACTTCTGGAAAAAGCCGAAGCCGGAAAAAAACGCGTAGATGATGGAGCGGATAAATTGAAGGATAAATTAAACACGTCGCAAGAACCGGAAAAACCGGAAAAACCGGGCAAAAAACCGACTACGAAGAAGGACAATTTAAATGAACCGGACACAAAAACACCGGATACGAAAACACCTGATTCAAAAACACCTGAAGTAAAAAGACTTCCGCTCAAACCTAAGCCGACTCAGCCTATAAAGCCTGTTTGAAGCAGTTCGGCATAATCTTCGGGCGTGTCAATATCGAATTTTCCGGCAGGAAAATCAATCGAAGCGGTTTGCGATTCAAGTTTTTTTATTAAACTTTTCGCGCCGCTTTTTTCATCGAGATTTAATAATTCGTCAAATAATTTCTGATCGAAAAGTGCAGGAACTCCGAGCGTTTCCGCATATCTTGAAGCAACGATCAAAGCCTTTGTAATAAGATATTTTTTAACCAAATCATCAATAATTTTTGTCGTTACAAACGGCTGATCGCAAACCATTATAACTACCGCTTTCAAATTTCCATCTATTTCCAAAAGTTTATTTAATCCAGCTTTTATCGAACTGCTCATTCCAATTTTCCAATCTTTGTTATAAACGATTTCCAGATCGAAGCCGGATAAATCATTTTGAAGAACCTCCGCATTTGCGCCGAGAACGGCGACGATTGAACTGCAAACCGAATTGCTCGCGGTTTGCGCGGCAAGTTGCAAAAAAGTTTTCCCTTTAAATTTCAATGACTGCTTGGGTTTTCCCATCCGCGAAGATTCTCCGGCAGAAAGTATAATGATTCCGATTTCGGTCTGTGATTTTTTTAAATGTAATGACAATTCAAACCTCGCGTGATATTTTTGTATTAACACAAATTTTTCAAAGTTTATAACATTTTGGCGATTAAACTATTTCAAATCAGGAAGTTTTGAAATATTTCGGTCAAAATCCGAAAGGAAGAAAAAGATGGCAAAATACATCGGGAAGGAAATGAGCCGCGTTGACGGTTTTGCGAAGGTTACGGGACAAGCGAAATATGCCGCCGAATTTTCGGTTAAAAATGTCGCCTACGGTTTTATCACGCAAAGCATAATTGCCAAAGGTGCGATCAAATCAATTGACACGAGCGAAGCAGAAAAATCTTCAGGTGTAATTAAAATTTTTACGCATTTGAATTCCGTAAAATCAAAGGCGAAAGGCGATGAATTCGTTGCTTTGCAGTCTGAAAAAATTGTTTTTAACGGTCAACCGATTGCGCTTGTCGTCGCAGAAACTTTCGAGCAAGCTCGTTTCGCCGCGCGGCTCATCAAAGCGGAATATGCGGAAGAAAAACACGAAACCGATGCGGAAAAAGCGGCGACAATTCCTGCTCCGGCAGGTTTCGGCGGCGTTTCAAAACCACGCGGAAATCCAAACAAAGCATTTGAAGATGCCGAAGTAAAGATCGAAGCCGAATATACGATTCCGATTGAACATCATAATCCGATGGAACCGCACGCGGCGATTGCGGCTTGGGAAGGCGATAAATTGATGATGTTCGATAAATCGCAGGGCGTTGGCGGAGTTCAAGACCATTTAGCGCAGAGTTTCGGCGTTCCAAAAAAAAATATCAGTGTAATTTCGCAATTTGTCGGCGGCGCGTTCGGTGCGGCATTAAATCCTAATTATTATCCGTTTCTAACCGCGATGGCGGCGCGTGAAATAAGCCGTCCGGTCAAGGTAAATTACACGCGGCGGCAGATGTTCACGGGACACGGTTATCGTCCATACACTTGGCAGAAAGTCGCCATCGGCGCGTCGAAAGACGGAAAATTGCAGTCAATTATTCACGAAGCAACGGGAAATACTTCGACGTTTGAAAATTTTGGAGAAAACCCGAATGATTATGGGCGAACGCTGTATAATTGTCCGAATTACGACTCGCCATATAAATTGGCAAAAACCGATCTGCCGACACCGACTTGGATGCGTGCGCCGGGAGCGGTTTCAGGCGCGTTTGCGCTCGAATCGGCAATTGACGAACTCGCTTATAAATTAAAAATTGATCCGCTCGAATTTCGCATAATTAATTATGCCGAAAAAGACCCTGAAACCGGAAAAGAATTTTCGTCGAAGGCTTTGATGAAATGTTTCAAACAAGGCGCGGCGAAATTCGGTTGGGAAAAACGAAAATTAGAACCGCGTTCGATGCGCGAAGGAAATTGGCTCGTCGGTTGGGGAACGGCGACCGGAACTTGGGGCGCGTATCAAATGCCGGCTTCGATCAAAGTCGTTTTTCGTGCCGACGGAACAGCAAATGTCGGAAGCGCGACCGCCGACATCGGACCCGGAACTTACACGGTTATTACGATGATCGCCGCTGAATTTTTGGGGTTGAAGCCTGAAAATGTGAAATTTGAACTTGGCGACACGAAATTGCCGGACGCGCCGCAACAAGGCGGTTCGTGGACAACAGCTTCGGTCGGTTCGGCGGCACACGGCGCGGCGATGAACATCAAGCAAAAATTATTTGATCTGGCTTTGAAAGAATCAAATTCCCCATTTGCAGGGATGAAAGTAGAAGATACGATTTTGGATGACGGCAAATTACAATTGGAAAAAGATTCAAAAAAAAGTGTTTCAATTGCGGAATTGATGAAGAGAAATAATTTGACGGAAATTGTCGAAAATTACACATCAAAGCCGAGCAAAGAACGCGATAAATATACGACGATGGCGCACGGAGCGCAGTTTGTCGAAGTCAAAGTTGACGAAGATTTAGGCATCGTCAAAGTTACGCGTGTGTTGGAGGCGACGGCTTGCGGACGAATTATGAATCCGAAAACATCGCATTCGCAGGAAATGGGCGGCGTTGTCTGGGGCATCGGAATGGCTTTGCAGGAAGCGACCGAAATTGATCATCGCTACGGAAAAATGATGACGACCGATCTGGCAAGCTACCACATTCCGTCAAATGCGGATGTTCACGAGATCGAAACCGAATTTGTCGAAGAAGAGGACAAGATCGTCAACGCTTTGGGCGTAAAAGGAATGGGCGAACTTTGTCTGGTCGGAATTCCGGCGGCGATTGCCAACGCGATTTTTCACGCGACCGGAAAACGCATCAGAAACTTGCCGATTTCGCCTGACAAATTGATATAATTTTTGAAATGTTCGGAAATTAAACTTAAAAATAAACTCTGAAAAATAAACCACTTAACAAGCAAGGGAGGAAAAATGATTAAAACAAATGTGATCGGCAAACCGATTGATCGTAAAGACGGGCGTTTAAAAGTTACAGGACAAGCGAAATATGCGGCTGAATTTCCTGTAAATAACATTACTTATGCTTTTCCGGTGCGTTCGACCATCGGAAACGGAACAATTACGGCAATTGACACGAGCGAAGCGGAAAAAGCGGGCGGCGTTTTGCAGATTTTTACGCACGAAAACGCGCCGCGCTTGAAAACTCTAAAAAATCCGATGGAACTTTTGATGGTCGGCGGACTGCTCGGCGAAGATATTTTGCCTTTGCAGGACAATAAAGTCGGATATTTCGGGCAATATATTGCGTTGGTCGTGGCGGAAACTTACGAGCAAGCGAGAACCGCCGCCGAAATGGTCAAAGTTACATACGACAAAAAAAGCGTCGCAATTGATCTCAAAACGGAAATGCCGAATGCCGAAACGCCGAAAACCAGCGGATTCGGCGCACCGATCCAATTAAATGCGGGAAAAACAGCGGAAATTATTAAATCTTCGCCTGTTAAAATCGAGCAAACTTACACGACGCACACCGAAAATCATCATCCGATGGAACCACACGCGACGATTGTCGCTTGGGATGGCGATGACAAAGTTTTGCTCTATGACGCGACGCAGGGCGTGAAAGGTGTGCAGGGCGTTGTTTCTTACTTTTTTGAAATGAAGCCGGAAAATGTGCAGGTAATGTGTCCGTTTGTCGGCGGCGGTTTCGGCTGTAAAGGCGGACAATGGGCGCATATTTTGATGAGCGTGATGGCGGCAAAAGCTGTTAAGCGTCCGGTAAAATTCGTTTTAACGCGCCAGATGATGGTTACAAACGTCGGACGCAGACCGGAAACGATACAAAAAGTCGCGCTCGCTTCGGATAAATCAGGAAAACTCAAAGCGATGCGCCACGAAAATACTTCTTATAAATCATTTTCCTCGTATTTTGAAGAAAGCGGCAAGCAGACGAAAATTCTATACGACGCTGACGAACGTGAAGTAACTTATAAAATTGCTAAATTCAACGTAAATTCGCCGACATTTATGCGTGCGCCGGGGGAAGCACCGGGTTGTTTCGCATTGGAATCGGCAATGGACGAACTTGCCGTCGAACTGAAAATTGATCCGATCAAGTTGCGAATGTTGAACCACACTTCAATTGATCCCGAAACTAAATTGCCGTTTTCGCTTGAAAATATCAAAGAATGTTACACGATTGGTGCAGATAAATTCGGTTGGGCGAGTCGCAAATCTCAGCCGCGAATGACGCGCAGAGGAAAATATCTCGTCGGACACGGAATGGCGACGGCGACTTATCCGGCGATTCGCTCGACGGCTTCGGCAAAAGTTCAGATTTTTGCCAATGGCGCAGTCAAAGTTTTCAGTGCGACGCAGGACATCGGCACGGGAACTTATACAATTATGGCGCAAACCTTAGCGGATGCACTCGGCGTTCCCATCGAGAGAATCTCGGTCGAAATTGGCGATTCCAGTTTGCCGACCGCGCCTGTTTCCGGCGGTTCGACGACCGCCGCGAGCGTTACAGCAGCAGTTTTGACGGCGGGCGAAATGCTCAAAAATGAT
>JBBSAX010000280.1:0-5941 GCA_038251885.1 Pyrinomonadales bacterium | reverse complement strand
TGCATACGCCTTCACTCAACCACTATAAAGCATTTTCAAAAGTTGTTCTTCGACCGCACGAAAATCTGCCGAAGATTTTAAACTAATATCTTTGGTCGGAAAAAGCGGAACGTCAACGCGATGCAAGATCGTCGCGGGGCGTTTCGACAAAACGTAAACCGTATCAGCCAGATAAACTGCTTCCGAAACGTCGTGCGTGACGAAAATTATCGTGTTGTTTTCCTTATGCGAAATGTCGAGAAGCAAACTCTGCATTCCCCAACGCGTCTGCGGATCGAGTGCGCCGAAAGGCTCGTCCATCAGCACGACGCGCGGATTATTTATTAAAGTTCGGGCAATTGCGACGCGCTGTTTCATTCCGCCGGAAAGGTCTTTCGGATAACGATTTCCGAATTCCGCCAAGCCGACTTGTTCGAGAATTTTTTGGGAAAGTTCGCGGCGTTCTTTTTTCGCAATTCCTTGCAACTTCAAGCCGTATTCGACATTTCCATTGACGGTCAGCCACGCAAAAGATGTGTAAGTTTGAAAAACCATTCCGCGATCTCGCCCGACATCCGTAACCTTTTCACCGTCAACAAAAACTTCGCCTTCCGTCGGCGGCATTAATCCTGCGACCGCTTTTAAAATAGTAGATTTTCCACAACCCGAAGGACCCAAGAAAACGATGATTTCGCCGCAATCAGGTTTGTCGGGAACATCAAACGAAACATCTTTAACAGCTTCGGTCTTTTCACCGTCGCGCCCGACATAAGTTACGGAAACGTCTTTGACGCTCAGTTTCAGCGATTTGTTTTGGATTGGATTGTTAGTTATTTCAGTTTGTTCTTGCATCTTTTATTTGCCGGGAGCGCAGGTTGCCAACCTGCACGTTTGCGAGAGCAAACGAATTGCGATTATTATCAAAACAATTTGATAATAATCGAAATGTTCGCGCTCACGCGCTTATGCAGATTGGCAACCTGCGCTCCAGTCTAAAAAGTTTTCTCACGCCAGCGGAATAATAAACTCGAAATCGCCCGTAAAATAAAATCAGTTAAAAGTCCGATTCCGCCGATGACTATTAAACCCGCAAACGACCACGAAACTTTTTGATAACGTGTTGCTAATTGAACCATATTCCCCAAACCGCCGCCGGGATTTACGGCTTCCGCCAAAATCACATAAGTCCACAAAATCGCGTTCATTACGCGGAACGAATCGAAAATATCAGGCAGCGCAGCCGGAACTAAAACGCTGTAAATCACCTGCAATTTGCTTGCTCCGAGTGTTAAAGCCGTTTGCACGAGTTCTTCCGGGACAGCGCGAATTGCATAGACGACGACGGGCAGAAGATAGACAAAAACTCCGATAAAAAGAAAGGCGATTTTTTGCGATTCATCAATCCCGAAATAAAACAGAAGAAGCGGAATAAACGCCGAAATCGGCATATAGCGGAGCGGTGCGACAATCGGTTCAAAGAAGCGATTGATCGGTTCAAACGCGCCCATTAAAACGCCGAGCGGTAAGGCAACCGCCGCCGCCAAAAGAAATGACAGAACGATTCTTCTTGTCGAAACCCAAACCGACATTGCCAGCCCGTGCTGATAATAAAGTTGAAAAATCCCGCGAATAACTTCGGTCGGTGTCGGCAAAGTTTCCGCGCTAATAAAACCGCCGTAAGTCAAAATACACCAGACACCAATCAGCAAAATTGGTGCGATAAAGCTGATTGCAAGTGCCGTCGAGCGCGGTAAAGGTTGGCGAAGTTCCATATTAATTTTCAGTCAACAGTTATCAGTTTTTGATAATTAGCATTCTTTGAATCAGATAGTTTTGCAGATAAGATATTCTTGATCTTCATAAATTATCGCAAGTTTATATTCTTCCAATTCATCAAACTTCTTGTTTAGAGTTATTGTGCCTTTCATTTCACATAGAAACTCAATACTTACATTGGATTCAGGTCCTAACCAAATTTTAGCTTCAACATAAAAAGTTAGTTCACCGCAATTTCTCAATTTGGCTATTTCAACACCGTCACACCAAATAATATGCGGAAATCTTGTGAGTTTGACTCTCCAAGTTAAAAACCATTCAAAATCTGTTTCAAGTTGACGAAGTTTTAAAGTATCAGAAGCAACTTTGTCAAAATCTGCGTTGACAAAATTTTTAGCTACAGCAACTTCTAAAATATCAATATACTTTTTTACTGTTCGTAAAGTAGGATAATCCTTATCCTTTCGGATTTGATCCCATTCCCTCGTGCTAACAGGATAACCTGATTCTTTACATTTATCTGCTAATAGATCAAAATTCTCCATTTTCAACTGAGAGCAATCTAATTATGATTATTCATTTGCCAGAATGACTTTAATATCCGTGCGGCGATTCATTTGCCGCCCGGCTTCGGTGTTGTTTTCTGCAACAGGATTTTGCGAGCCGCGTCCGATGGTTTGGAAGCGTTCGGATTTAATATTCGGAAAATTCTTTGCAATGTAATTTTTTACTGAAATCGCGCGTCTTTCCGAAAGCGTCGCGTTTGCCGATTGTGCGCCGGTGCTGTCCGTGTTGCCTTCGACGCGCAAAACCGTGCCGCCGAAACTTGTCATCAATTCGCCCAATTTATCAAGCAAAAAGAACGATCCGGGCATAATTTCATCGCTTCCGGGCGTGAATTGAATTTGAATTTGTTGTTGCAAAATCGGCACGTCTTCTTTTGACGGTGCTTTGGCAACAACTTCTTTTTCTTCAACCTTTTGTCCCGGATATTTTGCCGCGAGATTCGATACAAAACGCGAATCTGCCCAATCTTTGGCGGAAACGGTTTTATTAATCAAACCTTTTTTGCGCCAGATGACAAACGCCGTATCGAAAAGCGTTTCGTAATGCGCTTTCGCACCTGTCAAACCGTAAAATTGTGCGTTATCGGCATAAGGCGTAAGTTTCAAACCCGAAAGCATTCCCGAAACCGTGTCGGCATCGAGTTTTAATTCGCGCCCGACAATATCGTTTGAAGGATTCGGATTCGTCCGCATCATTTCAATTCCGTCAAACCAACCGTTGACAAAATCACGAACTGTTTCAGGATATTTATCAATGATGTCTTGCCGTGCAACTAATGTGTCGGCAATAACATTCGTCGCCGCCGCCGTTGAAACGAGAATTCGCGCTTCGTCGCCGCGTGCTTCAACCGCGCCTGAAAGATCAGGCTCCCAAGTTACAGCCGCGTCAACGCTTTTTGAACGGAAAGCCGCCGCCGCAAGCGATGCGTCCTGTGTTTCAACTATAGTCACCGAATTTCGTTCTTCGGGTGTTAAACCCGATTGCGAAAGCAGATATAAAAGCAGAAAATGCGATGGTGTGAAGAATGTAACGGCAACTTTTTTACCTTTCAAATCTTCGATTGATTTGATCGAAGAAAGAGAAACGATGCCGTCGCCGCCGCGCGACCAATCCTGCATAATAATTGATTTTCCCTTTTGATTTTGCTCGGCTAAGATCGAGGCTTCACGCGCCCAATTGTCAACCGTGTCCCACATAATATCAACTTGACCGCTGCGAAACGCCGTTAATTTCGCCGCCGGGTCTTCGATCAAGATAAACTCGACATCCATTCCGAAATTCTTTTTATAGAAAGAATTCGGATTCGGCGTAAGTCCGTTGTTGTAAACGATTCCGGGCGCGTGTCCCGCCCACGTATTGATTGCAACTTTCAACGGGCGATTGATTTTCCCCGTACCGATTTCCTGCGCTTTTACGCCGTTTGATCCGTCGTTATATTTCGGATCGTTGATCTTTTCATTTAGCGAATTAAAATCTTCCTTTTTAACTTCTTCGGTCGAAGTGCTTCCGCCGGTCGCCCAGTTTTTAATCGAATCGCCCATCCAAAACCAGAGCGAAAATCCGACAACCGCAAGAATTACAACCGTGATAAAACCTTTTGCAAGTGGTGTTAGTTTCATAATTTTAATTGTGAATGATGAATGATGAATGATGAATGATGAATCTTAGAAATTCACCATTTACCATTCACAATTCACCATTAAGAGTTACATCGTTTTTTGTTGATTTTGTTGTGCGGCGGCGCGTTTTGCCTTCATTTCTTCGAGCTGTTTTTTCGCCTGAACATCGCCGACTTGATTTTTCAGTTTATCGAGGCGCGAATCGAGCGAAGACTCGCTTAATTCCTTGCCTAAGTTTGCTTCGGCAATCGTCGTTTTGATATGTGAACGAACATTATCCAGAGCGCGAACTTCTTCATCAACCGAAAGTCCGTCGAGTTGTTCTTGAATTTTGACACGCGCTTGCGCCGACTGGAATTTCGCCAGCATCGTGTCGCGTTCGGCTTGCAATTTTTTGATTTCCGACTGAACGCCCATTAAAGAAGTTTTCGCGGAATCGGCATCCGAACGCGCATTTTCGGCTTCGGCGGTTAATTCGGCGTGTTCCGTTACGAGAGCATTTTTCTTTTGAATCAAAACCATTGCCAGATCATCTTGATTCGTTTCGACCGCCGTGTCTAATTCGGCTTCGGTTTGCTCCAATTCTGCGGTAATTTTCTTAAAACGCTCGTCAATATCATCGCGCCGTCGAATAATTCCGGCGGTCGCGGTTTTCAATTTCGAATATTTTTCGATCATCGAATTGATCGCGTTTTCATAGGCGATTTCGGGATGCTCTTTTTCAATATCGGCAATCCACAAAGACAAAAAGCCTTTCCACAAATTTCCAATTCTGCTAAATACTGACATTCCTTTTTTCTCCTCATTTTTTTAAGTCTGGAGAGTCAAGAGAGTTTAGAGAGTCTTTAGAGTCAATAAATAATTTGACTCTAAAGACTCTCAAGACTGGCTAGACTCACTAGACTTTTCATTTGGTTCGTGCAATTTCGGCGAATCTTTAACGACTTGCGCGACAGTTTCGCGTCCGAAAAATTCTAAAATCTTTTGTGTTTCCAATTTTTTCGAGTTACAAGCCGCGACGACCGTGTTTTGTTCCGCAACGCGCTGTTCCATTATATTACGAAGATTTTTGATTTCTTGTTCGTAATTTTGGATGCGTTCGGTTGATTCCTTCAAAAGTTTTTCGGTGTCGGATTTTCCGCTTCTGATATAAAATTCCAACGCTTCGATCTCCGAAACGCCCGCTTCGATAATTTTTTCAATTGGCACGCCGAACGCTTTCAAAGATGCTTCGACGATCTGTTTTTTCGTCGCAAAATCGGTCGTGTCCGGCAAAGAATCTAATAAAGATTTCGCCTTCGCAATACGTTCGCGTTCTTCCGCGTCAACCCCGCCGGATTCATAAACGGCTTCAAAATTGACCTGACCGTTTTCAACGGGCGGCGGTGTTTTGTAATCTGACGGAACAAAACTGTTGGTTTGCGTTGCGGTTGAAGTTTCGCCTGAATCACTCGAAAGCGGCGTTTGATCGGCGTATTTCGCAATCAATTCATCAGCCGTCATATCGCCTTCATTTGCGGACGCAGAAGGATTATTCGGGTTTTCGTCGTCAACGATAAACCAACCCATTACTGCTTTGCCCCAGTTTTTACTATCTGACATTTATTGTTTCTGACTCCTTTGCCTTAGAAATATAGGTAAATTCACATAAAAAGTAAATTGCTAAAAGTGAGAAGATTAAAGTATTTGAGAGATTATACACGAAATTTTGCAGATAAAATAAATAAAGTTTCAAAAACGGAACGGAACGCGAACCTTAGTTCGCCGGTCATAAATTGCAGATTTTCCTGATTTAAACTTTTAACACAGTTTTCTTGATTTTTCTCCATACTGGCGAACTAAAGTTCGCGTTCCGGTATTTAAACAAAGCGTTTCTTAAACTTTCCTTCGCGCTGTTTCCACCAGAATTTCCATTCTTCGATGGCTTTCGCTCTTTCCTCCGGCGAACTCGCCGGTTTGAAATTGAGTCACGTCGAAGTCGCATCACGCAAAGCCATTTC
>JBBSAX010000279.1:0-5951 GCA_038251885.1 Pyrinomonadales bacterium | reverse complement strand
CGAAAATCGCGTTGGCAAGGAAATTCTTAGGAATAATCTACAACACTCTAACCAACAATTGGGTGTTTGCAGATTTCAACAATTTTGAATTGGCAGAGTGAAAACTTTGTCTTTGGAGTAGACATTCATCATAGGAGAAAAGATGAGAAAAAAAATCAACGGCAGGCAAAAGGGAATAGTTAAACTTCTGATTTTAATAATGATAATTTTCGGATTGAACCTTGAAACGACAGCGCAAAGATTGGGATTAGACAGCACGTTTAACAGCAACGTAACTGATTCAGCAGCGCAAAACTTTGTATCAGCCGCGCAGTCGGACGGTAAAGTTCTGGTTGGTGGCACTTTTAGTTTTGTGAATGGTTCACAAATCGGCAGTCTTGCCCGTTTGAACGCGGACGGAACTGTTGACATTGGCTTTAACACAGGCGGAAGCGGTCCGAATGCCCCGATTGTTTGTATTCTTGTCTTGAGCGACGGCAAAATTGTTATCGGTGGTTCATTCACAAGCTACAATGGAACAGCAGTTGGTCGTTTGGCACGACTCAATTCAAACGGAACGCTCGATACGACATTCAATGTTGGCGGAAGCGGCATAAGCGGTTCGGAGTTGAAAGGATTAGCATTGCAGCCGGACGGCAAAATTATTTGCGTGGGACGGCAAATTACCGGCTACAATGGCAACACAAGTAACGGCGTTTTCAGAATCAATGCGGACGGCAGTTTCGACAATACATTTGTTTCCGGCTTTACAACCTCTCCGTTTCTTGAGCATACCGCTGTCCAAGCTGATGGAAAAATCTTAATTGCCGGAATTTTCACGAGTTACGGCGGCAACGCTTCAACCGGACTTATCCGCGTTACTTCAAGCGGAGCTTTCGATTTTTCATTTCCCATAGACAACAGCGGCAGCAGCATCGGAATTACGGGAGTCGCAATTCAAGCGGACGGAAAGATAGTTTTCTGCGGCACATTTGGAAATTACAACGGCACACCGCGAACCAATATTGCCAGAGTTAATGCGAACGGAACGCTCGATACATCATTTGTTCCGCCGACTTTTCCAGAACTTGATTTTATTGAATTTGTTTCAATTCAAACGGACGGCAAAGTTGTCGCCGCCGGAAATATAAATATCTCAGGCGTAAGATATGCGCTCATTCGGCTCAATTCAGACGGCAGTTTGGATAACTCTCTGTTAAACGGCGCAAACAGTTTCGCTAATCACGTCGGATTGCAAGCGGACGGAAAAATTTTACTTACTGGAGATTTTACGCGATTTGCAACCGGCGGCACACGCAACGCGATAACACGTTTTAATACTGACGGCTCGATTGATAATGGCTTCGCACCTTCATTTACAAGATTTGGTCTAGTTAGTGCAATCGCTCAACAAGCAGATGGCAAAATAGTTGTCGGCGGTCAATTTCAAAAAGCTAATGGCAATTTCAGCAATAATATTGCGCGTTTTAACTCAGACGGAAGTTTTGACAATACTTTTGCCATAGGCACAGGTCCTGCTCCTGACTCACAATTCATCAATCTCGTAAGTTCCATCACAATTCAACCGGACGGGAAGATTTTAGTAGGCGGCAGATTCGGCTCGTTTAACGGTGTGTCGCGGACAAGTTTAGTCAGACTCAATCCGAACGGCTCGGTTGATAATTCATTTACATTAACGGGAAATATTGTGTTTAACATCTCATTTGTCGTTGAAGACATTCTTGTTTTACCAGACGGCAAAATCCTAATCGGCGGCAATATGCGAGATTTCACATCTTTTTCTACTACGGGATTGCTTCGGCTCAATTCCGATGGAAGCATTGATACGAGTTTTAATTCGGGAACAAGTGCAAATAATACAGTTTTACGGATTCTGCGCCAACCGGACGGGAAATATCTCATCGGCGGCGCATTCACGACTTATAACGGAACACCTCGACAGCGCATCGCCCGTGTTAATACCGACGGCACGCTTGATACGACATTTAACGCCGTCGCCGGAGCAATTAACAGCACCGTAGCTGATTTGGCTCTGCAACCAGATGGAAAAGTTATTATCGGCGGTTTTTTTACGACGCTTTTCGGTAATCCACAAAACCGTATCTCACGCCTCAATGCAGACGGAACTTTTGACAATTCATTTAATATCGGAACAGGCGCAAATAATTCGATTTCAGCTATTATTTTACAACCAACCGGAAAAATATTTGTCGGGGGTGTTTTTATTAACTACAATGGAACACCGCAAAATCGTTTGGGCAGATTGAACACGAACGGAAGTTTAGATACAGGTTATGTTTCCGGTTTTGATAATGTCCTAGGTTCTGTTCAAAGTCTTTTTATTCAATCGGACGGAAAAATTTTGGTCGGCGGGACATTTACGAACTATAACGGAGTGCCACGAAATAATCTTTTGCGTTTAGCTTCGCTTCGCGCTCCACTTGATTTTGACGGCGACGGAATTTCGGATATTGGAGTTTATCGGCAGGGACAATGGTATATTCAACAATCAACACTCGGATTTAGAAGCCAGTCTTTCGGGCTTTCCGCCGACATTCCGACAACCGCCGATTTTGATGGCGACCAAAAAGCAGACATTGCTGTTTGGCGATCTGCTCCGGCAACGCAAGCGGCTTTTTATATTTTTCAGAGTTCAAATAACACAGTTCGCACCGAACTTTTCGGACAGACTGGCGATAATCCCGCGTTGGTTGCCGATTATGATGGCGACGGCAAGGCTGATCCGGCGGTTTATCGGGAAGGTTCGCAATCGTTTTTTTATTATCGCGGAAGTTTGAATAATCCGAACGGAAATACAACTTACATTTCGTGGGGAATTACAGGCGACAGTCCAGTAAGCGGCGATTATAACGGCGACGGGAAGAATGATTTTGCTATTTACCGCAATGGTCAGTGGTGGGTTTTGCAAAATGGAACAGCAAATGTCGAAGTTCGCAATTGGGGAATTTCGGGCGATAAACTCGTGCAATCCGATTATGACGGCGATGGAAAAACTGACTTGGCGGTCTTTCGCCCGTCAGACGGAACTTGGTATATTTTGCAAAGTTCGAACAATCAGCCGAAATCTCAGCAATGGGGTTTGAGTTCTGATGTTTTAGTCCCGGCAGATTATGACGGCGATGGTAAAACCGATACAGCGATTTATCGCAATGGCATTTGGTATATTTTGCAAAGCGCAAACAGTTCAATCCAATATGCCAATTTTGGACTTTCAGCCGATACACCGCTTGCGTCGGTTTTTGTTCAATGATTCTCAAATCCGAAAATCCTTTTCGTTTATGGTAAATTTGCTTTGTAAAATTCGCTGCCTGTTTAATTTTCGTTATGCCGAAAGACATTTTTTTCAATGAAAACGATGCCGCGTTGCTTTCTTTTCTGTCGGCGGAAAGCGATGCGGAAGTGGAAGATTGTCTGAATCGGCTTTTTGAAGAAATTGTAATTTCGCAGATTCGGAAGGTTCTAACCTCATACCTCACACTTTCTTTGGAAGAAAAGGACGAGATTCAATCGGACGCGCAGACTCGTGTTTTGGGTAAATTGCGGACTTTGCGAATCGGCATTCATTCAGAAAAGCCGATGGCAAAACCGATTCGGAATTTTCAGGCTTATATTTCAACCGTCACTTTTAATTGCCGCAAGGATTTTATTCTGCGAAAACAACCTGAATGGCGGCAAAATCATAACCGTTTGCGGCGTTTGCGCGATGAAAATAGTGATTTAATTTTCTTTACCGATGACAACGGCACTCAATTCGTCCGTTTAAAATCTCAATCGAAAAAGCATTCTGAAATCGAATTTAATGAAATTATTTCCCGAGTTCGTAAAAAATTTCCGAATCATTTGTTTTTGAAAACGCAGGAAGTTGTGCCGTCTATTTTGGAAATTGCGGACGGTGCTTTGACGAAAAATGAATTGCTCAAAGCGATTTTGGAAATTACCGAAGCGGCAAATTTTGAAGAAATCGAGATACCCGAAGAGATGACCGAATATCTCAAAAATAATGATTTTATCGCCAAACGGCAAAAAGGATATTTGCGCCGTATTTGGGAAGAAATCAAGACTTTTCCAACTAATCAACGAAAGGTTTTGCTTTTGAGTTTGAAAGAATCGCGCCGGACGGAAGCGATTACTTTGCTTTTGAAAAAGAGAATTGCCACGATCAAGGAAATTGCCGACGCTTTGGAAGTGAGTTTGGATGAATTTTCCGAGATTTTTGCACAATTGCCGATGACAAGTCAGGAAATCGCAGATTTTCTGGACATAAAAGATGAAGGAAAAACATCAAAAGAGCAAAAGGTGGACAATCTGCGAAGAATCGCCCGCGACCTTTTGCGAAGAAGGTTAGGAATTAAGAAATGAGTTTCGAGCATTTAAACGAAAACGAATTAAAGCAATACGGCGAAAGCAACTTATCGCCGCGTGAGTTTCTGCGTTTGCAGGCGCATCTGGAAACTTGCGAAGGGTGTCAAAGGAGGTTAGCTGAAATGTTCCCGAACATTGCCGAACGAGAAGAAGTGTTGTTGATTGAGGATTTGCAAGCAGACGTAAAGTACGATTTTCATTTGAATTATGACGAGCATTTGAAGCCTTTTATTTACGAAAATATTTCGGTGATTGATAAGGAAATTGTCGAAAGCCACGTCGAAGTTTGCGCCGTGTGCCGCGAAGATTTGCGCGATTTGCTCAATTTTCATCGTGAATTGGAGCAGGAACGCGAAATCCGCGAACTTTCAAAATCGCATTGGTGGACGCAAATTGCGAATTGGTTTTCCGCGCCGAATCGCAAAATTTTATGGCTGGCTTGTGCGACGATCTTGCTTTGCGTCGGTGCGGGTTTAGCGTGGTTGTTTTTGTCAAAACCGACTGATGAAATCGCAAAAAAACCGTCAAATGCCGCCGTTATCGAAAATGACCAAACTGTATCGAATATTAATATTAATCAAATGCCGATTCCGATAAATCAAAATACGGTAACGTCGAAAGCTGATTCAAATTCGGAAAATCAGAACGCCATTGAAACGCCGAAAGAACCTGAAGTTGCCAATCTCGTCTTACCGAAATTCCTGAATGATCTGCGAATAAATGAAAATGAAACGTTGCGCGGCAATAACGATTCGCCGACGCAAAAAATTACTGTTATTTCGCCGAATGCAACTATTATTCGTGATTCGTCGCCGATTTTGATTTGGCAAAATGTTCCGAATATTGAAAATTATGAAATTACCGTTTTTGACGAAAATGATAATCGAATCGCCAAATTTGAAAACGTCAAAGGCAATTCGCAGCGTATTTCCAATCTGCTAAAAGGCAAAATATATCAATGGCAAGTTTCGGCAAAATCAGTCTTGGAGAATGGAAAACAAACAGATTTTATCGGACAAGGCAAGTTTTATATCATCAGCCAAGCAGACGAAAATAAAATAAATCAAGCCAAAAACAGTCTTGAAAAAGGTAAAGCCTTTGCCGAAGCAGGTTTGCTTGCGGAAGCGGCAAGTCAATTTCGTCAATATCTGAAACAAAATCCGAACTCCGAAAACGCCAAAAAATTCTTGCGCCAAATCGAACAGGCGCAAAGATAATTTTTAACCGCGAAACAGGCGAATTACGCGAAATTCTTATCAACTCTTTTCGCGTTTTTTGCGTATTTCGCCGTTTAATTCTAAAATCAGAATGCAAAAAATCTCTTGAGGTAAAACTGAATGAAAATCCTACGACCTTTCTTTCTTTTGTTCTTTTTGATTTGTCCGCTTTTTGCCCAATCAACCGATGAATCTCTGCGCGAAATCGTAAAAAACTTTTATATGGCATTCGAGAAAAAAGATACGGAAAGCGTCAAACAATTTTGGAAAAACGATTCGCCGCATCTTGCCGATTTTTTGAATCAAACCAAAAAACTTTTCGATGAAAATGCAAATCTTTCGGTTAAAAAT
>JBBSAX010000278.1:0-5968 GCA_038251885.1 Pyrinomonadales bacterium | reverse complement strand
GCGGAGCAATTTTCCCTGCATTTGAAGCGGAAGTTCGCCGATTTCGTCCAAGAAAATCGTGCCGCCATCAGCAAACTGGAAGCGTCCGAGACGATCTTTGAATGCTCCGGTGAAAGCACCTTTGATATGTCCGAAAAATTCGCTTTCAAAAAGTTCGTTCGTAATCGCGGCACAATTCACTTTTACAATCGCTCGATTTTTGCGGTTGCTTGATTCGTGAATCGCACGAGCAACGAGTTCTTTGCCCGTGCCGCTTTCGCCGGTGACTAAAACAGTTGCATCCGATGTAGCGACTAACTCGATTTGATTCAACAATTTCGCCCAGATCGGACTTTCGCCGATAAGGAATTTATGTTGGTTTGTGGTTTCAATTTCCTCTTTGAGATAATCATTTTCATCTTGTAATTTTTCTCTAAGTCGGGCTATTTCTTCAAATGCACGAGCATTTGCAATGGCGATTGAGGCTTGTTCCGAACAAATTTTCAGCCACTCAAAACTTTGTTGATTAATATTTCGATGCGAAAAAACGCCGATTACGCCCAAAATATCGTCTTCAAATTTTAACGGATATGAAGCGAATCCGACAATGTTTTCATTTTTAATCCAATCTTTATCGGCAATCCAGTTGCTGTCGGTCTTATCTAAATCGTTTAATAGCAATGGTTTGTCATCTTGTGCCGTAATTCCGATTTTTCTCACTCCAATTGGAAACCGTTGAAAACGCCCTTTTATGTCAGACCGAACTTTTTCTTCGTTCTGCAATTTACCGATGCTCGCGGTCAGATGCAAACATTTTGTTTGATTCGGACATTCTGATTTCATTACACACGTTTCGCAAATATCGCCTTTATCAATCAGCCAAATTCTCACCAACGCCATTGATTCAAAGTTCAAAACCTGCGAAACAATAGTCTGCAAAGTTTCTTTTAACGGACTTTTCCGCAGAATCAAGCTGTTTATCGAATCAAACGAGATTTCATTTGCCATAGAATGAATAATAATGAAATGTCGTTGTTACCGCAACTATATCTCGTTATGCAACGAGATATAGTTGTCGCAAAAGATTTATTAAAACTTCATAAGTATAGTATTCACAATCACTTCACGGATTTACAAGTTGTGGCACACGAACTGCCCTAACAGAAAGCGTAACGAAAAGTTATACAAATTATTTAGAGAAAAGGAGATTAGATAAAATGCAAAGAATAACAGCAATCAAACACGAAGAATCAACGGGCAAAGCAAAGGAATTACTCGACGCGGTAAAAGGAAAATTCGGAATGGTGCCGAACATGACGGCGACGATGGCAAGTTCGCCGGTGGTTTTAGAAGCGTATTTGAATTTTAGCGGGGCGTTGGGCAAAGGTTTGAACTCGAAATTGAATGAACAAATCGCATTAACTGTTGCCGAAATTAATGGTTGCGGATATTGTGCGGCAGCTCATTCGACAATCGGCGGAATGGTCGGTCTGGATGAAACTTCGATTCGTGCGGCACGACAAGCTAGTTCGAATGATGCCAAAACCGATGCGGCTTTGAAGTTCGCCGGAGCTTTGGTTGTCAATCGCGGCAAAGTTACCGATTCCGACTTCGCAACGGTCAGAGCGGCGGGCTACGGCGACAAAGAAATCGCAGAAATCGTTGCAAATGTGGCGTTGAATATTTTTACAAACTATTTCAACGAAACGGCGAAAACAGTCGTTGATTTTCCGGCAATCGAATTTCCATTGGTCAACAAAGCCGCGAGTGCTTGAGAAATTTAACAAAAAATTCGGCGCAGATGTTAGGGTTTGCGCCGCTAAAAAACAAGAACAGAACAAGGGAAGGAAAAAATAATGAATTTTAGAAAATTAATAACAGTTGCAGTGTTTACATTTGCATTTTTGTCGGCAGTTTCCGTCATAAATGCACAGACAAAAACACAAGTTACATACAACACGATGAGAATTGACGGACAAGACATTTTTTATCGTGAAGCGGGCGACAAAACGAAACCGACAATTTTGCTTTTACACGGATTTCCAACTTCGTCATTTATGTTTCGCAATTTGATTCCGCAACTCGCCGATAAATTTCACGTTGTTGCGCCGGATTATGTCGGGTTCGGACAAAGTTCGATGCCGAAGGTTAATGAGTTTGAATACAGTTTTGAAAATTTAGCGAACATTATTGATAAATTTACCGAAAAATTGAGCTTAACCAAATACAATATCTACGTTCAAGATTACGGTTCGCCAATCGGTTTTCGTTTGGCAGTCAAACATCCCGAACGCATTCAAGCAATTATTGTTCAAAACGGCAATGCTTATGAAAGCGGACTTTCTGAAAATGCCGCGCCCCTCAAGACTTACGGCGAAACAGGTGATGAAAAAATCGGCGAAGCATTGAAAGGTTTTCTGAAACTTGAAACCACGAAATTTCAATATCTGCACGGTGCGAAAAATCCGCAGTTAATTTCGCCTGACGGTTGGACGCTTGACCAATCGTTGCTTGACCGAGAGGGCAACATCGAAATTCAGCTCGCACTTTTCAAGAATTACATTACGAATATTCGTCAATACGACGCTTGGCACGAATATTTTCGCAAATATCAGCCGCCGACGCTGATTGTTTGGGGCAAAAATGATCCGTTTTTTACTGTCAATGGAGTTGAAAACGGTTTCAAAAAAGATTTAAAAAATATCGAAGTCCATTATTTTGATGGTGGACATTTTGCCCTCGAAGAATATACGGACGAAATTGCGGTTTATATTTTGAAATTTTTGAAACGCAACAAAATTGAGTAATTGTTGAACAAGTCAGAACCATCTGCGGTAGCGGATAGTTTAATTTTAGTAATTTGACTCTTTAAGATTAAGTATTCGAGTCTAACAACTTCAACCGCCCGCTATTGCAGGTGGTTCTGACACGATTCGCAAATAACGGAGGAAACAAAATGTCACACAAATTTTTCGATCTGACATTTACCGAAAGTGTGAAAGCTGCCCAAGAAAAATACGGTTCGCGGAAGAATTACGCGAGAATGGAAGGTGGAAAGCCTGATTTTTACGGCTTAACCGATGCCGAGCAAGATTTTATCGAGCAAAGCGACGGATTTTATCTGGCGACTGTCAACCACGAAGGTCAGCCGTATATCCAATATCGCGGTGGTGCAAAAGGTTTTTTGAAAGTCATGGACGACAAAACGCTCGGTTATGCTGATTTTCGCGGAAACTTGCAATATATCAGCGTCGGGAATTTGGCAGAAAACAACAAGGTTGCGTTATTTTTGATGGATTATGCGAATCAAACCCGTTTGAAAATTTTGGCAACCGCAGAAGTTGCCGACGCGAGAAACAAACCCGAAATTGTCGAAAAATTAATTGTTCCCGATTACAAAGCGAAGATTGAACGAGCCGTCATTCTGCACGTTGAAGCCTTTGACTGGAACTGTCCGCAACATATCACACAAAGGTTTACTATGGAGCAAATCAAACAAATGGTTGCTCCGATGAACGAGCATATCGAAAAATTGGAAAAGGAAATCGAAGAATTAAGGAGAGGGAAAAAATGATTGAAAATAATTACCCGAAACCGACCGACATTAAGCCGCCGTTTGATTTAGAAAATGCGTTGGCAAAGGTTCAAGCGGCTGAAAATGCTTGGAATTCACGCGATCCCGAACGCATCGCACTCGCTTACACGGAAGATTCAAAATGGCGAAACCGCACCGATTTTATCAACGGACGCGAGGAAATTAAAGCGTTTCTAACCCGTAAATGGGCGAAGGAATTAGACTACAAACTCAAAAAAGAATTGTGGGGTTTTCGAGAAAACCGAATGGCGGTCAAATTTGAATACGAATGGCACGATGCCGACGGCAATTGGTTTCGCAGTTACGGCAACGAACTCTGGGAATTCGACGAAAACGGTTTGATGCGGCGGCGTGAGGCTTCGATTAACGATGCACCGATTGAAGAATCGGATCGGCGGGTTTTTTGAACAAAATGAAGATTATTTAATCGAAACAATTAACTTTGTTGAGCGTAAGTTTTCAATATGAACACAAAATTATTGATGATAATAAGTGCATTACTGTTGGCAGTTTGCGGTATTTTATGGCAGTTTGCCCCGCACGAAATTTTGAATTATTTTAAGGTTGAATCAAACGCAATTCTGCCGTTGTTTGTGCAAATTATCGGAGCTTTATATCTCGGTTTTGCGATGATGAATTGGATGGCGAAAGGCGTTTTGATCGGCGGGATTTACGCTCGTCCGTTGGCAATGGGAAATTTGGTTCATTTTTCGGTCGGGGCGTTGGCTTTGCTGAAATATGCGCTTTCCGCCTCAAATTCAGTTGTTTGGATTGCCGCAATAATTTATTCGATATTGGCAATTTTGTTTGGCGTTGTTTTGTTTACACATCCGTTGAAAAAAAGTGAAGACCCCCAAAAATGATGCAAAAAAAGAACATTTTAGCCGTTTCGGGCAGCACAAAAGCCAATTCGACGAACGAATTGATCTTGCGAGCAATTGCCGAAATTTATGGCGAAAATCTGAATTTTGAGATTTACACGGAAATTGCTGACTTGCCGCATTTCAACCCTGATTTAGACACGGTTGAGCCTCCAGAATCGGTCAAAAAATTTCGGCAATTGATTGAAAACGCAGACGGCGTTCTGATTTCTTCGCCCGAATATGTTTTCAGTTTGCCCGGAAGCCTCAAGAATGCAATTGAGTGGACAGTTTCGACCACACTATTTTCCAATAAACCGACCGCTTTCATTATCGCGGCAACTTCGGGTGAAAAAGCCTTTGAATCACTGGAATTAATTTTGCAAACAATCGGTGCAGATGTAAACGAACACTCTAAATTGATTATCAAAGCGGCTAAAGGCAAATTAAACCCATCGAAAGAAATTACAGATCAAGCCGTGTTGGAAGCAATTGATAAACTGATTAAATCACTCACCAATCAAATCTCAAAATAGACTACGATGCAGACTGATTTGTCAGATGACCGATAATTTCCATATTTTCCCCAATAGAATGCAAAAACGTCTTTTGAACTTAGGGATGTTCTTTCGCACCTTCAAGAATATTGCCTTGATAAATTTCGCTTCCTTTTTCGGTAAATTCCTTCGCCTTCTCAGCCATTCCGACTGCGAGTGCTTTCGAGAAAACCGTTGTCCAAAAATATCGTCTAACCGATTTTCGCTTTTCTGTATTTTATTACAATCCTTGGCTTCGACGCTTCATTAAATTCAATATTTTTACAAATTGGCGGACAATAACCGATTGAAGCTAAATCTCGGATCATTGTCCACCGATTTCCTTGACTCTTACGCTACGCAATCGGCGGATTACTCGTCGCAAATAGGTAGCGATAAATTTTCCAATTGCCGTTTTCCTTTCGGAAAATAAACAGTTCGTTGTTTGCTTCCTTTACTTTTGAACCATTTGCCAGAATCGTAGTTTGACCTGCCGAAGTCGTGCGGACGTAAGCCAAATCGCCGAATTCTTCGACTTCGCGCAAAGCAAATTTCACTTTCAAACGGATGTTGCCGAAAACGTAATCGTAGCCTTTCCCAACCGCTTCACGACCTTCCAGAGCGGGCGAATTTTGCGGCATAAACACCGGATTTTCGCCGTAAAGTTTCATTACATCTTCCGTTGAAGATGCATTTAATGCCTGTTCGTATTGATTTATAATTTCTTCGATTGTCATTGTTTTTTCCTCACTAATTTGTTATTAAAGTTTATCATCCCAACGCACATAGATCAGCATTGTTCTAACATGGCTTCTGCCGTAAATATCAACGCCAGCCAATTTATTTATCCAGCGTCCTTTTATTCACATTGGGTATAATACCCCGTCAGCTTGCTGCGGCTTTATAATGGTTGAATGAGCAAGTTCATTCATAAGAACCATAATGTTTCGGTTTTGATGTATCACATTGTTTGTCCGACCAAATATCGGCGAGCCGTC
>JBBSAX010000277.1:0-6012 GCA_038251885.1 Pyrinomonadales bacterium | reverse complement strand
GCGACAGTTTTTTTATCAGTCAAATTTTCGATTTCTACGGTCGCGTCAACCGAATTGGAAGCGACAACTTCAACAACTGCGCTCAAATCTGCGTTTTCTTTGGAAAGTTTATTTTGCTTAATATTTAAATCTTCGATTCGCGCTTCATCCCATATAACCAAATATATAGGTTTCCAAATACCGCTCGTCACAAATCTCGGTCCCCAATCCCATCCGAATTGATACGGAGCTTTGCGCGTGTATGGCGAGGTTTTTTCGCCCTGATCGTTACTCGCCGGAAGTTCGTAATCGAGTTTTTTCATCAACGGCAAAATCTCGTTGATCGGCGAGCGAAATTTTATCCGCAAAATATTTTCGCCTTGTTTGAGCGCGTTTTTAACATCAACGCGCCACGTTCTGAACATATTGTCGGCATCGAGAATCGGCTTTTCATTTAGAAAAACATTGGCATAGGTGTCCAAACCTTCAAAAACCATTTCAATATTTCGGCGGTTCATTGTTACGGCAGAAACGCTGAATCGCATCTCATATTCCCAATCGGTTTTGCCAATCCATTGCAGTTTTTTCTCGTTATCTCGGTAAAAAGGATCTTCGATCAATTTATTTTCGAGCAAATCAGTATGAACGCATCCCGGAACGGTCGCCGGATGCCATTCTGTTTTGTTAGCTTCGCGAAATTTCCAATCCGAACTTAATAAGACTTTTAATTCTGCGCCCGATTGCGCGTTTATTTCGGAAATCATACAAAAACTTAAAATTAAAATTAAATAGAAAAATTTCATTACTTTTTATCTTTTTGAAAAATTTTATCTTTTATAAACGCGCACGTAGTCTATTTCCATAACTCCCGGAAACATTGTTGTTCCATCAGGATTTCCGCCCCAGGGTCCGCCGATAGCGAGATTCAGTATCATAAAAAACGGATGATCGAAAACCCAATTTGTGTTCTGCGGAAGATTCTGCGGCGTAAGCGTTTTGTAATGAACGCCATCAACAAACCATTTGATCTGATTTTCCGTCCATTCGACCGAGTAAATGTGAAAATCGTCGGCAAAAATCGGACTGTTCGGCAAACTATAAGGTGCGCCGATACCGTTTGCGCCGGAATATCCCGGACCGTGAATCGTGCCGTGAACGGTCGTCGGTTCGCGTCCGATGTTTTCCATAATGTCTATCTCGCCGCACTGCGCCCAACCGACCGTATCAATGTTATTTCCCAACATCCAAAATGCCGACCACATTCCCTGCGAGCGCGGAATTTTGATTCGCGCCTCAAATTTGCCGTATTTTCTGTCAAATTTTTGTTTCGTGATAAGCCGCGCCGAAGTGTATTGACACTGACCATACCAGCAATTTAAATTCAGCGGCGGCGTTAATTTTATCGCTTTGATGATCAGCGAACCTTGTCCGTCGTGATACGCATTTTCAATCGAATTCGTGTAATACTGCAATTCCTGATTGCCCCAACCGCCACCGCCGATTTCCGCCATCCATTTGCTCGTATCAATCGCCGAATTTGCAGATTTGTTGAATTCGTCTTTGAAGGCGAGTTTGCGGTAAATGACTTGCGCCTGTGCGGATGCCGTGTCGCAAAATAATATTGCGAATAATAAAAATACTATCGGGATTTTTCGAAATTTTTCGCACATAATTTTTACCCCGCTTTATGAAAAATCTGGTATCAGTTTCAAGCAAACCGGCATTGAAACTTCCGCTTTACTCGCAGTTTGTTTGAGTTTTCCGCTTTTTTCGTCAATGCTGAAAACGATGATCGAATCCGAATTTTGATTTGCCGCAAGTAGAAATTTACCATTCGGCGCGATCGTGAAATTGCGCGGCGTTTTTCCGCCGGTCGAAGTATGTTCGACGTAATCCAACTTGCCTGTTTGTTCGTCAATTTTATAAACCACAATACTGTCGTGTCCGCGATTCGTGCCGTAAAGAAATTTGCCGTTCGGCGAAATGTGAAGGTCGGCGCAGGTATTTGCGCCTTTAAAACTTTCCGGCAAAGTCGGCACGGTTTGAATTTCTTTCAGTGTTCCTTTTTCCGGGTCGAAAGCAAGCGAAGAAATCGTCATATCGAGTTCATTGATTAAAAATGCGAATTTGCCATTTTCGTGAAAAGCGAAATGTCGCGGACCTGCGCCGGATTTTGTTTCATAAATTGCCTGCGCCGGATTTGTTTTCATTTTTCCGGTTTTGTTATCGAACTCGTAAATAAAAACTTTGTCAACGCCAAGATCACAAGCCATTACATAACGATTTTTGTTATCTAAATTTATTGAATGAGCATGCGCCGCTTCCTGTCTGTCTTTGTTCGATCCTGTTCCGCTGTGTTGCTGTAAATCAACCGACGCGCCGAGTTTTCCGCCCGCTTCGATTGGAAAAACGGAAACATTTCCGCCAAGATAATTTGCCACAAGCACAAATTTTTCATTATTGCTGACCGTAATAAAACACGGCGCGCCGCCCAAACTCGGAACTTTATTCAAAAAATTTAAGTTGCCCGTTTTCTGATTAATGGCAAACGCGCTGACCGCGCCGCTTTTTTTGCCTTCGTATTCTACGGTTTCGTTGACGGCGTATAAATATTTTCGATTTTTATCAATCGTCAGATAGGAAGGCTCGACGACATTTTTAACCGTGTGAAGTTTTCCCAATTCGCCTGTTTCCGCATCGAATTTGTAAACGTAAATTCCTTCGCTTCCCTTCGACGTATAGGTTCCGACATAAAGCAACATTTCCTTTGATTTTTTACCCATCATTAAAGCCGCGTCAGAGGTTTTTGAAAGCAACATCCCGGCTGCGCCGATGCCGCCGATCATTAAAAAGTCTCTCCGTGTAAATTTATTTTTCATAAAATTTTTAATTTTTCTTTTCTGAAGCCGCATTGACCATTTTTTTGATACTTTCGACGACCTGAAATTCAACTGCCGCCTTCGGTTTGGCAATTTCGTCAAGCATTTTCAATTGCTCATCCCTTTCCTCTGCTTTTTGCCGGGGATTTTGCGGCATGGTTAAAGTCCAATGAGCACCCTGCGCGATCTTTGTCAGAGTTTGAAAATCCACAAAAAGCTGTTTTGCTTCCGATAATGCAGGCGCAGTATTTTGCAAATTTTGAAGTTCTTTTTGAACGCGAGCCCAATTCATTAAAATTGCCCCGACCTTCTGAGCATTTTCCGTCGAATTATTTCCGTCAAGCATTTCGTTGACCGCTTTATTAAACTCCCGCGCACCTTTTGCGTCCGCCTGTGCCGCGTCAATCAAACCTGTCAGCGGATCGAGCATTGTTTGTTTGCGCTGTTGATAACGGCGATATTCTTTGACCGGTTCGATAACTGAAACGAGCGTTTGCAATGCGGAAATATCTTGATTTCCAGTCAGACGGCGAAGTAGCATCGCTTGATTTTTGTTATGCGTCAAACCAAGTTCTTCAAGCTGGATGCCGATGATTTCCAATCTTCGATACATATCATCAACATTTGTAACCGATTGCGGCGACCAAAGACGCTCGGCAATCACAGCAGTTCGCGTCCAAATGCGTGAGTCAATCGTTTCGGGCGAAACCCATTCGCTCCACATTGTCGCCTCGCCGCCCAAAATTCGTTTTTGTTCTTCCGCCGTCAAAGTCGTATCGGCGGGAAGCGGATCGGTCGCGTAATGCGATGACGCGGGAAACATCAGATCAATATAATAACCGTTGGAAAGAACACCGGAAAACCCGAGTTTCGCGGCTTCGGCGAGTGCTTTTTGTCCGCGCCACGAATGAATCACGACTTCTTTCGGCAGATCGGGCTGGAAAATTTCGTCCCAACCCATCATAGTTTTGCCGCCTTTTTGGAGAAACGGAAGAATTCTTTTATTAAAATAAGTTTGCAGTTCGTGATTATCTTTAATGCCTTTTTCCTTCATAAAGACTTGAATTTTGGGATTCGCGTCCCATTGTTTGCCTTCATTTTCATCGCCGCCGATGTGCATATATTTATCGGGAAAAAGCGCGGACATTTCAGCAAAAAAGCCTTCGAGCAATTTGTAAGTTTGTTCATTTGTCGGGTCGAGCGTCGGATCGAAAATTCCGGGATCGCGTTCGATTGTGTAAGGTCCGGGCGCAGATGCAATTTCGGGATGAGAAACAACCCAAGCGGTCGCGTGTCCGGGCATATCGAATTCCGGCATCACGCGAATTCCTCTGTCTGCGGCGTATTTAATGATTTCGCGAATCTCATTTTGCGTGTAAAAATTCCCGTCCGAGCCTTGCAGATGAAGTTCGGGATATTTTTTTGTTTCAACGCGAAAACCTTGATCTTCGGTCAAATGCCAGTGCAGAACATTCATTTTGACCGCCGCCATTCCGTCAAGATTTCGCTTTATAACTTCGAGCGGCTGAAAATGCCGCGCTGAATCTATCATCAGCCCACGCCAAGGAAAACGAGGTTTATCGTTAAGCGAAACTGCCGGAAAGTAAAATCCGTCTTTGTCGCCTTCAAGCAATTGCAGAAAAGTTTCAAGTCCGCGCATCGCGCCAACCGTTGTCGGAGCAGTTATTTTTGACTGATTATTTATAATTTCGAGTTTATAAGATTCATCATCGCCGAGTTGCGGAATCGCATTTCCGGTTGATTGAGTTTCGATCAAAAGTTTCGCGTTATCATTATTTTCCGAAAGTTCGCGCGAAAAACTCATCACGGTTCGACCTTCAAGCCGTCGCATCACGCGAAAAATATACTGCTTCAAACGCTCGTCGGTTTTGCCTTTGACGGCAACTGTGAACTCTTTCGTTAAAGATAATCTGCCGTCTTTCCAGTTTAGATTTGCCGGAACAGGCATTAAGTTTCGACGCTCGTTTTTCAGCGTGGACAAATCTTTTTCCTGCGCTGAAATTGTTAAAATTGCGCTGAAAATGAATATCGAAATTATTAGAAATTTGCTCATAAATAAAAATGTGTCAGAACCGTCTGCGGTAGCGGGCGGTTTAACTTAATTTGAAAAATCGTTTTTTGACATCTCAATCTTTAACCATCCGCTACCGCAGATGGTTCTGACTTATTTGAATGAATCAATCGCTTTTCGCAGACAATCGGAAATTTCGTTTGTTCCCGATTTGAACATATTGAAACCACCGTCCCATTCCCACCACGCTCCCGGAATATCTAGTTTTCCTAAAGTTGTGTAAACCGTTTCGGCGTGGCGGCAACGATCTTCCATCGTCGGAAGTTTTGAGAACGAACCGAATTCGCCAAGGAAAATCGGCACTTTATTCTTAACCGACCAATCTTTTGCCGCTTTCAAATCCTTAAACATTTTGTCCGCTTTTGAATCTTCTTTATATGAATTTATTAAACCTTCAACCCATTTCCCTTTCGCGTTTTCCGGTGTTTGGATCTTTTGATCTTTCGAAAAAGGAAAAGGCACATATTTCAAATCAGGCAAACCGTCGCCCGCCCAAGTCGCACCTTGATGTGTGAATAAAAAAGGATCGTAATAATGAAAAGTGTAAATAATATTTTTATCGTCAAAAGGTTTTGAATCAATTAACGCTTTCCGCGAATTCCAATCGTGAAAGCCGACAATCAATGTATGATTCGGCGCAATCGAGCGAATTACTTTGATGATCTGTTCCGCCTGTTTTCGCCAATCTTCCGCCGCGATGTCGTGCGGTTCGTTTCTGAGTTCAAAAAAAACTTTCTCGGGATTTGTATTTTTATATCTTTCCGCAATTTCTTTCCAAAGCCAGACGATTCTTTCCGTCGTCGCTGCGCCTTCGACTTTGCCGTCAAATTCAACGTGATGAAGATCGATAATTGCGTTTAAATTGTTATCTAAAGCCCATTTAACGAAATTATCAGCAGTTTTCAAACCTTTTTGATTTTCCCATTTATAAGGCTTCTCATAATTTGCCCACGCACCGAAATTTATCGGAATACGGACGGTTTGAAAGCCATTTTTCGCAATGTCAGTAAACATTTTTTCGCGTTTTGCCGCGTCCGCAGGTTTCATAAAATCCGCGTAATT
>JBBSAX010000276.1:0-6030 GCA_038251885.1 Pyrinomonadales bacterium | reverse complement strand
GACGTTTTCGCCGTGTCGGTATTTTTGGCGGTCATCGCCATTTTTTGATAGAAAGTTCCGTTGTCGCCCGCCGGTTTAAAACCCCAACGCTCCAGCATCAAACCCATAAACTGCGCCGTCAAATCGAGTCCGCGTGAAGGCGTGTCGCGTCCTTCCATCTCGTCCGAGGCAACGAAATATAAATAATCTTTAAGCTGTTTTGCAGTGATCGTTTCCGCCGCATTTCGCGCGGGCGATTTCGCTTTGGTCACCGTTTGCGCCGAAACGAAAGCCGGAAAAATAAACGTAAATGTTAAAACTAATGCAATTAAATTTTTCTTAAACAAATTTTTTCTCCTCTACTTAATTGAAGAATATGCGAATTTTTCTTGTTTTTAATGCTTTAATATTCGGAATAGATAATAGATAACAGATGAAAACTGATAGATTTGATCTGTCATCTATTATCTATCAGTTTTTATCTATTCCGAATGGTTTTTCTAAACTTTCTAATCTGCACGGTCTTCGTTTATTTGAAGCATTTCAACAATTTAATGTTGTTTATCTTTTTACGTTTGATTCGTTTGAATTGTTTCGCCGCCAACCGCAACGACCGAGATTTTTTTATCATTGGCAAGTTTGAGCATTTCTTCGCGGTCGAAAATAAGAGTTTTTCCGGCGGTCAGACTCAGGCAGGTTGCACCCGCTTCGATCATCATTTTTATTGTCGGAACGCCGACGACCGGAACGTCGAAGCGCATATCTTGATTAGGTTTAGCGACTTTTACAACTGTCAACCTTCCGTTCGCCAGTTCGCCCGCGCGTTTTATTGTCGCGTCCGTGCCTTCCATTGCTTCAATAGCGACGCACGCTTTGGCGCGGACGACAATTGTTTGTCCGAGATCGAGTCGCGCAATTTCGTTGGCGACATTCAAGCCGTATTCGATGTTTCCCAACTCATTTTTGTCCGGCGCACGTTTTGACAAAACACCTTGCTGCGCGAGTTGGTCTTTGATAAAAAATGTCGAATCAATGAGTTCGATTCCTTCTTTGGCAAGTTCGTCGGCAATTCCGCCAATCAGCGAATCGGTATTTCGCTTCGGCAAATTCCAGAGCATTTTTGCCATTCTGAGATCGGGAAACGCGCCGCTGAAAATCTGCACGTGCTTAACCTGTCCAGCCATTATCACTTTTTCAACGCCTTCGTTTTTGAAAAACCTGATCATCTTTCCGAGCTGACCGATACCGACCCAGATCACTTTTTCCGCAATTTCTTCGATGCTTTTGTCAGTTTCTTCCTTGATCGCAACGACGGATAGCGACGCAGATTGTTTTTTTGCGCCTTCGACAACAAGAAATGGAAATGAACCGTTTCCGGCAATCAAACCGTATTTCATAAAAATTTTATCAAACTTAAAACTTCTAACTCTTCTTTAATCAGTTGCTTAACTTTAAGCTGAAATTTTCTAAAAACCTTGCCAAACGATGTTCAAATAATATAAAGTGTTTCATAGACAAAACATTCTGCCACGAGAGAAATATGCAAACAATAAACGAAGTCGCCAAAATTTACAAAGTTTCGCAATTCACAAAAATTGCCAGACCTTTGATCGTATCGCGCGTTTCCGCCGGTTTTCCATCGCCGGCAGAAGATTACATCGAGGGACGCATTGACTTGAACCGCGAATTAATAAAACATCCGATTTCAACATTTTACATTCGCGTAACGGGCGATTCAATGCAAAATATCGGTATTTTCCCGAATACTTTGCTGATCGTTGACCGCGCGATGGAAACAAACGACGGAAATATCGTCATTGCACGGCTCGGCGACGAACTTTGCGTCAAACGTCTTTCCATCGCAAACGACGGCAGCGTTTGGCTTATGCCGGAAAATAGCAGTTACTCGCCGATTGAAATCACCGAAGAAATGGATTTTGAAATCTGGGGCAGAGTCGTCTATTCGATTCAACCGCATTAAAAAGCCGATAAAAAAGAGGTCTGACAAAATAAGACTGGAAACGCGTTTGCGTTCTTTATTGACATAACTAAGTTCTTTAGAATAAAGTTTGAATTATGAAGAGATGGCTGACATCTTTATTTTTCCTGATTGTGCTGATCGCAAGCGTACCGGCGGGAACTTCTTTTGTGGCAAATGGAATGAATAAAAATGTCTGCCCGATGAAATGCTGTAAGAAAAAAACAGCCAAATCTGCCGAGCCGAAACAGAGCGATGTTGCAATTTGCAGAACTTTAAATTGCTCGACTCCGACTCCGACAAATACCAACTTTTCATCGCAAGTAAACTTCACGCCGAATCTCATCTTGTCGGAAAAGACAACTCTTTTTGAAATTCTCTTCTCGACCGAACAGAAGGAAAACATTCAGCCTTTCAATGAAAATCAAACTCGGCTGAAAACTTCCCAACCCAAATATATCCAACATCAATCATTCCTGATTTAATTTTCAAGGGCGTAGTGTGTCTTTTTTCAGAGCCGAAGTGTGTCTGAAAACGGGCATTTTTTGCGTTTCTCGAAATATTCGTGCGTCTGTTTAAAAGACGCTTTAACAAAAATTTAACTTTTTAAAAATAACTTTGGAGGCTATTTATGCAAAAAATGAAAACCTTTGTTTTTATAACTGTAATTCTTTCTTTAACAATTTTGGCGGCGGCGTGCGGAAGCTCGACCTCTGGCGGCGATATGAAACCGATTCAAACGAAAAAAACGGACGATAATTTGACCGTTACACTTTCAAACGACACGGGAAAACTTAAAAACGGCAAGCAGGAATTAACGCTCGCTTTCACCGACGCTTCGGGAAAACCGGCGGAGATAAGCGCGGCGACGCTTAATTTCATGATGCCCGCGATGGGTTCGATGGCAGAAATGAATGATCCGGCGACTTTGACGACGACTCCGACAGCCGGGCAGTTCAAAGGCAACGTAAATATCGAAATGCCCGGCGAATGGCAGGCGCAGATCACTTATGAAGGAAAAAGCGGAAGCGGCAAAGTTTCGTTTCCTTTGACAGCTAATTAAAAGTGAGCGGTGAGCAGTAAGCAGGTTATGAGTTAAGTCTTTCCTGCTCACTGCTTGCTCTCTTACAAAAAGATTTATGATCCACAAAATAATCGAATGGTCGCTGAAAAATCGGATTTTGATCATCGCGCTATATATCGGTCTGGCGGCGTGGGGTTATTGGGCGTTGATAAATACGCCGATTGATGCGATTCCCGATGTTTCTGACAATCAGGTGATCGTTTTCACCGATTGGGCTGGACGTTCGCCGCAGGAAGTTGAAGATCAGGTTACGTATCCGCTAGTTACGAATCTACAGGGACTTCCGGGCGTTCGCACCGTGCGGGCGAGTTCAGCGTTCAGTTTTTCGATGATCAATATTATTTTTGAAGATTCGGTTGATCTTTACTGGGCGCGAACAAGAGTTTTGGAACGTCTGAATCTCGTTACAAAACAGATGCCTGAAGGCGTAACGCCGACGCTCGGACCTGATGCGACTGGAGTCGGACAGATTTTCTGGTACACGCTCGAAAGCGACCAACATAATTTGCGCGAACTTCGGACTTTGCAAGATTGGTTTGTGCGTTATCAATTAAATTCCGTTCTGGGCGTAGCGGAAGTCGCTTCAGTCGGCGGTTATGTCCAGCAATATCAGGTTGATGTTGATCCGAATAAGTTACGCGGGTTTGATATTCCGCTCTCGAAAGTTGTCGAAGCGGTCGAAAAATCGAATACCAACGTCGGCGGAAACGTCGTCGAACAATCGGGCGAATGGGCGGTCGTGCGCGGAATCGGTTTGATCGAATCGGTTGCGGATGTTGAAAATATCGTCATCGGCGAATCGAACGGAACGCCGATCTTTGTCAAAAATGTCGCAAATGTAAAGATCGGCGACGCATTTCGCACAGGCGCGCTCGATAAAAACGGCAAAGAAGCAGTCGGCGGCGTAGTTATTGCGCGTTACGGCGTGAACACGCTTGAAACGATCAACGCCGTCAAAAAGAAGATCGAAGAATTAAAAGTCGGTCTGCCGCAGGGTGTTTCCGTCGTTCCGTTTTATGATCGAACTCAATTAATAAATCGCGCGACAAGCACTTTGAAATGGACTTTGGTTGAAGAACTTCTGCTCGTAACGCTCGCACATATTTTGTTTCTCGCGCATTTTCGCTCGATCCTAATCGTTACAATTCCGCTGCCGCTTGCTGTTCTGATCTCATTTTTGTTTATGCACTATATGGGAATCAGCTCGAATATTATGTCGCTTTCGGGAATTGCGATTGCCATCGGCGTTCTGGTTGATGCCGGAATTGTCGTGATGGAAAACGCTTTTCGATTTATGGAACAGCGCGGAATTGACCCGAAAGATCGAAAATTGGTCTGGCAAACAGTTTTGGATTCAACCAAACTCGTCGGGCGACCTGTTTTCTTTTCGATGGCGATCATTATTCTTGCTTTTATTCCCGTGTTCTCTCTCACCGGACAAGAAGGCAAACTCTTTCATCCGCTCGCGTTTACAAAAACTTTTGCGATGATCGGCGCGACAATTATTGCCGTTACGCTCGTTCCGGTTCTCTGCACATATCTTTTGGGCGGAAAGTTTCATTCCGAACAGTCGAATCCCGTGATGCGCGTTTTGCATAGGATTTATGAACCCGCGCTTAATTTTGCTCTGAAAAATCGCGCACTGACAATTCTTCTCGCTTTTATATTATTTGCCGGCGCGATTTTTCTCGGTTCGGGAATCGGCAAAGAATTTATGCCGCCGCTCAACGAAGGCGATCTGATGTTTATGCCCGTTACCGATCCGGCAATTTCGATTGATGAAGCTCTAAAAATAATGAGTCGTCAGGACGAAATTATCAAAACTTTCCCGGAGGTCGAATGGGCGGTTGGAAAAGCCGGACGCGCCGAAACTTCGACCGATCCCGCGCCTGTGAATATGAATGAAACGATCATTCATCTGAAACCGCAAAGCGATTGGCGACCTGACGTTACGCGCCAATCTCTAATCGCGGAAATGGACGAAAAATTGAGAATGCCCGGAGTTACGAACATCTGGACGCAGCCGATCATCAACCGTATCGAAATGCTGGCGACCGGAATTCGCTCGGAAGTCGGCATTAAGATTTACGGTGATGATTTAAAAAAACTCGAACAAGTTTCGCGCGAAGTCGCTGCGGTCATCAAAGAAGTTCCGGGCGCGGCGGATGTTTATCCCGAACAGATCACGGGCGCACCATATATTGATATTGACATCAATCGGCAAGCGGCGGCGCGGTATGGAATTGATGTTTCGATGATCCAAAACTCAATCGAAGCGGGAATCGGCGAACAGAATCTTTCGGTAACAATCGAAGGACGAAACCGCTTCCCTGTTCGAGTTCGCTATGCGCCGGAATTTCGTGAAAACCCCGAAGCAATCGGACAAATTCCGATCTTAACGGCGAATGGACAAACAATTCCGCTCGCGCAGGTTGCGGAGATCAGAACAACGACGGGCGCATCAATGATTCAAAGCGAAAACGGGCTTTTGCGTGGAACGGTCCTGTTAAATGTTCGCGGGCGCGATGTCGTCGGTTTTGTCGAAGAAGCAAATCAGGCAGTGATTGATAAAGTCCGGCTTCCGGCGGGCTATTACATCAACTGGAGCGGTCAATTTGAAAATCAGCAACGCGCCCGCGAGCGTCTGATGCTCGTCGTTCCGATTGTCTTGATCATCATTTTCGCCTTGCTTTATCTGATATACAGTTCCGCGATCGAAGCCGCGCACGTTTTATTAGCAGTTCCGTTTGCTTTGACCGGTGGAGTTTATCTTCTCTGGTTTCTCGATTACAACTTTTCGGTCGCCGTCTGGGTCGGGTTCATCGCGCTTTTCGGAACCGCCGTGCAGACGGGCGTTGTGATGGTGATTTATTTAGAAGAAGCCGTCGAGAAAAAGAAAAAGGAACTGGGAATTTTAACGAGAAAAGATTTGCTCGAAGCCGTAAAAGAAGGCGCACTTCTGCGGCTTCGACCAAAAGTTATGACCGTT
>JBBSAX010000275.1:0-6054 GCA_038251885.1 Pyrinomonadales bacterium | reverse complement strand
GTGTCAGCGATGAAGAAGTGCTTGGAGTTTGGGCAAACCGCAAAGATTCGGCACAGGAAATCGCTCGCAAAATCCGTCAAAACAACCGCAAAATCAAATGATTGACCATTTGACCGACACAAATGTTTTTTCCGAAATTTTCAAAGGCAGAGCAGACGTTAAAAAATTTGTCGAGAGTTTTGAAAACTCGGTAGATACGACCGTTTATGTTGAATGTTTGCAAGGCTCAAAAGGAAATCAGGAAAAGCTGATAATCAAGAAATATCTTTCACACTTCCCGATTTTTCATCACACGCCAAACATTTCAAAACAAACAATTGCATTAATTGACCGATACTCAAACTCACACGGATTGCTTTTACCCGACGCTTTAATTGCCGCCGTTTGTCTCGAATACGATCTGACTTTGATAACTTACAACGTCGGCGACTTCAAATTTATCAAAGACTTGAAATGGTTGAAGCCGAATTTATAATGGCTTTTCAAACTCGCGTTTTCGCCTTTGAACTATCTTGTCCAATCCTGAACCGTTAAATCCGGCACTTGCTGAAAATCTTTCAAGTTTCGGGAAACTAAAATTGCTTTTCGGGAAATGGCGATTGAGGCGATTTTCAAATCCATCGAACCTACGCGGATTTTTTGTGATTTGAAATTTTGAAAAATTGCGGCGGCGTTTTCGTCGAAGTCTAAAACATCCGTGTTTCGATAAGTTTCTAACGAACGGTGCAGTCTTTGATATGCAAAAATTTCTTGTTCGATGTTTTTAGATTTTGCGATTAAAGCTAACCATCCGCGCATTTGTTCTTCAAAAGTGATTATTGTCGTATAAAGTTCATCAGGCGGAAATCTTTCGAGGTTTTTTCGCAAAACAGATGATTCAAGAATTCTTTCCCGATTGAGCAGACTCAAGCAATCAGTATCGAGAATTATCATTATTCAATTACCTCATCGTCATAAATCATTTGTTGCGATTCACGATATTCACGCCCCAGACGCATCGCTTCTTCGTGCATCGGGTCATCGGCAAAAACTCCGATATGATCTTCCCACCAAGGCTTTTCGGCTTTTTCTATTTTTTTGAACTTCTCTTTTAATACACCAAGTTCGCTTTCCAGAGTTTCAATTCTTGTTTCTAATTCCGTATTCGACATACTTTTTACCTCTGACAAAATTATAGCAAAGATTGATGAATCTGTGAGATTAAAAATTTAGTTCAAAGCAAATTCGGTAAATTTAGGTTTTTCGGGCGAGTAAAAAGCCGGCACAATATCTTGTTTCGACACGTCTCTTCTTCCAAACCGTCTTAATCTTTCGGCGGATGCCAACCTGCTGGAACCCAATTTTTGCGGACTCTGGTAAATCTTTCTCGATTAAGATTTAGAGCCGTAACGGTTGCTCTGCCGATTGGCGTTGTGCCGATTATTTCTGTTGCGTCATTACTTCAATTGAAATGTTCGTTCCAATTTTGCACACGCGGATTGAAAAGCGGTGCATTTTGTCGGGTTATCAAATCGAAACTTTCGGTTTTGTTATATTTGGAATTATTGCAAGTCGAACAAATTAGCCACAAATTTTGCTCATCGTCTTTTCCGCCTTTAACTAAAGGAAAAATATGGTCAATTTCTAAAATATCCCAAACGTAATCTTGATGGCTCAGGCAATAACCGCAACGGTTTCTAGCGAATCGGCGGATTTTTGCTTTGATTTCTTCGGGGATTTTCTTTCGCGCCATTAATTCAGAGGTTCGATTAAACCGCGTTCGACGGCGATTCGCAGGGCTTCGGATTTTTTCAGCATATTTCGTTCGGAGATTTCTATCATTAAATCAAGCTCTGCTTGTTCTGCTTCGTTCAAACCGATTTCACGATTTTTATACAAAAGTTCCGACAGTCTTTCTTGTTCTGCGGGCGAGATTTTAAATTTTGTTAAAGCGAGAATTTCGGCATCGGACATTTTATCGGCAAATTTATCTTGAAAAACATCTTCCAACCAATCTGACAAAACTTCTTCCATTCGCCGTTTTTTCTGAACCGCAAATAAAGACGCTTGTTTGAGGATTTTATCCGAAACTTGTAATGTTACTTCTTGATTCATAACAAAAATATTTTATCACAAAGGCTGTTTTACACTCAATGAAATTCAAGAAATTAAATACTTGCACCAATTCATCAATCTGCGCCGTCCGCTGTGGCTCAATCATCCGCTTCGTTCGATTGAGGAAACTTTTTATTTGAAGGGAAATGACTAAATCCTAAAACATTTCACCTGACCAAAAGTTGAAATACATTCTTTGTTGCAGGTATGACACAAATCTATCTTGATGATACTATGTTCCTCAGGAGTATTTTACATTATGAAACTTACAAACGTCAGGATTACCGAATTTCAGAGCATCTTAGATTCAAATGAATTTGAAATCAATGATATTACTTGTCTTGTTGGAAAAAATGAAGCTGGAAAAACTGCTGTTTTAAAGGCACTTTATCGACTTAATCCAATTGTAAAATCTGACGGGAAATACGATGTTACAGATGATTATCCAAGAAAGGAAGTTGAGGATTATAAACAAGCTGTTGAGAATGGAGAAAGAGAACCAGCCAATGTTGTAACTGCCACTTTTCAACTTGAAAATATTGAAATAGAAAGTATCCAAGAATTATTCGGAGAAAATTCAATTACAAAGTATGAGTTTGTTTTAAATAAAGGATATGACCAAGAAAATCTCACGTTTGCATTGCCTATTAACAAAAAAGAAGCCCAAAAACACCTGATTGAAAATGCTCAGCTTCCCAAATCTGATCTTGCTGATTTGTTGAAATGCGACTCAGCTAAATCTGTTGTTGAAAAATTGGAAACATTGGAATCTACTGAAGAAGTAACAAGGCTTAAAGAGATTTTTAGTAAAATTCAGAAAAGAGGTTTTCGAGGCTTTGCTTATGATAAGTGTTTACAAGATAAAATTCCCAAATTTCTGTATTTTGATGAATACTATCAAATGAAAGGCTTTGAAAATATTGAAGCCTTAATGCAACGTGAACAAACTGATAATTTAGAACCATCCGACCATCCGCTACTAGGCTTAATTCGTTTAGCAAGACTTGTGCTTGATGCACTTATCAAGCCGCAAAGAACTCAAGAACTAAGAAATCAGTTAGAAGGAGCAGGTAATCATCTTACCAAACAAATTATTAAATATTGGTCGCAAAATAAGCATATTCAAATGCGCTTTGATGTTCGACCTGCAAGTCCAGAAGACCCAATAGGTTTACAAACAGGAACTAATATTTGGGCAGATGTCTATGATAGCCGCCATATGGTAACAACAAGTGTTGGAACGCGCTCACGAGGTTTTGTATGGTTTTTTTCTTTTCTTGCTTGGTATTCCCAAATCAAAAAGGAAAATCAAAATGTAATAATATTACTTGATGAACCCGGACTTTCTCTTCACGCAAAGGCACAAGAAGATTTACTAAGGTTTTTTGAAGATGAAATAAAAGGGCAACATCAACTTGTTTATTCTACACATTCACCTTTTATGGTTGATCCGCAACACTTTGAGCGTGTTCGTATTATTCAAGATAAAGGAATTGATATTACTGAACCTTTACCACCTGAACAAGATGGAACCAAAGTATTTACTGATATTTTTCAAGCAAGCAATGATAGTTTGTTTCCATTACAAGGCGCATTAGGTTATGAGATTTATCAAACTCTCTTTGTCGGTCCTAATAGCTTAGTTGTCGAAGGAACTTCTGACCTAATTTACATTCAAACAATTTCTTCAATTCTTCAATCAAAAGGACGCGAAGGTTTGAGCGACAAATGGACAATTACGCCTGTTGGAGGCGGAGATAAAGTTCCTACTTTTGTTGCACTTCTCGGAAATCAAAAAGGTTTGAGAGTTGCTACTTTAATTGATATTCAAAGCAAAGACGTTCAAAAAATTGAAAATCTTTACAAAAAAAGACTGCTCGATAAAAATAATGTTCTTACTTTCGCAGATTTTACAGGAACAAAAGAAGCAGATATTGAGGATATGTTTGATGAGAGTTTCTATCTTAGCCTTGTGAATGCGGAATACAAAAAGGAATTACAAAGTGCTTTGAGTAAAACAAAATTGAAAAATAAACATCCTAGAATTCTTATCAGAATTGAAGATTTTCTGAAAGCTAATCCTTTGAAATACGGTATTCAATTTAGTCATTATCGCCCATCACGCTACTTTGCCGAAAATAGTGGGAAATTAGAAAAAAATCTTTCTGATGATTGTTTGAATAGATTTGAGGAAGCATTCAACAAATTGAATGGTTTACTGTAAATTCGGATCAATCAGCGTGATATTTTGAAATCGCTTAAAATCTTTCGTGTTAAAAGTGAGCAGTTTTGTAATTTGATGAACATTCATTGCGGCGACGATTCGGGCATCGTGGACTTGTTTGCCGAGAACTGAATTTTGCAAAACTATCTTTCGCCATTCACGATAAATCGCTTGGCTGTCGGGCAGAACGGTCAACAGAGATTCCAGACGCGAGATTTCGACATCGGTTTTCGCGGGTGTCCAGCCGAAACCGTTATTGGCAATCGGTCTGGTCGCCACGTTCCAAAATTCGATCAGATTTTGCGGAATCAGACAAACTCTGTCGCCGTTTGCAAGAAAACTTTTTACCGCATTGACGGCTTTTTGATGAGTCGGATGAGCAGGTTCGGCACTTCGCAGAAGTATATTTGTATCGGCTTGAATGTCTTCCATTTATTCGTCTTCGGCATAAATCGCTTCGCGGCTATCGTCAATAATTACAGTGTTTTCAGAATGACTTTTCGCCCAATCTTCCCAAGCCAAAGCCTTTTCCATCTGATTTGATTTCGCTGATTTTTCAAGCAAATCATCAATAAAATCAATCACTTCCTTCTGCGCGGAAACGGGAAGCATTTGAATTTTGGTATTAATTGTTTCAACTGAAATCATTCGCTTTCACCTCAGAGCAAATTTTAGCATAAGTTGAGTTTTGTTAGAATTACCTTAAACTCAACATTCGTGTTATTCCTTTGAGGTTTCAATTCCTAATCCAATCCGCCAAATTTTCTTTGACCTTTTTCAAACGGGTTTGAGAGATTTCGCCGAGTTTGCCGACGAAAATTGTTTGGGAAACGACGGCTAGACGGGAAAGGCGAAGAATGCTTTCGGATTTCAGACGAGTTTGAGCAAAATCTGCATTCGTCTTTAAAATTATTTCGTCAAAATTCGGGATTGCTTGGTGCATTTGCGATGAAATCATACAGACCAACCAATCATCGTAGCTTGAAGGAATCAGAGCGACTAACAATGAAGGGCGCAAACTTCCGGGAACTAAATCCGTTTGTGGAAATCTAAAAAGAACGATCTGACCTGCTTTGATTAACGCCATTTTTCCTGCAAATCCTCTTCGTCGTATGGCGTTTCATCTTCCAAACCTTTCATTGCGCTGTCAAGCGAAAACTCCGACCATTGTTTGTCTTCGCTTTCCTGACGTTCATACTTTTGCGAAAGAAATTCGACAAAATGTAACACTTCAGTCTGTGCCGCGACAGGCAGACTTTGCATTTTTGAATTAACAACTTCGGAAACAACCATATTTTTTTACCTCGAATCAGATTTTACCATAAATTAAATTTTCCAAAAATCAGTTTCAACAACTTCTGTTTTCAAGCAACAGCAAATTCGGTCAGTTTACGTTTTTCGGGCGAGTAAAAACCGGCACAATATCTGCTTTCGACACATCTTTTGATTTCAGAAATTTGTTTGCGCTCGTGTTTTTGCTTTTGAGAAAATTGATAAAACTTAATTCTCTTTATGCTAAAATTTGCCTTATGATACAAACCCTAGAAGCAATTGCGGATAAAAAAGGGGAAATCAAATTGTTGACTGAAATTAGTTTGAAAGAAAACCGTCGGGCTTTGGTGACGATTTTGGATGAACAGCCGAAAGTTTCGTCTGATTTGAATGTTGAAATGCCGACCAATGAGAGTGTCAGCGATGAAGAAGTGCTTGGAGTTTGGGCAAACCGCAAAGATTCG
>JBBSAX010000274.1:0-6059 GCA_038251885.1 Pyrinomonadales bacterium | reverse complement strand
ATTAATGAAGACAAACAAATAAAGCAAGTTTTAATCAGAGCCGACGACGCGCTTTATAAATCAAAGAAAAGAGGTAGAAACAAAGTTTTTATTTCTTGACAACAGATTGAATTTTCAAAATATTTAAGGATTTAATCCGGCATTTTTAAGAAAATCCAACAAATAGCAGTATTTACCATTTACCATTGCTGAAAAAACATTTATACTAATCGCACGTTCGCTTACTGATTTTTTTGATAAACATCTTGAACGGAAATAAGCGAACACAAAAGATTTACACTAAATTTTATAAACAGATTGAAATAAAGAAATTGTAGCGGGTTCTTGAGCGCGTTTGATAAAAATCAGATATGCGCTCCCTGCTTGAAAAACGGCGAAAAAAATAATCGCCGATTGAGAAATAAAAGAGATTCCTGCGTGAAAAAACTCAGAATTCCAAATATTGGGACAGATCAAACACAAAATAAAATCATTTTGTAAGACGCGAAATCCACTTTGCCGATCTTAAGCCAGAGGCTTAGGTCTATAAATTTTCAACTTCAAGCATCAACCAGCTAAAATATCTCTTCAAACCAACAAAAACCGGTTTTCAAAAAAAGAAAACCCCCTTTGAAAGAAAAGATTTCTAAAATATGTCGAAAGAAATGATTATCAGCGTCAATGGACGCGAGAAGAAGATTGCCATTGTTGATAACGGGCAAGTAACGGAATTTTATATTGAACGCGGCGAAGAAAATTCGGGCGTTGTCGGAAATATTTATAAAGGTCGCGTGATGAGGGTTTTACCCGGAATGCAGTCGGCTTTTGTGGACATCGGTTTGGAACGCGATGCTTTTCTCTACGTTTCGGATTTCTTTGATGAAGAAGAAGAGATCGAACGAATCGTCATGGAAAAGAGCGAAAAAAGTTCGCCTGAAGAAGCCGAACGCGAAGCGACCGATCATATTCAAAAAGAACGTCTAAAACGCGAAAAGCAGATGGAAAACGTGCAGGAAATTGCCGAACCTTTAGTAGAAGAAGAAAAAGCATCGGACGAAGAAGAAATTGAAGATGAAGATGAAAAGCCTTCACCTTCAAAAGGAAAACGTCAAAGATCACGTCGCGGCAAAAAACCGATAGATTCCAAAGACGAAGAGCAAGAGCAAGAGCAAGAGCAAGATGCGAAAGATATAGAAGATAAAGACCAAGAAAAAGATAGAGGAAATAGAGATAGAGCAAATAGAGACAGAGGAAATAGAAATAGAGGTAATAACGAAAGAAGTAACGAAAGAAATAAAGAACCTAAACGCGGAGTTCCCGCGCCGGTCATCGAATTCGACGATTTCGGTTTTGAACGCATAATTGACGACACGGACACGGGCGATATGTTCAAAGATGCGTATATGCAGGAAGCAATCGTTGATAAAGTTCGCGCCATCGAATTTGAAATGGAAAGCGCGGGAAGGGCAGAAGTCGGTTCTTTGATTGATTCGGTTTCCGATGATTCAAACGGCTTTCAGAGAATTGCGGACGAAGACGAAGAAGTGCCGGACACAAAACCCGTAAAAGGAAAATCCCGAACCAGTCGGAGACAGAAAAAAGCGACGAAAAAAGAAAGTGAAAAGAAAACCGAAGATGTAAACCCCGAAGAAACCGAAGCTGAACAAGAAAAGCCGAAAACAACCCGTTCTTCAAGGTCAAACCGAACTTCTGCTGCTAAAAAAACAACAGAGCAAAAATCTGAGAGCGAAGAAACGAAATCAAAACAAACGAAATCTTCTTCAAGAAGACGAACCTCGACGCAAAACAAAAAATCAACAGGCAAAAATGAAAGACTTGCCGACGCGCAAGCTAACGTAAAGGAAGAAGATTCACCGGCGGAAATGGCAGTCCGGCGCGGCGGTCGCGGACGACGACGCACAAATAAACCGGAAACTGAAGATAAACCTTCGGACAGCAACGACAACAAAAATCAAAAAAATTCGCGCAACAGCGGCGGAAATCGCCGCCAAAATTCACAGCCGACAATTACTGATTTATTAAACGAAGGACAGGAAATCCTCGTTCAAATTGCCAAAGAACCGATTGCGCGAAAAGGCGCACGAATCACTTCGCACATTGCGCTTCCGGGCAGATTTCTCGTTTATATGCCGACGATTGAACATCTCGGAGTTTCAAGAAAAATCGAATCTGCCAAAGAACGCAGTCGCCTTAGAACGCTGATTCAAAAGATCAAAGAAGAAGTTGATTTGCCGTCGGGCGGATTTATCGTCAGAACCGCCGGAGTCGGAATCTCCGACGAAGATTTGAAACAAGATGCGCGTTATTTAGTGAGAACGTGGCTCGATGTCAAAAAAGACGCGGAAAAAGCAAAATCTCCGGCACTCGTTCATCAAGATTTGGACATTGTGCAAAGACTTCTGCGCGATCATCTTTCCGATGATTTTGCGGCGATTCGTGTAGATTCAGAAGATGAATATCGAAGAATCGTCGAATTCATCAATTTAATTCAACCGCGGATGGTCAAGCGCGTTAAATTATATACTCAGGACGAACCGATTCTGGAAAAATTCGGCGTTCAGGAAGAAATTAACAAAGCTCTGAAACCGCGTGTTTGGCTGAGATCGGGCGGTTATCTCGTCATCAATCAAACTGAAGCACTTGTCGCAATTGACGTAAATACGGGCAAATTCGTCGGCAAAGGAAATGCACGGCTTGAAGATACGATCACGAAAACGAATATGGAAGCGGTCGAAGAGATTGCGCGTCAGATTCGTCTGCGCGATCTCGGCGGAATCATCGTTTTAGACTTGATTGATATGGAAGACCGCCGCAATCGCCACAAAGTTTTAGGAATGTTGCAAGACGCGCTTTTAACCGATAAATCGCCGACAAAAGTTTTGTCGTTCAATGATTTCGGTCTGATTATTATGACCCGCAAACGCGTCAAACAATCGCTTGAAAGAACTATGTGTTCACCGTGTGAGTATTGCGATAGTGCAGGTTGGGTAAAATCGGCACAAACGATTTGTTACGAAATTTTAGACGAAGCCCGTCGTTTATCGAAGGGCGCGGACGATGTTCATTTAACGACATTGCGTGTTCATCCCGAAGTCGCCAAGTCATTGCGCGAAACCGAAAGCGCGGTGTTGGAAGAAATCGAGGCTTACTTGGGAAATGTTGATGTTACAGGCGATTCGTCAATTCATCAGGAACAATTCGATTTTGCGTTTATCTAAATTTTTACAAAATTTAATTTTTCATAAAAAGAACACGAACCTTTAATGATTCGTGTTCTTTGTGCTTTGTGGTTATTTTTTCTGAAATTGCGTAAAATTTAAGAAGAGTTCAAATTTATCTAAAATATCAAAATGAAAGTTACAATCGGACAGATCAACACGACAAACGGCGATTTTGAGGGAAATGCCGCTAAAATATTGAGCGCAATCGAAAAAGCAAAAGCGGACGGTTCGGATTTGCTTGTTTTGCCGGAAGTTGCGACGCACGGCTACACTTCGCAGGATTGGTTTCTCGACCGCGATATTATCGAAACCGCCGATGAACATTTGCAGAAAATCATTGAAGCGTCCGAAAATTTGACCGTAATCGTCGGCACGATTCGCAAAAATGTTGAAACCGACGGACGCAGACTTTTTAATTCGGCGGCGGTCATCCACGACGGCGAACTCGTCGGATTCGCCGACAAGACGCTTTTGCCCGAATACGATGTCTTTGACGATCCGCGCTATTTTGAACCGTCGGAAAAGCGTTCGATGTTTGAAATCAACGGCAAAAAACTCGGCGTTGTCGTTTGCGAAGATTTTTGGAACGACAAAACTTTCTGGAAGGAAAGACTTTACGACGAAGATCCGGCGGACGAACTCCTCAATCAAGGCGCGGATATAATTATCTCGATCAATGCTTCGCCGTATAACAAAGGCAAGATCAAACTGCGTTGCGATATGGTCGCGCATCGCGCAAAGTCGCAAAAAGTTCCGGTAGTATTTGTAAATTTAGTTGGCGGAAATGATGGAATTATCTTTGACGGCGCGAGTCTGATCGCCGATGAAGAAGGCGACATAATCTTGCAGGCGACTGCCTTTGAAGAATTTGTCGAAACGGTCGAACTCGATGTCAGAAAACCCGATAATCGCGGCATCGAAGGCGATGAACTCGAATCAATTCGCCGCGCACTCGTCCTCGGAATTAGAGATTACGCTCAAAAAAATCGTTTTAAAACGGCAGTTCTCGGACTTTCCGGCGGAATTGATTCGGCAATCGTGGCAACTTTGGCAGCGGAAGCACTCGGCGCGGAAAATGTTCTTTGCGTGATGATGCCGTCGCCGTTTTCTTCTGAAGGCAGCATTTCCCATTCGGAAAAACTGGTTGAAAATTTAGGTTGCGAATCGAGAATCGAACCGATTTCCGGCGCATTTGAAGTTTTGTTAAATCAATTAGAATTTAAGAAACCGACGAAAGGCGGCGAAAATCTCGCGGCGGAAAATATGCAATCGCGTTTGCGCGGCGTAATTATGATGTCAATCTCAAACGCCGAAGGAAGATTGGTTTTAGCGACGGGAAATAAATCCGAACTCGCCGTCGGTTACTGTACGCTTTACGGCGATACAAATGGCGGTTTGGCGGTCATCGGCGACGTTTTGAAGACCGAAGTTTACGCGCTTTCGCGCCACATTAACGAATCGGCAGGGCGCGAGATTATCCCGAATGAAATAATCGAAAAAGCACCGTCCGCCGAACTCGCACCGAATCAATTCGATCAGGATTCTCTGCCGCCTTATGAGTTGATGGATCCGATCTTAAAGCAGTATTTTGAAAATAAACTCGCGCCCGACGCAATCATCGCGCTCGGACACGATGCAGATTTAGTTTATATGCTTCTCAACAAAGTCGAATCTCCGGCAAACGAATTCAAACGCCGCCAACTTCCGCCGACGCTGATAATTTCCAAAAACGCCATCGGTGTCGGACGCAGACGACCTGTTACGCATAAATATCAAAGGAATCCGAAACAATAGAATTTACAAATTTTTACATTTCGCTTCTGAAAATCGTGATAATTTAATGTAGATTTCAAAAAAATATCTTTCGGGGGGAAATAAATGAAAGTCTTTCAACTTCTTATTCTATTGTTTTTGCTCTCAGTTTTCGGTTTTTCGCAAACCGTTATTAATGAAACTCTTAAATTCAAATCAAAAATCGGTTTTACCAATGGAGAAGACAAGATTGTGGCACACGAATTTCTTGAAAACGGCTCGAAGATTCTGATAATCGGCGAGAAAAATTTACAGCTTTGGGATGTTGAAAATGCGAAGTTGATAAATTCGGTTTCGCACGATCTTTCTCAATTTGCGCCGCGCGGATTTGTCAGCACTTATCTGCTGTTAGGCATTCCGAGAGTTCTCGATTGGAAACCGTTTGTCATCGAACCGCGCGGGAATTGGATTATCACGGTTGAAAAAGTCGGCGCAAACAAAGCGAATTCGGCAGTCGTCCGCGATCTGCAAACGCTCAAACAACTTGCGGTTTTGGATTTGCCTGATGTTTCGACTGATTATGTCGCCTTTGACGAACAAAAAAACGAGATTATGACGTTCGGAAACGACAATCTCAACGCCGCATTTGCGAGTTGGCGCGAAAGCGATTTTTCGCGTAAAGACCTCGTTTCGGTCAAAGATTACAAATGGCATCAAATGATCCGCGACGACAAAAAAATCCTCGTCGGTTCGGGCGACACAAAATTTTCTTGGTCAGCGATAGCAAATAAACAAGGCGACACTCTGACTCTGCGCGATGTTAAAACGGGCGAGATTGAAAAAAAATTCACCGCCGAAAACCTGAAAACCGACACTACTTTTCAAGATACGACGGTCAGCGCGGACGAGAATTTTCTGATCTCGAAACGCGACGACCGCATTTTCGTATGGGAAATTGACGGCGGCGGCAAACCGAAATTTGAAATTTCAACTACGAATCCGAAAAAAGATTTCGATTTCAAAAAAATCATTGACCAAAAATTTATCGTCGTCAAAATTGATGAACAAATTCGTATCTACGATGTT
>JBBSAX010000273.1:0-6088 GCA_038251885.1 Pyrinomonadales bacterium | reverse complement strand
TTGTCCCGCTCCGTTGTAAGCGGCGACTCCCAAATCTTCAAACGTCCGCGCCGTCGTCAAAACGCTGTCGCGGCTGTTGAAATTGATTGCCGTGAAGTTGACCTGCAAACCGGGAATCGCCTTTTTGCCGAGCGCGGTTTTAAACAGCTCGCGGTGCGCGATTTCGTGGTCGCGGATGTCGGACAAAATCGCGCGTTCGGCGGAACTCATTCCCGAATACGGCGTGGCGACAACCTGCGTGTAAAAAGCCGCTTCGAGTTGTTCGAGCGCGTAAGCGTAATTCAAAACGCCGAAATCCCCTTTACCCAAATCAACCGAGCCGGATTTATCATTATCGATGGGCAATCCCAGAAAGGCGGTTTTAGCCGAAAGCGTTTCGGGATTAAGCGCGCCGAATGCAAAGGCGGTTAAAGCCGCCGCGCTCGACCATTTCAAAAAGTCACGCCGCGAAGATAACCGATCTGCCGCTTTATCGACATTATTTTCTCGGTCTCCGGGCTGAATAATTTTCGTCACAATGTTAGCCTCCAAATTGAAATACTCATTTAAGAGTTGTTCTTTTGCGCGGCGAGTTTCTCGTGTTACCCGCCGGCAGATTATAGTTACAACAGTTTTAATCGGACGAGGTGAAAAATTCTCTGTTTTGAATTATTAACCAGTCTGTATGTAAAGTTATTCGCTCAAAAAAAGGAATCAGATGTTAACGACGGCAAACCAGATAACTTTTAAGCCGACGCGACTGCCGCGTTTTCGGTTTGTTTGATAGTTTGCAGAATAGTTTCGGCAAGATTTCCCATATAAGGGTAAGTTCCCACAAACGGGGGAAAAGTCCCATAGGATTTTTGACAAACCGTTCTATTTACTAATGTTATCAGGATTTCTTACTTCCCATTTTCTTCGAGTTTCCAACTGAGGATTTTGGGAAGGTCAAATCCGACGGAATCCTTGGTTTTTTCTTCCGAGAAATCGTATTCGCCATGGAAGTTAATATGCTGCCAAGTGATGATCGAACTGTTTTTGAATGTTTCCAGTAATTCTTTTTTCTCATTTTGGTTATTCAATTCGGTTAATGTTTGTGTCAAGTATAAGTAATTCCAGCAGATCACCATATTTTCAATCAAACGGCGGCAATTGGCGATGATGTCCTGCATTTGTTTGTCGCCTTCGGAGAATTCCTGATTGTTGCCGAAAGCAATGGCTTTGGCGAATTTTTGAGATTGTTCGATTTTACTGAGTTGCTTTTCAATTGATTGGCGGAGTTCGAGATCATCAACATATTGCAGAATGAAAAGCGTTTTAATGATCTTGCCGAACTCTTTTAGGGCTTGATAAAGCGGATGTTGATTGGAATATGAATTGAGCCGTTTGAAAAGCTGTGAAGCTGTTGTCCTTTTGAGTTTGATGGTGGCGACAAATCTGAGAATCGAATCCCAGTTTTCTTCAATTATTTTGGTGTTGATGTAAGCGTCCGGCAAAATTGCACAGCCTTTTTGCTCATAAACCTTTTTCTTTTCAAATGAATAGAGTTGGTGTTTACTGAGAGTTTTCAGGCGGGGCGCAAAAGTAAAGCCGAGAAGATGGGTAACGGCAAAAACGACTTCGGTAAAACCGTGCGAATCTGTTGAGTGAATGTCGCTTTTGAGCGTTTCGTTATGCAGAAGACCGTCAATGACATATGCCGCTTCGCGTTCGGAACTGCTGATCACTGTTGAATAAAAAAGCAGATGCCGTTCATCAATAAAACTATAAACCGAAACGCCCTTCTCTTGCCCGAAATATTTAAAGGAGTAGTTGGCGTTCAAGGATGGCACGGAAACGCCGTATTTTTGACCATCACTCGAAGTATGAAGTTTATCCTGATACCGGCGGTAAAGATTCGGCAATTCCATCTGTCCGATAAAGTCAACCAGACGCGAGTTTGCCGCCAGCAGATTTTCATTGGAGAGAAACCAATTGACCGTATTATCCAGTTCCGTTTCGTTGATATTTTTGGCGATGTGCGAGATTTTCCCAATGCCGATTTCGCACCCCAGACCGATGATCGCGGCGCAAAAACTGCGGTTTGACGGGCGTTTTAATGTACTTGAACTTTGCCAGTGGGTGAATTCTTCGAGAAAGTTAGCGGCTTGGTTGACGGACCGAAAGACCTCGCCGAGCGAGACCCGTCGCCGGGTTGGAAAGTAATGTTTCAACCCGCTGATTTCCGATTTTTCAACGGGCGGCGTAGAAATCGTCCAGTCGTCCGCAGTTTTTGTCTTGAACCACGAATTGTTTTTTAGTTTTTGATTAACTTCAAGGAAAGTTTGATGAGTGATTTGTGACAATTCGGCGTTTACTTCGGCGAAATTTTGCCAATGATCAAGCTCGGCTTTTTCCGGTAAAATAGCAGAATCGGTTTCCCATTCGGCAATTGGAATCAGATAATCTTCCAGAGATCGGTATTTGTGCGAAGCCGTAAAATTGACTGCCCCGGATTTAATACCGCCGGCGATCTTTTGAAAAAGCAGAAATTTGTAGAGTGAAACAGGAAACTTTTTATCGTCGGAATTAATTGCGTTTTGCTCTTTTTCCGACAAAAATTCACGCGGAGCGCGTCCGTCGAGATGACCGTCATTGATCTGAAAATGCTGCAAAGCATCGAATAAATCTTTATTGACGGTTTTTTCATCAACCTGCAAAAGCCTGATGACATCGGCAGTGCGCTTTTGCAGAGTCAGGGATTTTTGCTGAAGAACATTATAAAATTCAAAATCGTCAGAGGCGGAATCGGTATCGGCAAGCATCTCGGACATCCGATTTTCAACCATCGGGCGGGCGGCGTGGAAGTTCAACAGAACGGCTTTAATTTTAGCGATCTTTTCGTCTGTCAGTAACTTCTCGGAGGCGACGATTTCGTCAACTGAGATCAGCGGCAGAAAAACATCAGTTTGGACTGTTTGAACAAATAAGCGAAGTTCGGAGCGTTTTTCCCGGCGTTCCCGAAAAACACGCTCGCGTAATTCCTGAGTAGCGGAATTAGTGATGTTTTGGACGGTTTGGAGAAATGAATCAACCACCGCATCCTGATAACGAAAAGTTTGTGAAGCAATAAAAGCCAGCAGATGCAAATAGCGGGTTTCATCCTTCTGGCGGGAAATCTGAAATAATTCGGACTTCAAAACCGCATTTGCATAATAACGCAGAGTTTCCAAACTTAAATCCAGTTTAACGATGATACCGGAGATTTGTTTGTAAATTGATTGGAGAAGATTCCAGTCGTTGAGATTTGATTTAATATCGGCGGTTTTAAGAGATTGCGAAGGATTTTTCAGAAGAGTTAATTTTGCGCGAAAACCGGTTTGGATATTTTCTGAATCCGAATCTGCAATGATTTCTAAAGATGATTCTTCTTTTTCTAAAAGAGAATCCAGCAATTGTTTTTGTTCAACAGAAAGTGACTCTTTGATAATTTGACTGAGGAAAAGTTTGCGCCGGTAAATTTCCCGCGAGATGTTCGTTGACAAAAAATCGTAACCGGGCAGAATGAACTTCCGGCTGTTTAATTTTTTGAGCGTTTGGCGAAAGACCTCCGCCGGACGCGTGAATTGTTTGACTGAATCGTTAATTTCGAGAATTAACTGCTCTTTGTCAATTTTTGTTAAAGTGCGAAAACCGAAGAATTCGGCAATAATTTTCCGGTTACGGGTTAAGTTCTGTCTGGGGATTTCTAAAGAAACCGGATTCGGCAAAGATAAACGACCGGCAACAAAAGCGATGTCGGACTCGTAGAACCGGCTTCCAAAAAAGCGTTTGGCGGCGCGGAAATATCCGGTTTGAAGAACGAAAGCGATCTTACCGGAAGAGGTTCGCAGAGTTTGGACGTCATTCATTAAATCAATCGGCAGCGCGAAAAACTTTTTTCGGGTGAAACTATCAAAGCGCGGCGGCGATTCATAATTTCTAATTTCGGTCGGCGTTAAAATTTGGATGGTTGACATAGATTTATTCTCTGCTTAACAACTCTTTTTATAACATGCCTTCCGTGCTATTATGTAGTTGGTGATTCAATCTTTCAAAAATATCGGGAGCGAAGATATTTACAACGGGCGCAATTCATCCGATGCGCGAAGATTATTGCCGCGCGGGCTTTGGAATGTTGCCGCCCGTAAACTGGACCAATTGGACGCGGCGGTCGCGCTTGATGATTTGCGTGTCCCACCGGGAAATCGTTTCGAGGCTTTGAAGGCTGATCGCTTGGGACAACACAGCATTAGAATTAATGATCAATATCGAATTTGTTTCAGATGGGTTGAATCAGGAGCTGAAGAAGTTGAAGTCGTTGACTACCACTAAAAATGACAAGTATTAAGAGGTGAAATTATTATGAGAATTCCAACCAGTCGTCAGCCGACGCATCCGGGCGAAATGCTCCGGGAAGAATTTCTAATTCCGCTGAACTTAACTCAAAAGGAATTAGCCGATTCTATTCAAGTCCCATATCAGCGGATCAATGAAATCGTCTCCGGCAAACGCGGCGTGACTCCCAGCACGGCTTTAAGACTTGCCAAATACTTCGGAATGAGCGCGGACTTCTGGCTCAATCTGCAAATAAAGTTTGATTTATATTTCGCCCAAAAAAAGGAAAAGCAGGTTTTAGAAAGAATCCGGCAGATAAGAAATTCACCAATTCAGGAAGCCGCTTAAAATGAAAATTAAACACTAACGAGACTCATTACAAAAGAAGCATATTGTCAAGAGTCGTGAAACTGCATTACAATAAAAACGGGAGCGAGGGCGTGGTCAGAAAGACCTCACCGATTCTCGTTTTGTAAAGAGTAATGAAATGCCGACCGCAATAAACGAAACAATTGACCAAAATGCCAAAAACTTTTTGACGACGAGCGAAATGAAAAAGTTTCTCGAAGCTACCCGCAAAGGCAGACACGGTGTGCGGGATTATTGTTTAATGCTGACGGCTTACCGGCACGGACTGAGGGTTTCGGAACTGATTGATATTCGTCACAAAGACCTTGATTTTGATTCGGCAAGAATTTATGTGCGCCGCCTGAAAGGAAGCCTTTCGACGCACCAGCCAATCGAAGGCGACGAACTGCGAAGCCTCCGGGCGTGGCTCAAAATCAGAGAAAATTATCCGAACGCAAATTCAAATTATCTATACTTAAGCGAACGCGGACCGCTGACGAGACAGGCGGTTAATTATCTGGTTGAACAAATCGGCAAACGCGCCAAACTAGGCTTCAAAGTCAATCCGCATATGCTGCGGCATTCGACCGGCTACTACTTAGCCAACAAAGGCTGTGACACCCGACTCATTCAAGACTACCTCGGACATCGAAACATCACGCACACCGTTCGCTACACGCGAACCTCCGCCCACAGATTTGAAGGACTGTGGAGATAAAACTCTGTGGGACTTTTCCCCCGTTTGTGGGAACTTACCCATTTTTAGCCCTCGGCGAGTCGCCGCGAGTAGAGCCTCAGGGTTTGCCCGTATCGGTTAACTTTAATTTACCGGCAGGCGATTACGTAATCGAGCCGAAACTTGCCTACAAAAAGTCAGGTCCCTCCGGACCCGAGTTAGTCGAGATAGATAGAATCGAGCGCCTCGAATCTCATGAGCCGGTGCGAGAATATGTACTGGCGGCGAAGGTCACCGCCCCGGTCAGAGCAACTGATGTGACTATTTCTTTCACTTCAGTAACCTTTGAAATGAAATCGGGGGCGCTGGGCAACCCGCCGCTTAAATTATCCAAAACGGGTTTCCAGTTTGGTGAAGGACGCGAAACTGAAACCGAGCCTAAAAATTTCTTTTCGGGTAATCTAGTCAATCAGGGGGTGTTGAAGTTAACGGTCACTCAAACTCAGGATTTAAGAAAGCTCATCGCTTTTGATAACGGCGACTTATTTCCTAACCTTGTTGAGAGCCTCGTAACCACTCCCTCAGGGACAGTCGTCAAATGCGTTCCGCCTGGGAAGAAAGTGACAGGTTCGGAAACCAAACTGCGCATCCAATTGCCGGATAGTCCAACCATCACTGATCCTCTGGGGTCAACGGCGACGGTCAGCGTTTCCTTGACGGATTTCGATT
>JBBSAX010000272.1:0-6121 GCA_038251885.1 Pyrinomonadales bacterium | reverse complement strand
GATATTTCGTCAGCACAGTCGGCGCACACGGAACAGAAAAAATGATCAAGAGTTATGTAAAACAACAAGGTAAGCCGGAAGACGACAGACAACTCCGGCTCTTTTAATACCCCGTCAGCTTGCTGCGGGGTAGTTTATTTCATCATTAGTTTGTTCAAAAACTTCAAGCGCGTCTTTGAGAAGTCTTTCGCCGTCATCTTTTTTCCCGACGCGCCAGTAAAGCTGACCGAGAAAAGCCCACGCCCGCGCTTCTTCGCGCTTGTCATTGACCGAAACCGCCAACTTTTCCGCTTCCCGAAACGAACGAATCGCCGGATTATATTTCGCCTGTGTATAAAAAACCTGCCCGATCAAATTACAAACCTGCGCCTGCCGCGATTTATCATTTGCCTTTACCGCCAAATCCTTCGCAATATTAAAATCCTCAATCGCCCGCGCAGATTCCCCGCGCTGCCGTGCCAGTTCGCCCGACTGCACCAACCCCGAAAAGTCCTGCGCCCGCACTATCGAAAAGGTGAATAATATAAAAAGAAGTAAGGAAAAAATTCGTTGAATTTTCATTTGTGTTAATCCGCTATTTTGAAATTTTCATAGCTATTTAGCCACACTAAGCAAAAAAACGCAAAATATTTTGAAAATTATTTTTCGCTTACGGTAGAGTGCCGCAATTTTCTCCGTCATTAGTCTTTGAAAGAGCAAAATGCTTTCGTGTGTTATGGAAACGGCGGAAGAAACAAATTTGATTGCAAGCAAAGTTTCTTCCGTTGCTTTCAAACGATTTACCAAAGGCGGTTGCTCGTTCACCAAATTCAAATATTAACAAAAAGAGGAGAAGTTTTATGACACACGAAAAGATAATCGCAAGCCGACGGCGAGCCATGTTTTGGATATTAACGATTCTATTAACGGTGATAACGGGTTCGTTACTCATCAGGAACGCAACATTGGCGAAAAAAGAAATTTCAACAACTGCGGCAGTGCCGGAGACGGCTTTAGCATCAACCCAAATTTACAGCAACAATTTTGAAAGCGCAGTCGGTTCGGAATGGCGCAATGTGCAGACGAACCAAATTCCCGCAACGAGCGTTACGCCCGTCGGCGCACGTCGCTTTTTGGGTGAGTTCGGCAACAACGAAATTCAATTGTTGCTTAACAATCTGCCCGCGCACAATCGCGTTTCCGTTGTTTTTGATTTGTATGTAATTCGGTCTTGGGATGGAAACGGCACACAGACCGGACCCGATGTTTTTGAATTTGGTTATGACGGGCAAACATTGAAACGAACGACTTTTTCTCAAGCGGTTGCTCCTGACCCAAGAACACAGGCATATCCGGGCGATTTTCCCGGTGGTGTTTATGATGGTCGAACAGGCGCATCCGAATGCGCCACTCTTGGATATGAATTCGATCTTGGACAAGATTGCATATATCAAATCAGTCAAGCCTTTTCGCATTCAAACAGTTCATTACAATTAAATTTTAAGGCGAGTGGGCTTGAAGCATTAAGTAATGAAAGTTGGGGGATTGATAACGTCCGCGTAATGGTCGAAACGATTCCGAATGAAACGGTCACGACCTTGATGCCTTACGAATCGGCGGGTTATCGCTATCAGATTTTGCCGACGACGCAAACGCCGCCAGTCGGTTTTGAACAGCCGAATTATAATGATTCGGCGTGGTCGGTCGGGCAAGCCTCGTTCGGTTTTAACGACGGCTGTGTTTTCCCGTTCAATGTGCGAACGAATTGGCAAATTAACACGCGCCTGATTCTGCGGAAAACCGTCACCGTTCCCGCCAACGCGGAAAATCTGCGCGTTAATTTATCGGTTGACAACGACATCGAAAAAGTTTGGTTTAACGGCACGGAGATTTCCAGACCAATTCAGAACAGCAACTGCACTTTGCGCGACCAATATTATTTCGACATTCCGCAGAATTTGGTGCAGACGGGCAATAACCTTATCGCGTATCAAGTCAGCGACCGCGGACGGCAAACCTTTTTCGATTCGAGAATCACGTCAAACAATCAAATCGCCTGCAACCCGCCGTCAAACGGCTTAGTTTCGTGGTATCGCGCCGAAGACACCGCCAACGACAGTTTCGGCAACAACAACGGGAATCCGGTTGTTGATACAAATTACACAAACGGCAAAATTGGTCAGGGCTTTACTTTGAATGGTGTTTCAAGCCGAGTCGAAATTCCAGAAGCCGCAAACTTAAACCCTGAACTGAATTCTTTTACGGTTGATGCGTGGGTTCGCACAAATATTTCGGAAGGCAGACAAATTATTTTAGAAAAATACGAATGTGGCGGCGTTTGTATTCCAATTACTTCAAATTCACGTTATACATTGGCAATCAATCTCGGCAAACTTGAAGGTAAGATTCGTTCTGAGGATCCGAACGGCGGGGACGGCGTTACTTTAATCGGGATGAGAAATCTCGCCGATGGAAATTTCCACCACGTTGCAGTAATGCGCGACATTACCGCAAATGAGGCGCGTATTTATGTAGACGGAATACTTGAAGCAAATACAATATTAAACAACAGTTCTAACGGAAGAATTACGAATGATCCCGGTGATGATGCCGATCCGGTTATAATTGGTGCGACTCGCGCCGTTGCTTCAGGCACACGAGTTAATTTTTTCAACGGCACGATTGACGAAGTGAAATACTTTAACCGCGCACTTTCGGCAACTGAAATTAACAGCATTTACCAATCAGGCAACAATCCGATTTGTCAGTCATCATCAACTTCAAATTCAAGACAGTTCGATTTTGACGGCGACGGCAAAGCCGATCTTACAATTTTTCGACCGAATGCGTTGGCGGAATGGTGGTTTTTAAATAGTTCTAATGGTGGTAATGGTGCGGTGCAGTTCGGAAATTCGACGGATAAACCCGTTCCGGCAGATTACACGGGCGACGGTAAGACTGATTTTGCCTTTTGGCGACCTGCTTCCGGCGAGTGGTTTATTTTAAGAAGTGGAGATTTCAGTTTTTATTCATTTCCTTTTGGAACAAGCGGCGATATTCCCATAGCCGGAGATTTTGACGGCGACGGGAAATCCGATCAAGCTATTTTCCGACCTTCGACGGCGACTTGGTATATTTTGCAGTCTTCCGGCGGAACGATTATCAGACAATTCGGACTAAACGGCGATGTTCCGGTTCAGGGGGATTTCGACGGTGATGGAAAAGCGGATATTGCTATTTTCCGACCTTCAAATTCGCAGTGGTTTTATTCCAGAAGTTCAGACGGTCAGGCGATTGGTTTGCAATTCGGCACGACGGGCGACAAAGTTGTTCCGGCAGATTACACGGGCGACGGCAAAACTGATGTGGCTGTTTGGCGACCGTCAAACGGAAATTGGTATATCGTGAGAAGCGAAGATTCTTCTTTCTACGCCTTCCCGTTTGGAGCAATGGGTGATATTCCTGCTCCGGCAGATTATGACGGCGACGGTAAAGCGGATGTCGCAGTTTTCCGCAGCGGAACTTGGTATATTAATCAAAGCAGTAACGGAGTTTTGATCAGACAATTCGGAATTGCCAACGATAAGCCAGTTCAGTCTTCGTTTATACCTTGATGCAAAATTGGGTTTGTCTGCCGAATTTCTTTCCCCTTTTTAATTGCGGCAGACAATCTATATCGAAAACGAATTGTTAAATTCCTTTCGTCGGGTTTCCTCAAAACAGTTCGTTTTCGGTATAAATTATTGATGAATATTTCTATTTAGATAAGTTTTTCTTGATTTATATTGATGCCGGAAAAAACAACCCCCACGGCAAATAAAGTGTTGCGGCTTTATCTCGATTCGCCGCTTGAGGCTGATTATGCTCATTTTTTGGATTTATTGATTGAAAAACACGCGATTCCGGTGATTGAAAAATGTTTGCGGGCGAAGTTTCAGGAATCAGCAAATAAAGGATTTTATTTGGCAGAAGAAGATTTTGAAGATTTGTTGAATGAGAGTTGTTTGAAAGTGTTGGAAAAACTTTCGGCGTTGCGAAAGTTGCCAAACGCAACACCGATTCGGGATTTTGAGAATTATGCGGCGGTTGTTGCTTACAATTGTTTTAATGAATTTTTGCAAAACGGTGCGCCGCATTGGAAAAGTTTGAAAAACAAGATTCGGTATGCGGTCGGTAAAAACGGCGATTTTGAAATATGGCGCGATAAAGACGAGCGTTTTTGCGGTTTGGTCAAAAACGGGCGAAAAGTGCGGAAGATTTCTATCGAAGATTTGATAAATCGGGTCGAGGAAGAATTTGCGGATTTTAGAAATGCTGCTTTGACCGATCTGCTTTTTGAGATTTTGGAAAAAGAAAATTCAGCGGTTCAGCTGAATGAATTGGTTTCGATAGTTGCCAAACTTCGGGCAATTGAAGATTTGCCGAATGTGTCGCTTGAAAGTTTCGGGGAACATATTTTGGCAGAAAAACATACAGGGCAAAATGATTTTGAGATGAGATTCGATCTTGCACAAATCTGGCAGGAAATACGCCAATTGCCAACAAATCAGCGCGTCGCTCTGCTCTTTAATTTACGAGACGAAATGGGTCGCGAAATGCTTTTTATGTTTTTCAATACGAAGATCGCGTCCCTCAAAGAAATTAGTGAGGCAATGAATTTAAGTCTTGAAGAATGTGCTGAAATTTTGCCGTTTTTGCCGTTGGAAGATAAATTAATCGCCGAAAAAATGGATTTATCGGTGAAGCGCGTCGGCGATTTGCGCCAAATTGCGCGTCGAAGTTTAAAGCGGCGACTTGAGGGAAAACCGAAAAGAAACAAGCGAACGAACGACGCAAAATTAACGAACGAGGAAGAAAATAACGGAAATATTCTTGATCCGGCGTTTGGAGAAAATTGAAATTGGAAGGCGAAATGGAACATCCGAATAAAGAAATATTAAAAAAATATGCGGCGCGGAAACTTTCCGCTATTGAGATGACCGAAATAATTTTGCATCTTGAAAATTGTGCTGAATGTTTCTATGCGGTTCAGGCTTTTTCGCTTTCCGAAGAAACCGACGGCGTTTTGCTTTTTTCGGAAAGCGAAAGAGAGGTTTTTCATCTCGATTATGACGAACATTTACAGCCATTCGTGGATAACGAAGCGGACGCAGCGACACGCGAAATTGTTGAAAGTCATACTCAAGTTTGTGCAAATTGCGCGTTTGAGTTGCGCGAATTGCGTGAATTTTCGGAAAGTCTGCGGTTTCGTGAAATCGAGAAAAAATCGTCGGCAACATTTTTCAGCAAAATCAACGAATTTCTGCAACAGATTTCTCACAACCTCACCATAAAAACTGTTTTGCCGCTGATTTTGATTTTTATCGGAATTGCCGCAATTATTTGGTTTTTATCAAATTCGAGCAGAAATAATATCGAAAAAACAAGTGTTGCGAACGAACAAAAAAACGAAAAGCAAACGGATCAAACTGAAAAAATTACTAATGAAAGTAATCAAACGATTGTCGAATCTTTTAATCAAAACGTCGAAAATCGCAGTTTGAAAAATACGAATTCGACCGAATTAACAAAAAATAAGTTACCGGAAAAGACGGAAAATAATTCATCCGAAAAAGAGATTTCTGCCGAAATTAATAATTTACCGGAAAGTTTGCGTATTGCGGTGCAAAAAACTTTGCAGACGAAAAAACTCGCATTTCCGGCATTTTTGTCGGTAATTCGGCAAGACCTGAAGCTTCGCGGCGATTCGGGCAAAACTTCAATTGCGATGTATCCGAAAAATGAAGCGATTCGTGAAGTTTCGCCGCAATTTCGTTGGCAAAACTTCGCGGCAAATAACGAAAAATATATGGTTGAAATCATTGACGAAAATAGAAATATCGTCGAAACAAGTCAGGAATTATCAAAAAATATTTGGAAGCCGAGAACCGTTTTGGAGCGCGGAAAAGTTTACGATTGGGAAGTGAGAACGACAAATACAAAAGAGTCGAAAAGTTTTTCGGGGAAATTTAAAGTTTCAGAGCAATTTTCAAATAAAAATCTGCCTAAATCTTCTCTCATTCGCGGAATAATTTTCGCATCCGAAGGACTTTTGACTGAAGCGGAAAGCGAATTTGAAAAAGCCGTTCAAGATCGTGAAAAT
>JBBSAX010000271.1:0-6161 GCA_038251885.1 Pyrinomonadales bacterium | reverse complement strand
GGAATAGCTTTGTTCTATTTCCGCAAGCGACACGAATTCGGTTTTATCAAGCGGTTCAAGCGAGTGCATTTCTTCCGCCAGACCTTTGATTTTTTCGAGCGTTTCTTCAAACTTCGGTTTTTCCCCAGCTTCTCGCGCTCCAAAATCGGTTTTCCCTTCAAGCGAATCATACATCCAGCCGAAAACTTTCAATTTTGTTTCGCCGTCCGCCGTCATTCCGCCGATTTTATTACCGTATTCAACGACCACCGGCGCGAGTTCTTTGGCGCGTTGTTCATTCTGCAAAATTTTTTCGATTCGGCTGACGGCGTAACTTTCCGTCGTCATTTGGAGCGGTTGCGAATCGGTTAATTTTTCCTGCGGCACAATCAAATTGCCGTCCACAATATTCGCGCCCCGCTCGTAAATATCGCGGGTTAATTGCGAAAATTGTCCGAGATATGAGGCTTGTTCACTGCGGTTTCTGCCGTCGGTTTCATTGATTTTCTCCAAAACACGGTCATTCTCGCTGAAGCTGAGGATTTCGTTGATTGCTCTTTGTGTGCGCGGATTAAGATTTTGCCCTTGGTTGACCTGTTTTGTCTGAGAATTTTCCTTAATAACTGAAAGGTTTTCGGCTTGGACGTTTCGATTTTCTTTGTTTATTGAAGGATTTTTAAGATGAGTGTTGACCTTTTCAATCGCCATCTTCACCACGTCGGCGTGGCACATCGCGCCATTGCGACACGAACAGGCAACCGTGATTTGTTCGCCCTTTTCCAATGAATCGCTCAAAAGCCGAAGCCCGTCGCGGAAATTTTCTTTGTTTGATTTGTAATCGAGCCGAAGCCGCTCCGCATAATCGGCTAAGGCTTGCCAGGAATCAATTTTCAGCGCGTCAATTTCTTTTTCGGTCGGTGATAAACCCTTGAGGCTGTCGGTCTGGATTTTGTTCAAATCAAGCAGGCGTTTTGCCGTTGGAGATTCACCCTTTACGCTTTGAACAATAACTTTATTTTCGGTGATAGATTTTGTGTCTAATTTTTTGGCGGATTCTTTACTTGGGTTATTAAAGCCTATTTCAGCCAATTTTTCGTTGAGATAAGCGAAAGTTTTCGGAGCTTTTTCTTCCAATCCGGCGAGTCCTGTTCCGAGTCCGGCACTCGGAATGACAATAATTTTATCAGGCGGAATTTTCCCAAAGGCTTCATCAATCACTTTAATATTCGCGGCAAATTCTTTGTCGGTGAAAAATGAATTCGGATTGTTATTCGGTGCTTTTTTAGTCGGAATGCCAACGGCGTTTTCTTCGCCGCGCATTTCTTTGGCTTGTCCGCCGAAGCCTGTTTGAGCAAGGTTATCGCCGAACAGAAAAATTTTGTCTTTGTCGGCGCGAACATCGGCGCGGGTGATATGATCGCGGATTTCAATTTTTGTTAATTCGTCCTTTTGCGGAGAAACGGGCGTAGTATTCGGGGTGTTTTCGTTATTGTTCGGCATAAAATAATCTCACCCGTCAAGAGCAAATTTTATGCCTTAAACCCGAAATCAAAAGGGAATTTTACTTTCTCCGCAAGATTCGCAATTTTCTAATTCGCGCCTTGATTCCTGACCGCAGTTTATACAGATTTGCATTCCTCTATCGAACAAATCATTTCGGCGTATCATTTGTTCAATTTGTTCCGGCGTGGCGGTTTCTGCCATCGCCAATCCGTAATCAACCGCATTTCTTAGAAGTTGTTCTATCAACGTCGGAGTTTTTATTTCTTCCATTTTGATATTTTACCTTCCTCTATCCTGATTAAGAATTTCCATTTTATTTTCCAAAATATTCGGAGATTTTTCCGATGATTTAGCCGATTCTTTATCAGCCTGAACTAACGATTTTTGTTTATCGGGAGAATAGATTTCGACACTTTCGGCATTTTCTTTTTGGCTTTCAAAACTTTGCAAGATTGCCGGGAGATTTTTGGCTTGAGATAAATCCGTCGAATTCATTATTTTCTGTAAATTTTTTGATTCCGATTTGTTCGTCGTTTGAATTATTCTTAGTTCAATGGTTATCAATTCCTTCGGCGTAAAAATCGGCGGATGATGATAGCGAGTTCCGCCGAAAAACGACTTGGCTTTGAAATCGCCGGCAATATCGCGGGCTACCTGCAATAAGTTGTTTGCTGATTTTACATTTTCCTTGAGTTCCGCGCTCCTTTCTTTAACTAACTTTTCGAGCGTATTTCGAGTTCGCCTTTTCTCACGATTTTCCAAAAAATATTCAAGCGTCTGGTCAAAAAGCGAACCGCTCGAATCAAAACGAACTTCCGATAGTGAACCATATTTTGCCTCGCCCCTTTTTCGGTCCGTAATCTCGAATTTTTGGAAATCCTTGTGCTGTTTGAATTGTGCGAATTCTTCCTTAGCACGATTGGCTTCAATTTCGCTTAAAACCTCGCGGGCAATGGCTCGTCCGGCGATTGTTTTTTCTTTCGATTCCTTCGGCGGGTTGTTTTCAATTTGACTTTTGCTTTCAGCAGTTTCAATCATTAGTTTTTGACATTCCCAATTCTCCCGATAAATGTCCGCTAATTTCAACTTGAAAGCTAACGATTCGACCTCGGCGAGTTCAGAGGCGGAAAATTTCGGCGGAGTATTTTCTTTATCGGGATTAGTATCATTTTTGTAAAATTCTTCGAGAGTTGTTTGCAGAGATTTTTCAGCCGTTAAATTCTTTTCCAATAAATCATTTCTTTCGTCGAGTTTTTCGATGATAAGGGCTTTGGTTTCTTCCAGTTGTTTGAGTGTCGTTTTCGGCTCAATTAAACCGATTTTACCGAGAACACGACTCACTTTTCCGACAAATTTTTGTTCACTTGCACGTTTTTGTTCAATCAATGAATCAATTTCGGTGAGCGAGTGTTTTTTGCCATCTATTTCAACCGGAAACGCCCGCTTTTGAGTCTGAAAATCTTTTAACTCCTTTTCCTGATTTTCGATTTTCAAATGATTTAGAGTTTGTTTGGCTTTCAGTTTTGAAATTTCGTCATCCGTGCGAGTCGCCGTGCCGCGCTCTTGACTTAATTCCTTTCGCACTTTTTCAAAATAAACGGCAACGCGAATATCTTTTTTTTCAAGGGCTTCTGTCTGAAGCATTTCCAAATCTTCCGTGGTTAAATCAGGAACGGGAAGTTTTTTATTTTCTCTGCGGCAATTTTGCCTGATTTTTTCCGCTAGAGGTTTGACGAGTTTGTATTCGTTTTCGCGTTCCCTCAGCTCACTATTTTCCTTGCGTATCAAATTATGCAGAATGGTTTTGATGCGTTTGACCCCGACTTCATTTTTTCCGAGTTCGGTTGCCACAAACTTTTTCTTTAATTCTTCCTTAACTTTCGCGTCGGTCAAGTTTTGTTTTTTGATGTTTCGGTTCGCATTTTTTTCGGCGCGGCGTTGCAAATCAAAAAGCGATATTCTTCTCTGCTTTTGGGTAATTTCGTCAAAAATCTTAAATCTTCTTTTGTCGCCTTGATCTTCCAGCGAAGCCAGATTTTCTTGCGATTTATTGAGGTAATATTTCGCTAAAATCGCCCGCGCCAGAATATCGCGTTCGTTTTTGATTGCGGGTTTTGATTCGGCAATTTTTTTGATGGCATTTTCTTTATTTTGTGATTTTTGCTTGTTTATCTGCTGAGGTTGAGATTTTTGGTTTTGTAAATCCTTTGATTTTTCTTTTTCTTGGATTACTTCATGGAGTTTTTCCGTTGCCGATTCAATCAAAATTCCGGTCGTGAAAGTTTTCTCGTTATTATTTGTTTTTTCGTAATGCGGAAGCAACGAAATTGGAATTTTGCCCAAGATTTTTTTCTCCAGATTTTCGTTAAAATACTCTTTCTGAACGGCGATGTGAACGTGCGGATTGTCGGTATTTCGATGAATGCCAGCCGCCCAATTTAACCGATCCGCGCCGATTTCCTTTTCAAATTGTTTCATCGTGTGTCGTGCGATTTCTTTGAGCGAGTGCTGCCGCTCCTTTTCATCATTTCCCAAACTCTCGAAATCATCTGCTTTGATTGAAATAACGAGATGATGTAATTCATCGTTGGAAGGTCTTTTGGCGGAAACTCCGCGTTTTAAGAAATCATTGGCTTTTTCAACCTCTAAATCGTTGGCATATTCGTTAAAAATTTCGCGTTGCGGCGATTCTTTTGAAGCGTCAATTTTGCTGTGGGCAATGTAATGAACCAGCCCTCGTGAGCTTGACCGTTTGGCTTGGACTGAAGCGATAACCTTCATATTTTATTTTTGTTCTGAATTGGCGGAAAGTGTCGGCGGTAAAAGCCGTGTTTTCAATTTTTCGATTTTGGTAAAAAGATAAAGCATTTCCGGTTCGATGGATTGATCGTCAAGTTCGTGGTGTTCCGCGATTTTTTTGAGTTCCGTGAGCGAATGTTCGACGAGTCCCAAAACATTGCGGTTGGCAAAATCGGTGCTGTTCTTTTTCTCGATTTCGACGGGCGAAAAATACTCAATGAGTTTGGTAAAAATTTGGTTGAGATACGACATACAAACATTCGTCAGGCAATAAATTTCGCCGGTTAATATTTTGGTAAAGTGCGTATTTTCATCCGTCCGTTTCAAAATAACTTCCATTTCCTGAGCGTGTTCTTCCAATCGCTCGATGCGGGCGTTTTGCACATCTTGGCTTGCGGATTTATGCTTCTCATTTTCTACCAGCCATTGCAACAATTCGATTTGGCGATTTTCCCGCGCCGAATCGTTTGGTGATGTGGTTAAGACAAGATGCAGAAGTTTTTGAGCAACAACGGCTTTTTTCTCGCCTGTCATCTGGGCGATTTCTGCAATCAATTTGTCGTCCGTCAAGAATGGTCTGAAATAAAGTGTTTCACCGCGTCCGCCTCCCGAAAGGTCTTTGATTTTTTCAATCAGTTTTGCTTTAACTTTTTGGCGGAAAGCTCGATTCGCTTTTTCCAAAATATCTTCTTTGTTCTGCATTTTCCCTCACTTATTTTTTTTGATTTAATTTGCAAAAAGGGAAGCGGATTTGTTAGAAATTCGTTATCCTCTTACCTCTTTGCGATGAATGATTTACGAAGCAAGGCTCTCTACTGAAATTTTAACTGCTGAAAATAAACAGTTTGCCCTGTTAGAAAATCGTCTCTTTCTAACAAAGCAAATTACATTCCTAAATAATTGCAAAGAGGATATTTTTTTCTCTGCGAAGCGGCATAATTCAAAGTTCTTTTCCTCTCTAACAAAATCTAACAGCTTAAAGGTAGTATTTGCTGAAGTTACTTTCTAACAATGGGCGTTTTTTCGTCTATCCTGTCATACAAGCAAAGCAGGAATTTACTTTCATTTCGTCAAGGTGCGTTTTTACGGCGGTTGAATTGATTGAACAGGCGAACGGCACGAAAGTTGTTTAGTGGATAATTGCTATTCAAAAGCGGAATAAATTTTAATGAATTTGAAGAGGAAAAGATGAGTGAATTAATTGAGATAAAAACTAACAAAGAAGCGAAAAATGAGATGCCGATTCTGCAACTCAACCGACTGAGCTATGCCAAAATTAACGGCAAAATTCTGGAAGCTACTAATGACAAACTCGAAAAATACATCGCTTACGCAAGTGAAAGAATGAAAACCGACATTACTTCCGGCGATGTCATTGAACACGGGTTGAAGCTATTATTCGACCGCGATACAGGCTTTAAGGATTGGCTCAAAAATAGTTAAAAATCCTTTGCCTTCAGACTATCTTAGTCCGCTTTCATCGGCGGACTTTTTTCTTGTTAGACCAGCAAAGCAAGTTCGGTGTTAAATCCGGCAATTTGTGTTCGGTATTTCGACATCAGATTACGCGCAACCAAGGCTTCAGACGGAGTTAAAACGACTTTGCCCGCAAACCTTTTGCCGAGTTCACTATCGAATTTATTGAAGCCTTGCCCGTCCGCTTTTTTCGCTCCATCGCACGCGGAGGCTAAAGTTTTTAATCCGTCGTGAATCATCCTTACGGTATTCTCATCGGGCGTGCCGCGCATCATTAGTGCCAGTCTGTCGAGCGTTTCTTTTTCGAGATTTTCTTTTCTTGTGGCGGCGGCGCGGGAAAGTCTGTCAGCGGTTTCCTGAAACGGATTTCCCGAATGCCCGCGCACCCAATTCCATTCGATTTT
>JBBSAX010000270.1:0-6184 GCA_038251885.1 Pyrinomonadales bacterium | reverse complement strand
TGTAAATATTTGATAAAATTCTTCTGCTTTTTGGCTAAATAAAATCTGCTTTCCATCAGGATGCCAAACCACATTATCAATTTGTGTTTTCGATTCGATTAATTGTGTTGCCTGAGAATCATTTAACGGTTTCACATTTATTTTCCAATTGTTATTTTCGAGTGTCAGAAATACGATCTGCGATTCGTCGGGAGAAATTTTAATGAGTCGAACTGGTGTTCCGGTTGAAGGAAAATCAGTAATTTGAACTATTTCACCTGATTCTTCATCAACGGTGAAAAGATTATTGCCTCCCTGAAAATAAATTTTTCCGCTTTTTGACCAGAATCTCGGTTTGGCTTCCTTGTCAATTTTTTCCGTGACTAATTTCTGCTGTCCGCCCATTAGCGACACACGCCAGAGTCCGGCTGAATCTCCGCGTTTTGAATAATAGACGACTTCTTCGCCGTTTGGAGACCAGACAGGATAACGGTTATAAAATTCGTCCTTTGTTATTTGTATCGCATCGCCCGTATTTGTCTGTTTAACCCAGATACTGGTCGTACCGGATTCCGTCGAACCGTATGCGACGAATCTTCCATCTCCTGAAAATGCGGCGGTTGTGGAAAGTTCACCGGCAGCATTTGCCCAATTCGTTATTTTTTGAGTTTTGAGCGAACCTTTCAAAAAGGCATCGTTCATTGTATTTTGCTTTGCGGGTCCAAAGGCAAACCACCAAATTGAAACTCCGACAACGGTAATAAGCAATATGGCGAAAACAAATGGTAAATAAGACGGGCGATTGTCTATCGAAGTTTGCGGATTTTTTTGAGAAGCCGTTTCAGTTGCACTCTCGGCATCAGTTATATTTATTGTTTCGGTCGCTGTTATAGTTTCGTTGATTTGTGTTTTTGCTTCGCCTCCATCCGGTTGCGAACTTCGCTCTAACTTTTGTTGAAAATCTAATTCCCGCCTCGCTTCTTTCAGATCGAGCAGAACATCTTTCATCGTCTGATAGCGTTCGTTGCGGTCTTTTTTAAGAGTTTTATCAATTATCCTTTTTATTTCGGGAGGAATTTCCGTATCGTGCAGAGGCTTCGGTTCTTTGTGCAAAATCGCCGCGATCATATCCATTGCGGAATCACCTTTGAACGGCAAATAACCCGCAACCATTTCGTACAAAACAATGCCGAAGCTGAAAATGTCCGTTCGCGCATCAATATCTTTACCTTTTGCCTGTTCGGGCGACATATAACTGGCGGTTCCCATAATCATTCCGGGATTCGTATTTACCAAAGGGCGAGTCGGCACTTCCGAATCCGCATCGGTGTGCTTAAATCCCTCGATCAATTTAACCAATCCGAAATCAATTACTTTGATATATCCGTCCGGTCTGACGATTACGTTGTCGGGTTTGATGTCACGGTGAATAATGCCCGCTTCGTGGGCGGCGGAAAGCGCGGAGGCGATTCGGATCAAAATGTCCAGTTTTTTCAATAAGTCTATATCATTATTGATGCAGAATTTATTTAGTGTTTCGCCTTCGACAAATTCTGAGGCAATAAAATGAACGCCTTCGGCATTTTCTCCAAACTCATAGATCGTCAGAATATACGGATGATTAAGCGCGGACGCGGCACGCGCTTCCTGTTTAAAACGCTTTAGATAATGTTGATTGTGAGTAAATTTCGGGTTGAGAATCTTTAATGCTACTTTGCGTTCAAGTTTTAGGTCGCGGGCGAGATAAACCTCGCCCATTCCGCCTGCATCTATCTTATGAATGATTTTGTAATTGCCAAACTGACTATAGTTTTGATTTTCGGGAATTATCTTTGTCGGTTCGCCTTTCGCTTCATCTTTGGCAAGAACTTCAAAACTTTGAGTCATTGTTGGCTCATCCAATATGTTTCTGTTTTTTGTGTCCAGAAGCTGTTCGACTTTGCGGCGTAATTCTACATCTTCACCGCATTCTTTTCTCAAAAAAGCCGTTTTTTCTTCAGGCGCGAGTTTGGTCGCTGCTTGGAATATCTTTATAACTTTTTGGTAATCTTCGTGCTTCATACGGGGCTTCAACACTTGATTTTGTATAGTGAAAAGTTTGGAGAGATAACGGTTTATCCTTCCGATAGAGTTTCTTTGTTTGCATTGTATTTGACTTTGAGAATTTTTCAAAGCTAAATATTCTTTTTGCCAAATCTTACTCAGTTTGAGTTTGTAAGGATTTATTGTTTTATTTGATAAATTCCCGTTGCCAATCTTTCCGCAAAACCTTCGTCAACCAATTGATGATTCGCTTTTCCGGCTTCCCAACGATAGATGCCGAACGCTCGCGCACAATCTCCCGGAAGCGTCATTCCGCACATTTTGAGATAAGTTTTGGCGAGTTCTTTAACCGCAGTTTCGCGTGAAACTTTTTTTGCCATTTCTTTCGGAAAACGTGCTTCGGGCAGAGTCCAAATATATGTAAATTTCGGTTGATAAAGAACTTCCTGCGGAATAACTTTCAATGCGCGTTGCAGTTTGTCCAGTTCTTTCGTTAAATTCGCGCGTTTTTCGATTTTTGATTCTTCGCGCAGATCGGAAGTTCCCATTTCCCATTCTTTTCGCAGAACTTTTAATATTTTAACTGCATCTTCGGAAAAAACGCCTTTTTCGTCCTTTCTGGAAACGCCCCAAATTGAATTGAAATACGGAACAAGACGCGGCGCGACGAACATTGCGCGACCTTTGCAGAGTTTCGCGTAATAAACTTTTCCGCGCATCATCACTTCGTCTTTGAGTGTCCACGCGAGCGAACATTCGTAATCTTTCTGCACATTTCGCGGCGTGTGCGCGTCGCGTCTGCCGCAAACTGCAATGTAAACGCTCGGCAAATCGGTGCGCGAATCGGTCAAAGTCAGACAAAAGCCCAAATCTTCGATCATAGCTTCGACTTGCTCAGGCTTTTCAATTTTCAAAATCTCCTCGCGCCGCCATTTCTGATCGCGGAATTGCTGGATTTCTTCAGGTAATTCGGTAATTTTGCTCAAAACTTTTTAACCTCAAAAATCTTATTTTTGCCCACGAATCTACACTAATTTTCACGAATAATTTTTGATTTTTATTCGTGTTTATTTGTGTTATTCGTGGGCAAAAAAATTCTTCAATCAATAAAAATCTCATCCACAAAGATAAACGCATCAAATCCTGCGCCGGGATGCCACGGCGGAATTTTGCCAAGACTATACGCTTTGACGCGAACGAAACGCGCTTTTACGGGAGTGATTTCCTGTTTGTAATCTTTAATTTGCGGTTTGAAATCTTCGGGCGCAACGTCGGTTTTTATAGCGGCAATGCGCGTAAAATTTTCGCCGTCATTTGAAGTTTCAAATTCGATGCGCGTCGGCATCCATATCCAGGGACGCGCGTCCTGCAAAAATCCGCCGCCGACTTGTTTGATTTCAGTTTCCTTTTTCAAATCAATCACGGCGACAAAATCCTGATCTTGATAGCCTTGCCATTCGCCGGACGCAAAATTCAAACTGCCGCGAATTCCGTCAATCAAACCTTCATCGCCGCCGCCCGTGTATTGTCGGTTGTATTTTGACAATAATTTTACGCTCCAATCGTGCGGCATTTTTACAAATTTTGCTTCGACCGGAAAACTTTTTTCGATAATTCTATTTTTAGGATTATTTAGTGAAATTGCTTTTACAATCGTCGTTTCCGAGATTGTAAAAGGCTTTGTGTATTCGACAGATTTTTCGCTCGGTTCGCTCCCGTCCAAAGTATAAAAAATCTTCGTCAAATTGTCAGATTTTGAAATGTTTACAATGGTTTCATTTGTAAAATTGCGATTTGCGTTAATCGTTGGAACGGCAACTAAATTTCCTTCAATACTCGAAACGGGAAATTCCGTGAACCAATCTTTATTCGGCGCGTCGGTCATTTCAAATTCCAAAACTCCGCCGTTCATCAAATCTTCGTGCGCGAAAAATGATTTTTTGTGATCTTTGCCGTTTAGTTTTGCGCTTTTGATGTAAACATTTTTGTCCGAAACATTTTTGGCTCTGATTGTAAAAGTCTTTCCATTTTCTAAATTGATCTTAGCTTCGGGGAAAATCGGTGTTCCGAAGGCGTAAATCGGTTGCGACGGATTTACTTCGTAAAATCCCAACGCGCTCAAAATATACCACGCGGACATTTGCCCGCAATCTTCATTTCCGATCAAACCGTCGGGTTCGGGTTTGTAAAATCCGTCCAAAATTCGTCGGACAAGTTTCTGCGTTTTCCAAGGTTCGCCCGCGTAATTATACAAATATGCGATGTGATGCGAAGGCTCGTTGCCGTGCGCGTATTGTCCGATAAGTCCCGTAATATCAGGCTGTTCGCGCCCGACGAGTTTTTGTTCGGTCGTAAAAAGTTCGTCGAGTTTGCTGACAAATTTTTCGCGTCCGCCGTATAAATCAATCAAACCCGAAACGTCTTGCGGCACGAAAAACGAATAAACCCACGCATTTCCTTCGGTGTAATTAAACGTAACTTCATTCGGCTGAAACGGCGAAATCCAATTTCCGTTCTGCTTCGGACGCATAAATCCGGTTTGTTTGTCGAAAAGATTTTTGTAATTTTGAGCGCGTTTGTTATATATTTGTGTATCTCTGATTCGATTTTCTGTTTTAAGATCAAAATCAAGTTCATTTATTAACAAAATTTCCGCCATTCGTGCGATGCAAAAATCGTTATACGCATATTCGAGCGTTTTTGAAACCGATTCTTGTTCATCTTCCATTGAAATATACCCGCGTTTTTTGTAGGCTTCCAAACCGTAATGATTGAGTTCCGCCGAATGTTTCGCGGCTTCAAACGCCTTTTCGTAATCGAAACCTTTTATCCCTTTCGCCATCGCATCGGCGATCACGGAAACGGCGTGATAACCGATCATCGTGTCGGTTTCGTTGCCTGCGAGTTCCCACACGGGCAATCTGCCGCCTTGTTCGTATTGGCGAATAAATGTGTTGATAAATTCTGCGGTGCGCTTTTCGTCAATAATCGTATAAAGCGGATGCGCGGCGCGAAATGTGTCCCAGAGCGAGAAAATCGTGTAATTGTTTGATGGTTGAGATTTTGCACCCTTGCTCACGCGCGGGTTTCCGCCTTCGTTGATGTTGTGGATTTTTTTGTCTAAACCAAGATAATTTCCGTCAACGTCGTTGAAAATATTCGGCTGAATATTCAAATGATAAAGCGCGGTGTAAAAATTCGTCATCTGCGCGTCAGTTCCGCCGGAAACTTCGATTTTAGACAATTCTTTGTTCCAAGCAGCTTTCGCATCATTACGAACTTTTTCAAAATCCCAATCAGGAATTTCCGCTTCAAGATTTTTTCTCGCACCTTCAATGCTGACGGGCGAAATTGCTACTTTTATTAGTAATTGGCGATTTTTTGGCTTTTCAAATGGAAAAATAACTTTTATGTTTTCGCCAAGAACAGTATCAGTCCAACTCCTCGAAACATAATTACGCGAGTTGTCTGGGGCAAAATATGGAGCAGCAAATCCTTCGGAAAATTCTGCCGAGAAATAAACAAGTTGGTCTTTTGCCCAACTTGATGAGCGGCGATAACCTTCGATGCGATTTCTCTTAATATCTAATCTCGACATCAACACTTTATCTCGCCATATCAAATCCAACAATATATTGGCATCAACATTCTTAGGAAAAGTATAGCGGTGAAATCCGACGCGATTTGTGGTGGTCATTTCAGCCTTTACTCCGTTATCCATTTTGACGGAATAGTAACCCGGTTCAGCTTTTTCGTTTTGATGTGAAAAAGTTGAGTTTGTTTTATTAAAATCAGCTTCGCCGATTGTCGGCATAAACAAAATATCACAATAATCGGGAATTCCCGTTCCGCTCAGATGCGTGTGCGAAAAGCCGTAAATTGTTGAATCGGAATAATGATAGCCCGAACTTCCGTCCCAATTATCAATGCGCGTGTCGGGCGAAAGCTGAACCATTCCGAACGGCATCGTCGCGCCCGGAAATGTGTGTCCGTGTCCGCCTGTGCCGACAAATGGATTGACGGTTTGAGCAAAAGCAGTAAACGGTAAGCAGTAAGCAGTAAGCAGTATTGCGAGAAAAGAAATCAGAATAAATCTGTGTTTATCTGTGTAAATCTGTGGTTTCATATTGCTTCTAAGTTAAAGCAGTTTAAGTAAATCCGT
>JBBSAX010000269.1:0-6248 GCA_038251885.1 Pyrinomonadales bacterium | reverse complement strand
TATTTGAAAAATCGAACGAAAAACCCGTTGTTCTTTTCAAGCACAGCACGACTTGCCCGATAAGTTTCGGCGTTTATCAGGAAATTTCAAACGCTGATGCGGAGATAAATATCGTAATTATTCAGCAATCCAGAAATATTTCAACCGCAATTGCGGAAAAAACCGGAATTCGGCACGAATCTCCGCAAGCAATTGTTCTGAAAGACGGCGAACCGATTTTTCACGCATCGCATTACGACATAACGGCACAAGATGTAGAAAATTTTGTAAAATAAACGGAAACGCGAACTTTAGTTCGCCAAACAGATTGAAAAAAGATAACTAAGCCGTGTAAATACTTGCGAACTGAAGTTCGCGTTCCGTTCCGTTTTAAAACTTATGCTCGAACCGACACAAATCATTGAAGAAAACGATTCTGAAATTTCCATTAAATGGTCGGATGAAAAAGAAACTTCATACAACGCGCCGAATTTACGGCGCAATTGTCCGTGCGCGAGTTGTGTTAATGAATGGACGGGCGAAAAAATACTGAAAACCGAATCAATTTCCGATGATTTAAACTTTACACACACCACAATCGTCGGTCGCTATGCGCTCAATTTTCATTTCAGCGACGGACACGATACAGGAATTTTCAGTTTCAATTATCTGCGCGAACTCTCCGATAAAAATTAATCACAAAATTAGTTAAATGGTTTATAGTAAACAAAGTTATTTATACTTTGGTGGTGGATTATTATGAATGAAAAAGATATTTTCGACGAAAAAACCGAGATCAAAAAAGCCAATTTTGCTTGTCCTTCGTGCCGCGAACGCAACGATTACGACGTTCGCTGGCTGAAACGGACGAAAAAGAAAAATTTTAACCGCCGGATGAACGAACAAGAAAGAATGCAATTCGACAAATCGCGCGATTATATGGTGCGTGTTGACGATATGTTGATGTGCCAAAATAATCGTTGCCGTAAACGCTTTGAAATTCCCTCGGCGCAATCAATCGTTTTTATCTGACATTTCTTTTCTAAATCGTCGGCGTGTGATATTCTTTTCACACAATGACAGAAGAAAAAGGTGAAGATATGACAGGTAAAGACTTGGAATTTTATAAAGATCAACCCGTTCCCGATACAGACGTTCAGGAACTTATGGACGAAGAAATCGCCCACGCGCCGCAAGCTCCGAATGAATTAGTTCAGCGTTTGAAAGAGCATAATTCTACTTCGCCGAGTTTATCCGGCGGTGACATTGATGCCGAATGGGAAGATGCCAACGACAGCGGCGCAGAAAGCGTCGGCGGTCATAATCCGACACCCGATCAATCCGACGTTGAAGAAAACGCTCACGCAATGGGAATTGATTATCAGGATAACGAACCACTCGATTTTAATAAGAAAATTGGAGATCGTGATAAAAATCGTTACGAGTTAGAAGAAAGTTCAAAAGATAAAAATTCTATTTAAATTTTGGCTTAAAGAAAAATAAAAAAGCATCGAAACCTGAAAATTTCGATGCTTTTTTATTAACCATTAACCATTTACAATTCACCATTAAAACTCAGTCTTTATAAATTTCGACAACCGGCTTTCCTTCCGAATTTATATACGCTCGATACATTCCTTCTGAATTAAACGAAATTCCGATATTTCCGAATTTATCAATTGCGACAATACCGCCGTCGCCGCCTAAATTTTGTAATTTTGTGTGAATTACAGCGTCAGCCGCTTGCTGAATCGGCAGTGCGCGATATTCCATCATTGCGGAAATTTCTTTCGCAACGCCAATTCTAATGAAAAATTCGCCCCAACCTGTTGCCGAAACCGCACAGGTTTCGTTGTTTGCGTAAGTTCCCGCGCCGATAATAGGAACGTCGCCGACGCGCCCGTATTTTTTGTAAGTCATTCCGCCTGTCGAAGTTCCGGCGGCGAGATTGCCGTCTTTATCGAGTGCGACCGCGCCGACCGTGCCGAATCTGTTGTAAGGCAAATTTTTGTAATTCAACCCCGAAACTTTTTTATTTTCCTTCGCGGCTTTTTCTTTTTCCTTTTCTTCCTTGATTATTTTTTGCAAAGAATCCCAACGCTCCTGCGTCCAGAAATACTTTTCTTCAACGAGTTCGATGTTCATTTCTTTGGCAAATTGTTCCGCGCCGGAACCGATCATCATTACGTGTTCCGATTTTTCCATGACAGCACGCGCCAGAACGATCGGATTTTTTACGTGATGAAGTCCGGCAACCGCGCCCGCGTTCAGAGTTTTCCCGTCCATTATGGCGGCATCGAGTTCGTTTTTGCCGTCAGCCGTAAAAACTGCGCCTTTTCCGGCGTTGAAAAGCGGCGAATCTTCAAGAATTTTGATCGCTGTTTCAATTGCATCAAGTCCGGTTTTTCCATTCTGCAAAGTTTTATAGCCGGCTAAAACAGCTTCTTCCAACTTAGCGCGATATTCCTTTTCTTTTTCAGGCGATAAACTTCCCCGCCGGATTACGCCCGCACCACCGTGAAGGACAAAACCGAGTCGCGGATTTTGCGGTGATTGTAGCTGCTTAATTTCAGAATACGCACCTTTTTGCGCGGAAATTGACATTGGCAGAATCAATAAAACAAAGGCAAGTAGAAAAGTTGTGATTTTTTTCATTTTTTTACTCCGAGATTTTAAGAAATGGTGAATTCAGATTATCACAAAAAGCAAAAAGCGATAAATCTTTCGCTTAACACGAACATATTTATTGCTTAATTAAATGATTTATAAGGCAGAAACGCGACCGCTAGGAAGCGTGTTGATTTCTATGTTATAAACACGCTTCCTAGCGGTCGCGTTTCTGCCTTTTGTCAAAAATTCACCATTCACCATTCACCATTACTTCTCACTTAGTTTTTTTCATCATTTTGTCATCTTTCATCATTTTCCCGTCTTTGATTTTCGCCAAATGTTCAATAATTACGGCTGGTTCGGCGCGTTTTGTGTAGTCAGGTTCGAGAAAAGCATAAACGATTTCGCCTTTTTGATTAACGATATAAGTTGCCGAAAGCGGTAAATCGGGCGTTTCCGTTCCGTTTTGCTTGACCAGATCAACTCCGTAACCTTTATATTTTTCATTAGTTTCCGGTGGAAGTTGATATACGATACCGAATTGACGCGCCAAATCGAGATGTTTATCGCTCAAAACTGTAAATTGAACTTCATTTTTCTGTGCATTAGCTAAAGATGTATCGGGATTTTCAACCGAAATAGCGACTAATTTCCCGCCGTTTGCTTCGATTTCTGTTAGATTTTTCTGCAATTTCCGCAGATAGGTGTTGCAATACGGACACCACGCGCCGCGATAGAAAACGACGACAAGATTTCCCTGCTTTAATAAATCGCTACTGCTGACCTGTTGATTTTTATCGTCAGGCAAAGTAAATGAAGGCATTTTCGCCCCGACATTTAAGGCGTTTTTTGCCGCTTGTTCCGGCGTAACCATTTTTGAAGCCATTGTTTTATCGCCTTCCATTGACTTCATTTCCATATTTTTATCTTTAATTTGCGAAAAAATCTGCGTTGCCAATAAAGCGCAGAAAATTGATGCTAATATTAGTTTGTTTTTCATAGAATTCTCCTTTTTCATTCTTTGTTAAGTGATTCTTTATTGTTTGTTTATTATTCCCTAAATATATTTTTATTTACAAAATTTACCAAGTTCTGATACTTTTAATATACATTAAAACATTATTCTCCCGGCACGAAGGAAAAGTTATGAATAAATCCAGATTTAATCTATTGATTTTTGTGATAATTGCTCTGTTTTTTTTGTCTTTAGCTGTTTTTGCTCAAAAAACCAAAAAACCAAAAACAACTAAAGTTGATTCAACTCCGACAGTTAATTCAACACCAATCGTCGTTTCAAATACCAAAGTTGCTTCAACACCGAAAGCCGGTTCTTTAACTAAAATCCAACAAGAGATTTTAGATGAAATCAATTTTATGCGTCTGAATCCGCAATCATATGCCGAGATTGTTCAAGATATGAAAAAGAGTCTGAAGGGTAACGTGGCAACTTTCCCGGACGGCTCAAAATGGATGTTAAACGAAGGTGTTTCCGCACTTGATGATGCCATAAATGACTTAAAGAAAAGTGCAAAAGTCAGCCCTTTCGAGTTTTCTAACGGATTATCAAATGCCGCCGATATTCAAGTCGCCAACTTGCAAGATGATATGTCTTTAGGGCATTTCGGAAAAGACGGCAGTGATGTTGAAAACAGAATTTACAAATTCGGCACACCCGGCGAAAGATATTCGGAAAACATCTCATACGATTCCAAGGATGCCCGCTCAATTGTCCTTAATTTTGTTATTGACGACGGACTTAAAAGCCGAAGTCATCGAAAAAATCTTCTTTCGACGCAATTTAAACAAATTGGAATCGGCTATGGAATCGGGAAAAAAAATGTTGCTCTATGTGTGATAGTTTTCACCGATAGATTTACCGAAAGGTCGAAATAAAAATATTTGCAGGTAAAATATTTTGTAATTTTACGCCTTAAATTCTGCCAGAGATTCGGTCAATTGAATCAAACAACTTCGCGCTTCATTTGACGGGAAATTTTCGATCAATAAACGCTTTGCTTCTTCGATTAAATTTTTCAATTGGATTTCGGTGGAAATTTTCCCTTGTGAGCCGATAATAGTTTTATTTTTGTCAAAAATTTCGCCGTTTTCTTCTGATTCCGGCAGTTCGTTTGAAAGTTGATAAGCCTCACCCAACATTTCGGCAAAACGCGATAAAGTCGCCTGTTCGAGATAATCAGCTCCGGCAAGAATTGCCCCGATCCGTAAAGCAAGCCGCATCAAAATTGCTGTCTTTAAGTTTTTGTTTCTCTCACGTTTAAACTCTTTTTCCTCAAATTCCAATGAATGACTGTTAAATGATTGCCCGCCAATTATTCCCGATGCTCCGACGCATTCGACAATTTCCGCGTGCGCTTGCATTGCGCGTTCCGGCATTCCGATATGATTGACGAAAACCATTGAATATGAAGTATTCAATAAACCGAGCGCAACCAAAACAGCCAGACCTTCGCCGTGTTTTTCGTGCAAAGATTTTTGTTCGCACCGAACAGCGGACTTATTCATAAATGGTAAATCATCAAAAATGAGCGAACTCGTGTAAATAAACTCGACAGCAACGGCAGACGGCAGAATGTTTTCGGCTTTTGCACCGAAAAGTTCTGCACCGATCAGAGTTAAAATCGCGCACAAACGATTTCCGCCCGAAAACAAAGCATTTTCAATCGCTTCGTTAAATTCATTTTCTATTTTCGACGGCGCAACCGGCAGATATTCGCCCAAAGCCTTTTCGATTTGTGGTCGGTATTTTTCTGTATATTGTTTTAATTCGGTAAAATTTGCGTTTGATTTTTCCATTCGTAACTCGTAAATTCGTCTTTAGATAAGCCAGAACTTGTCAGCCACTAAAATTTTCGGAACATTTTCACTGATTTTTTTCCTTGTTTTGATTTTGCTTATAAATTTCAAAAGCATTGTGAGCAATCTCGGCATTTACGGTGATCCGAAAAGGATGTTTAGCAACATAAATCGGAACTTTTTTGATATGTGCGCCGAGTTTTTCGAGAATTCCGGCAATTTTTTCGTCGGAAAATTCATCATAACCGAAACCCTCGGCGGCGCGTTTGAAGGCTCCTCGAAGTCGGTCAAGCGGCAATTCGCGTCCGATCAATTCAAAACCACGCGATTGAAATTCGCCGAGAGCGAAAAGTATGATTTTTTCGGTTTCGTCATTGTCGGATTTCGTGTCGAAAAGTGTCGGTTGAATTGATTTATTGTCCGTCATCATTATTTTTGTTTTTGAAATTCAATTCACTCACGGATTTCGGAGTTTCTCAGATTTTATCATAACCGTTAAAGTTTTCGGCGGTTTACCGCATCATTTTCGCCTAAAAAATCGGTTAATGTTAAACTGCTTTTGAATAAATTCTGACCGAATCGGATTTATAAAATGACAAAGTAATTCAGTCGCTCCAATTTATGAAAGAATCAAATAAAATTTTTCGTGTCGGACTCGGAGTTTCGGGTGGAATCGCGGCGTATAAAGCAATCGAAGTTTTGCGGCTTTTGCAAAAAGCGGACTGTGAAGTTCGCGTGGCAATGACGAAACACGCGACCGAATTTATCCAGCCTTTGACCTTTCGCGCTTTGACCGAAAATTACGTTTTGGTTGATGATTACGACAAAAATAATCCCGATCCGAT
>JBBSAX010000268.1:0-6325 GCA_038251885.1 Pyrinomonadales bacterium | reverse complement strand
TATTTCTGTTTCGTCAACCGTTTCTTCGTTCTTCTTCTTTGCCATTTTAATATTTCAACCTTTTGGCTGCCTTTTTCTTTTTCGGTTCTCTTTCGGTAATCAGCGTATGAACTCTCGCAAGAGTTTTCTTTTCGCGCCGAACATCATTTACCGAGTCGCCAACCCCAAGTGATTTTTTAAACTTTAATCGAAAGAGCGATTCTTTCAAACTGTCTGCTTGTTCGCGCAATTCGTCCGTGTCCATTTCGCGGAGTTGTTCCATTACTTCTTTACGTTTCATATTCTTAAACTACGCCTCCTTCTAAATCGGCGCGGGTTACGAATTTAACTTTTACCGGAAGTTTTTGTGCCGCAAGACGCATCGCTTCACGGGCTAAATCTTCCTGAACGCCTTGAATTTCATATAAAATTCTTCCCGGTCTGACAACGGCGACCCAATGATCAGGTGCGCCTTTTCCTTTACCCATACGAGTTTCCGCAGGTTTTTTGGTGATGGGCTTGTCAGGAAACATTCTGATCCAAATTTTTCCGCCGCGCTTGACATGGCGCGTCATTGCGATACGAGCCGCTTCGATTTGTCGGTCGGTGATCCAACCCGATTCTAAAGTTTTGAGTCCAAAATCACCGAAGTTTAACTTGTCGCCGCGAGTGGCTTTGCCTCTCATACGACCCTTCATTACTTTACGGTGCTTGACCTTTTTCGGCATTAACATAGCGAGTTCCTCTATTTGCGATTTTCAATTTTCTATTGTGTTTGGTTAAACTCCGCAAAATCTATCAAATGCGTAAACGATTTTTTCGTGTAGCGTTTTAATTAACCATTAACCATTCACAATTTACCATTACTTATTTATCTTCTGTTATTTCTGTCGTTTCTGTCGTTTCTATCAAATCTACCACGTCCGCGATTTCTTGCGCTCGGATCAACTTTTACCTCATTGATCGGATCGGTTGTCGTTCCGCGAGCCATTGATGCATTCGGATCGAGAATTTCGCCGCGATAAATCCAACATTTTACACCGATGATTCCGAATGTCGTTAACGCTTCTGCAAACCCGAAATCAACATCGGCACGCAATGTGTGAAGCGGAAGTTGTCCTTCCAAGGACCATTCGGTGCGGGCGATTTCCGCTCCATTCAAACGACCGGCGCACATAACTTTAATTCCCTGCGCTCCGAAACGAAGTGTTTCTTCAATCGTTTTTTTCATTGCGCGGCGAAAAGCGATACGTTTTTCGAGTTGTTGTGCGATCTTTTCAGCCTGAAGTTGGGCATTAAGTTCAGGATGACGAATTTCCTGAATCGAAACAATCACGTCGCGTCCGGTTTTCTTTGATAAATCTTCTTTCAATTTTTCAATTTCCGAACCTTTACGACCGATAATAATTCCGGGACGCGCTGTATAAATGATAATTTTCAAACGATTAGCAGCACGTTCAACATCAATATGTGAAACACCTGCGCCCATAAAACGCTTTTTCAGATCGCGTTTGAGGCTTAAATCTTCTGCCAGATATTCAGCAAATTCATTTTTCGCATACCAGTGCGAATGCCAATCTTTATTATAACCAACTCTGAATCCGTATGGATGAACTTTCTGTCCCATAATGTTTATAAAATCCTTAAATGGCTTACTGCCGTTCCAATTCCTCGTTTCTGTCTAACTGAGCATCTTCCGCCATTTTACTTCCGGTTTTCTCTTCTTCGGTTTGCGCTGCCGGAGGTTTATTATCAAACGGTTGTTCTGTCTCAACAGTTTCTTCGACCGGAGCCGCTTCTGCCGCTTCGCCCTCAACTGTTTCTTCAACTGGTTTTGTATCGGTCTTAGCTTCTTCAGCGGTTGAAGTTTCAACTTCCGGCAAATCAACAACCGGCTTTTCAACTTCGACTACTTCTTCGGCTGTTCCAGCTTTCGTTTCTTTAACTTCCGATTTGTCTGCTTTTTTATCAACTTTTTTCGGTTTAGCTTCCGATTTTCTTTTTGCAGCGTTAGCTTCTTTCAGTTCAACTGCTTCAGCATCAACCTTGTTGCCGTGTTTCTTTAATTTAACAACCGGACTTTCGGGTTTATCGCTCGAAACTAAAATTGTTATATGACAATAATGACGTTGTTCCTGATAGGCGCGACCTTGCGGCGCGGGACGCAACCGACGACGGTTTTTGTGCATTCCCATATCGACAAAACAACTCTTAACCCAAAGATCATCGGGATCAATCGCAATATTTTTCTGTTCCGCCAGATATGTTGCGTTGGCAATTGCCGAACGAAGGAGTTTAGTTATCGGATCTGCCGCACGTTTGTTTGTAAATTTAAGAATCGCTAATGCCTGCGAAACATTTCGCCCGCGAATCAAATCAATTACAAGCCGCGTTTTTCGTGGCGAACCTTTCAGATTTTTTCTTTTTGCTATCGCTTCCATATTCTTTTAATGGTTAATGGTTAATGGTTAATGGTTAATGGTTTTTTATTTAATTCACCATAATATCACTCACAATTCACCATTATTTACTTTCTTTTTGACGCTTTTTCCGCTTTTGTTCCGGGATGTCCTTTATACATTCTGGTCGGCGAAAATTCTCCGAGTTTGTGTCCAACCATATTTTCGGTAACAAATACCGGAATATGTCGTTTTCCGTTGTGAACGCCGAAGGTCAAACCGACCATATCAGGCGTAATTGTCGAACGGCGCGACCATGTTTTAATGGCTTGCGGTTTTGCGCCGCCTTCCTGAATTCGCTTCAAAATTTTCTGGACACTAATGTCAATAAAAGGTCCTTTTTTTAATGAACGTGGCATATTTTTTTAATAGTTAATAGTTAATGGTTAATGGTTAATTAAAGAATTTTTTTATTTACCATTCACCATTCACAATTTACTTCCTTCTTCTATCGCGGACGATCATATTGTCCGTGCGTTTGTTTCTACGTGTTTTATATCCGCGCGTCGGTTTGCCCCAAGGCGTAACCGGATGGCGACCACCGGAAGTTTTACCTTCACCACCACCGTGCGGGTGATCAACCGGATTCATAACAACCCCGCGAACTTTCGGACGGCGACCCATCCAGCGTGAACGACCGGCTTTACCGAGGCTGACATTTTCGTGTTCCTGATTTCCGACCTGTCCGACGGTTGCTGTGCAAACTACCGGAATTCTGCGAACTTCACCCGAAGGCATTCGCATCTGCGCGTAATCGCCTTCTTTGGCAACGAGCTGAGCGAATGTTCCGGCTGAACGAACTAATTGTCCGCCTTTTCCAGGACGCAATTCGATATTGTGAACTGCCGTTCCGAGCGGAATGTTCTTGATCGGCAGAGTGTTTCCCGGCAAAATATCCGCGTCTTCGCCGCTTTGGATCATTGCACCGACTTTTAAACCGATTGGTGCAATAATATAGCGTTTTTCACCGTCGAGATAAGTAATCAAGGCGATGTGCGCCGAACGATTCGGATCGTATTCGATCTGCGTAACTTTTCCCGGAACACCGATTTTATTACGCTTGAAATCAATAATACGATAATGTCGTTTGTGTCCGCCGCCGCGCCGCCGAACTGTTATACGCCCATCGTTGTTACGACCTGAAATTCGTTTCTTCGGCTCAAGCAAAGATTTTTCTGGCTTTGCTCCCGGAGTCAATTCATCGCGCGTCAGATATGTTTGGTATCTTCGCGCCGGTGATGTTGGTTTTAATCTCTTAATTCCCATAATCTTTTTAATGGTTAATGGTTAATGGTTAATGGTTAATTGCTTTCATTCAGCGTTTGTCATTTACAATTTACCGTTAAATAGCTTCTGCGTAATCTACGTGCGGTTCGCCTTTCCGCAATGTAACGTAGGCTTTTTTCCACGAAGCGCGACGACCTTCTTGCCGTCCGCGTTTCTTCATTTTGCCTTGATACTGAATCGTGCGAATCTTCGCAACTTTAACACCGAAAATTTCTTCGACAGCATTTCTAATATCGTCTTTTCCGGCTTTGGTGTTTACGCGAAAAGTCAAAACCTGTCCTAAATCTTTATTGTCGCTGGTTTCTTCTTTCAAAAGAACACTTTTTTCTGTAACGACCGGCGACTTCAAAACGTCCCAAATACCTAATTTATTCATTGTCTGTCGCCTCCTCTGTTTCGTTATTTTCTACTTCTTCAACCGGAGCGTCTTCTACTTTTTCAACTTTGGGCTTAGCTTCTTTCTTCGGCTTCTCAGCTTTTTCCGCCTTTAGCTTAGCTTCTTTCTTGGCTTTCGGCTTAGCTTCCGCTTTGACTTCGATTTCGGAATCCGCACCACTTTTCTCTCTTTTCGGATCAAGTAAATGATTTAATTCTTCGAGAGCCGCTTTGGAAATAAGAAGTTTTTCGTGATAGATCAAATCATAGATGTTCAAACCGTAACCATTTGTAACTTTCGTTTTTTGAACATTGCGCGAAGACATAATCAAATTTTGATTGTCCAGCGAATCAACGATTAAAACCTTTGTCGGTTTCTTTTCTCCGGCAAATCCGAGAGTTGTCAAAACGCTGACGAAATCTTTCGTTCGCGGATTATCAATCGAAAAGTCTTCGATAATGACAATGTTTCCCTCACGTAATCTTTCCGACAAAGCCGAGCGAAGCGCACCACGACGCATTTTCTTGGGCATTTTGTATGACCAATCACGCGGTTGCGGACCGTGAACGCGACCACCGCCGCGCCATAAAGGTGAACGATTCGACGCAACACGCGCCCGACCTGTTCCTTTTTGCTTCCAGGGCTTTTTGCCGCCGCCCGAAACATCGCCGCGCGTTTTCGTCGCGGAAGTTCCTTGACGTGCGTTTGCCAAATAGTTTCTGACCGCCGAGTGAATTAAAGGTTCATTTAATTCGACTCCAAATACGGCATCGGAAAGTTCAACTTCTCCGACTTCTTTATTACTTAAATTGCGAACCTTTGCGGTAGGCATAATCTCACTCCATTTTCTTCAGTCTGGAAGGTCTAACCAGTTTGGTAAGTCATTTTCTTAATACTTCCCAAACTTTCAAGACTTCCTAGACTGTTAAGACTGTTTTCTTACAACAACCAAACCACCGTTCGGACCCGGAACTGCGCCGCGAACCATAATCAAATTATTCTCGGCATCAACTTTAGCAACGCTTAAACCTCTAACGGTTACTCGCGCATCGCCCATATGTCCCGACGACTTTGTTCCTTTGATAACGCGTGAAGGATAAGCCGACTGACCGATTGATCCTGGTGCGCGGATGTTCATTGAACCGTGCGACATCGGACCGCGTTGGAAATTATGACGTTTAATCGTTCCCGCGAATCCGCGACCTTTCGATTTTCCCATAACTTCGACAGCATCGCCGTCTGCAAACATATCAGCTTTTACCTGATCGCCGATGGCTGCATCCGGTTCATCCTTTAAGCGAAGTTCGCGCAAAATCCGAGTCGGCGGAACGCCGCCACCTGTTTTTTCAAAATGTCCGCGCATCGGTTTTGTTACGTTTTTCATTTTGATTGGCTGATCTTCCACCAAACCTAATTGAACCGCGTTATAACCGTCGCGTCCGTTTGCGCTTTTTGTTTGCACGACAACGCAAGGTCCCGCTTTGATCACCGTTACCGGAGTAACCGTTCCATCTTCAGCAAATAACTGCGTCATTCCTACTTTTCTACCGATGATTCCGTTAATCATATCTTCCTTCGAGTTTGCCGAGTTTATTGAGTTCGGCGAGTTTTGCAAGTTTTCAGAGCTAAATAACTCTGTGAACTCGGCAAACTCAGTCAACTCTGTAAACTCTTACACTATTTTAGCCAAATGCTTTGATCTCAACATCAACGCCGGCAGGTAAATCCAATTTCATTAGAGCATCAACCGTTTCAGCCGTCGGATCGAGAATGTCCATTAAACGCTTGTGCGTTCTGATTTCAAACTGCTCACGCGATTTTTTATCAACGTGCGGCGAACGCAGAACAGTCCATTTATTTTTGACTGTCGGAAGCGGAATCGGACCTGCGATTCTCGCGCCTGTTCGCTTGGCAGTTTCAACGATTTCAACCGTTGATTGATCTAAAACTCTATGATCGTATGCTTTTAACTTGATGCGTATTTTTTCGTTCAGCATTTATTTTTGTCCTTGTCTTTTGTTGGTTGTTTTTCAAAATGAAAAACAACCAACAAAGAGCAAAAGTCTATTCAACAATTTCGGAGACAGTTCCCGCGCCGACTGTTCTGCCGCCTTCTCGGATAGCAAAGCGAAGTCCTTTTTCCATTGCAATCGGAGCGATCAATTCGATCTCCATCTGAATGTTATCTCCCGGCATCACCATTTCCACGCCTTCCGGCAAGTGG
>JBBSAX010000267.1:0-6359 GCA_038251885.1 Pyrinomonadales bacterium | reverse complement strand
TCCGGCGATCATAAATATTATTCCTGCCGCAGATCAACAAATCTGGCGGCACAGGTCATCTCGTGTGCTTGACTGCTTCTTTCATAGCTGATTTGTTCGGAGGCGTTGTTATCAGAGAAGTGTTTCGTTTTAAATGAAAACATCTTGACAATTATTTTGACCCTGAAGAAAATATCTTGAAATCATCTTTCGTCAAGCCGTTGTTTTCAGCAATTGTTTTGAATAACTGTCCCGTCGCTTCGTTAAAGCTAAAGTAATTGATGTAGTTCTTGCCGTTAATTGGCGATGGAAACTTATCATTGCTCTGCCTTGAACGATTTTGAATTTCAGATTGCCTTAAGGTCTTTTCACTTTGCCACGCTGAAAAATCTCCTGCGGTTGTCAGAGGCAAAGACTCTTTATTTGTATCTACCGAACTTGCCGGAGTGCCGAGCCACAAAGTAAATCTTTCGGATACCGGCAGAAGCGAACCGCTGCCCGGAAATCCTCCCATCCGACGCAGTGAAGTTGCGTAGTCACAGTATTGAAAAACACCATATCTGCCTGACCTTATGACAACTTGGAGCGCAAACTCAAGTAAAAAAATGCTTTCCTCTGTATCAGTTCCGAAGACACTTCGATTAGTCAAAATCCAGTTCCGAAAACTTTTCCCGCCGAAACCGAAACGGCGGCTGAACTCATAAAGTTTTTGTCGAGAAATTAGCACCGAACCCTCGTTGATAAATCTTGCGAATTCTTCGTTCGTAATCGTGGTCGGGTCTTTTTGGTGAATCATCTTAACAACTCCTCCGTAAAAGATAAGGTCATCCGTCTGCGTATTGTCGCATAAAAAATTATTATTATAGGTATTTATGTATGCCGCATCATTCGAGAAGATTCGCGGAAATGCCGATGCCGACTGAGAACAAATTCCAATCAACAACAAAAACAATAGACCTCGAACAAATGATTTGGCTAAAAGTCCTGATTTTAAATTCATAGTTTATCTCCTCAGTTTTTACTAGTTTATAGAAGCCGCCGAACTTTGTATTGAGCCGACTTTTAATTTTGTTATACCGAATTATTTATAGCTTAGTTTTAAAATAGAAGTCAACTTTTATTTGACAACCACAAATTTGCAGGCTCATAATTCCGTTGAATCAGGAATTCCGTTGAATAATTTTAACCAGCTTTTAAAATCTATGTCAATTTTACTCTCACAAAATTACACATCCGGCGGAAAAACGGGAGCGCGAACACAGATTGAAATGCTTGTTTATGAACTTTTGAGTTTATAAAAAAAGACTGGAACGCAAGCGGCGCACTTGGATTAGTCCGAAAAGAGGAAAAGGCGTGTGGTTACAAAAATGCTGATTGTAATCACACGCCTTTTTCGCGCTAATGCGCTTATTGCAGACAAGATGCCTGCGTTCCCAAAAATTAAATCCCAAGAACATCAATCAATTCTTGAACTGCTCCGGCTGATTTGTGGAGCGCGGCGCGTTCTTCGGTGGTTAGAGAGATTTCGATGATTTGCTCGATGCCGTCTTTGCCGAGTTTGACCGGAACGCCGACGAACAAGTTATTGATTCCGTATTCGCCTTCGAGATAAACGGCGCAGGGCAGAATTTTCTTTTTGTCTTTTAGAATTGCTTCCGTCATTTCGACCGCGCCAAGGCTTGGTGCGTAATATGCCGAACCGGTTTTCAGAAGTCCGACGATTTCCGCGCCGCCGTTTGCTGTGCGCGAAATGATTGCGTCGAGTTTATCTTTTGCGATTAATTCGGTGATCGGAATTCCCGCAACTGTCGAATAACGCGGGAGCGGAACCATCGTGTCGCCGTGTCCGCCGAGAACGAAACAGGTGACGTTTTCAACCGAAACATTTAATTCTTCGGCAACAAAACAACGCATCCGCGCCGAATCCAGAACGCCAGCCATTCCCATTACGCGATTTTTCGGAAAACCCGAACGCTTAAATGCAACTTGCGTCATCGCGTCCAACGGATTTGAAACGACGATGATGATCGAGTTCGGTGAATATTTCGCAACTTGTTCGGTAACATTTCCGACAATATCCGAATTGGTTTTCAAAAGATCATCGCGGCTCATTCCGGGCTTTCGGGGAAGTCCGGCGGTGATAATTACAACGTCCGAATCAGCGGTTTCTTCATAAGAATTCGCGCCGGTAAGTTTTACGTCAAAACCGTCAATCGGCGCGGCTTGCATCAAGTCCAAAGATTTTCCCTGCGGAGTTCCTTCGACAATATCTACTAAAACCACGTCAGCCAATTCCTTCGCGGCAATCCAATGCGCGGCGGTCGCGCCGACATTTCCCGCACCGACAACTGTTACTTTATTACGTCTAACCATTATGCAATTTTCCTCTCTGTTTTTGATATTTGTGTTTGATAAAAGATTCATTTTGTCATAGTTAAAGAAAAACGGCAAAATGGGCTGATTTCTTTTGCGGTTTTTCTGTGCGACAAAAAAACTTTGTATATTGTATAAGGTTCTTTATTGAATATGTGTCGAGATCATCGGAAAGGAATTGCGTGATTCGATCCAGTAGATCAAAGCGGCGTGCGGAACTGTCAAGGCTGATAAAAGAATCAAATAACCGTAGGTCATTTGAAAAATATCATTTAAGCCTATTTGCCGCACCCAGAGAATTCCAGCCAAACCGAATAAAGCTAAAACGGTTATCGGCAATGCTTTTTTGTGGAAATTCAATATAATTTGCCAAATTTCTGTTTCTTCGGAGGTTTTTTCCGACCCTTCGGCGTAAACCTCCAAGCGAAGGATATGCCGCCAGGAATGAACGCCGACCAGATAAAAAGTAACGGCGAGAATCGGTGAGGTCAACCAAAACATTATCAGAATCAATCCGATCTCAGTCCATTTAATTAATTTAGAACGTAAATCCGTTTGAGCTTTCGTCAATATAGATTCGACCACCAGCGCGAAAATTCCGGTTGTAAGCAGATAAGGCGCAACATTCAAGATCAATTCGATATGTTCTCCACCTGTATTACCTGTCAAACCGGTCAGGACTTTGCCGCTTAGTGCCGCGTGAAAAGTTATCGGCGCAAAAATTATGATCAGACCTCTGCCAAGTCCATTCAATTGCCAAAGTTTAGAATTTTCCTTTTCCCAAATCGCATCGCCGCTTCCGAAATGCCAAGCAGTCAAGAGCAAAAATCCGACCAGTGCCAGATTTGGCAGAAAAATCCAGATCGCCACCGTCGTTAGTGATAAAGCCAAATAAACTAAAAAGTAGATTGATAATGTTTGAAATACAGCGGTTTGATTTTTAACGGTTTTTTGAAGAATCCAGAAATCGCACGCGCCGTGTGGTAAACCAAAAAGAAACGCGCTTATCAGCAGAAGCCAGGCTCCGAGTGTTTCACTCTGCCCTTCACCGAGGAAGATTCCGCACAACGGGGCGAGAAGCAAAATTATCCATGGAATCGCGTAAATCTTGGTTTGGTTGTGGAATTTTCTTTGAGACATATTTTGTAAAATTCAACTTGTTTAAAACACCCTTAAAACAAGCCTTTAAGAAATCTACTTTAGGCATCGCATTAATAACCCTAAAATCGTCCTTAAGTGTGCTTTCGTCAAGCAAAAATCGAATTAATGATTCGGACTTAACTCTGGAAAAAAGTCTAATAAAAAATTCATGAGCGATTTCCGGATTCGTTTTTACCGCTTGCAGAAAAACCAGATCGTAAAAATCAAATCTATTATCTGAAAATTTGGTCGGAATCTTTTTTCCTGCGACAATTGCTTTGGCAATTTGCTGTGTGTGCCTTTGAATTCGGTTAAATGCGTAACCGCTCGAAGGTCTCGCGTGTCCGCCTGCGATGCCGATTGCATATACATTTTCACTTAGCTGCGGATTGATTTCTGCCGTAGTCATCGGCAGATCACCGGTTTCTTCACCCAAGATTTCATAGTCATTGCCGAAGTTTTCAAAAAGGTAATCTTCCACATTTGAGAGGTGAAACTCCCAACCGAGCGGTTTTTCACTAAAACAAGTGCTTTCAACTAACGCTTCTGTTTCTGAATACGGCAAAACGTATATAAAACTCAAACCGATATTTTGTTTTACCGCAAAATCCATCAACGTGGCGGTATCAGGACTAAAGACAGGTTTCTTGAATTTTACCTTCGACCCGAGAAATGTTTGATGCAAATAGACGCTTTTAGTTGATTTTAAGCCTTCCAGATTTTTACTGCCGTTATTTCTGGCATCGAAAACAAACTTCGCACGGATTTTACCGGAGTTGGTTTCAACTTCAACAAAACCTTTTTTTTGCTTGATCTCCGTGATCTTCTCTCCAAGATGGATTTGCGTCCGAGATGATTTTTCTGTCCATTTACAATGAAAGTGTTTGAAAAAATCAGGGGCGTAGATTTGACTGTATATGTGTTCGTCAGAGGTCTTTACGATATGATTCTGTTTGTCGCAAACCGCCCATTTATGCCACGAATGCTTTATCAATGGCTTAAAAGAATCAGGCATAGTTCCCCAACTGCACCAACGCTGATCACGATCAAATTTCGTTCGGCTGTCGTAAATATCTATTTTCCCCGGAAAGCCTTCGGTTTCCAGATGATGTGCCAGGGAAGTGCCCGAACAACCTGCCCCGATTATTATAATGTCCGTTTCTTTCATTGGTTTTTCGTAATCATAAAAATTCTAAGTTCAAATTTCGGAATAAAACTTGAACTTAGAATTTCATATTTTCTAATTACTACATTTATGCGGTTGCTTCCCTCATTTCAGGTTCAAGAACATCTCTTTCCTCTCTTACTCCCAAGCCGCGTCTTAAATACAATCTGCGACCGGCAATATAGACAATGATTCCCGGTCCGATCTTATTGATCTGGTCTCCGAGATTATAGACAACGTGAACGATGTTCAAATCGAATTGCGGCAATAGAGCCGGAATCATATATCCAATCGGATATATGCCCCAACCGGTAATAACAAACATAGACATCCATTTAACTGCCCATCGTTCTTCCGGTTCGGCTGTTTTTGCCATTTCTTTTACAGTTGTATAAAGGAAATAAACAATACCGACATAACCTATCGTCGAAATCGCACCCCATAAAAGTCTCGGTCCGACGGCAACACCGGTAGCGGTTAATTGCTGTTCACCGATAAATCCGGCAACAATCATTAACAAGTCCGCAATGATCAGATAAGTTAAAACTTTTCCGACCTTTCGTCCGGCGGCAACTGCCAAAGGAATTTTGGCGACCAAAAGCGGTGTCGTGATCAACCAATCCATATAACGGAAATTGATGATCCCAAGAAATGACTGGCGGGCTAGATCAGCTTCATTTGCGCCGGGTAATGCATATGAAGGCAGGGTTCCTGTGTATAACCCTTTCATATAAAAATAGTGAAATGCTGCAATACCGACAATTAAAGCTGAAATTGTCAAAGCTGTTCGGTATTCCGGTGCAACACTATTTTTAGATGCCAGAAAAAAAATAAACGCCGCACCCATTGAAATGTATGCGACGAAAAAAGTGAAATTAACGATCATTGGCATAATGCCAACTTGGTCAGCGGTCAAAAGACTTGCATCGCTTGCAAATCCGAGAATGACAGAACCCAACATAGAAATTGGTACTTCCATTTTTTTATAAGCTCCTTAAATTCGTTTTATTTTGATTTTCCCATGCGAATTAATAATTAATAACTTCTACATATTCGCTCTTTTTTACTGTCTGAAATCTTGATATAAATCTTGATATAAATTAGTAATAAAATAGTTTCCGACAGCAATTTTAATTCTATTCCGGCTTTTTAACAGTACCTTTTAGATTTAATGACAAGTTTTTTTGGAAAATGTCTTATCAATCAATAAAAGATTATTTTGTAAAAAAAGTCCGTAATTCATATATAAAATTTTGCAATGCTTCGTAATAGACTCAAAAAGTATCATTTGAAATCGGCGTTGTCAAATGCAAATCCGCTCAAATCGCTCATATGGGTTTTAAAATAAGTTTTTAGAGAGTGATAAATAGTTGTGATGATGAGAGCATCCGCTCAAATCGCTCAGATATAGACAAAAATTATACAAAAGTAAGATTCTCTCAAGTGAGTAATTAAATAAAAAAAAGAGTCTGATATGCTCTCCCCTTCATATCAGACTCTTTTTTTATGCTCCCAAAAAACTTAATAGTTTCTGTGAGCAAATTTTTTTTATAAAAGAAGTCCAACGCGCTCTCCCCTTCACATTGGGCTTCTTTTATATTGGTCGTTAAAAATTAATCAACGACCAAATTTTTATAAAACTTTCAAAAATCTCTAACCGGTAAAATTACTTTATCAAGTAATTTAATTTCAAATTTTTCGT
>JBBSAX010000266.1:0-6455 GCA_038251885.1 Pyrinomonadales bacterium | reverse complement strand
TTGCGCTCGACTTATCAATTTACACGATTTTTATTTACGAGATTGCGTTGGGATTATGACACTTTGAATTCAAACGCGAGCGGACAAGTTTTGTTTGGCTGGAATCCGAATCCCGGAACGGCGTTTTACGTCGGTTACAACGATAATTTTAATTACAATGGTTTTAGCCCGATCACAGGACAGTTTGAACAAAGATTTGAGCGCAACAGCCGAACATTTTTCATCCGCGCTTCGTATCTTTTCCGCAAGAGTTTTTAAGCCGGGAGCGCAAGTATCTTGCTTGCAATTTTCGTAAGTAAAGAAAAGCCGTTGAATTCTAAACTGTTAGAATTCAACGGCTTTTTCGTGCCTTTTTTCATTCACGCCAGCAAGATGCTTGCGCTCCCGACTTTTTACTGAAAAACTTTGTCAACCGGCGTAACTGTAATATCTGCCATATTTGCTTTGATGGGATAAACGGAAATTATCTTGTCTTCGTCGAGAATTTCTTTCGGTTTTTCCGCCGCGTATTTGACTTTTCCGGGCTGTTTTTTGGCAATTGCATCGCGCAAACCGTTTGCATCTTTTGTTACCAAAACGACGCGCATATTATTGGTTTTCAAATGCTGATTGATCGCGCAATTTACTTCTGTCAAAGTCAAACTTGCAAGATTTTTCTTCATATATTCAGTGAAGTTTTCGATCCCGTAATATCGGCTGTCGAGAGCGTAACCGAGTTCGGCTTCCTTCGTTTGCGTTAGAATATTGACGTATTTCGTTAAAAATTGCTTCGTTGCTTCAAATTCTTCTAAACTCAGACCGTTGTTGACTAATTTGTCATACTCATAAAGCGCGGCGCGAAGTGTGAAATTCGCGTTTTCAGGTTCAACGGGACGAATCCAAATCTGAAAAATCTGCTGCTGCCGCGCCAGATTCGGATCAGGATCAAACCGAAACATTCCGCGCGGAAAATATTCGATATAAGAATAATCGCCGTAATTCAAACCGCGCTTTTCGCGGATTTGTCCGTAAAGATAGCTGTTTGACGAACGATGCTGACCGAAATACGAAGCGACGAGCGCAAGCGCAGCGTAATCTTTGCTTGCGCGATTGACATCAATCGGAAAACCGAGAGAAATCGCCGTTGCGCGTGTTTCGCGCTGAACGATGTCAATTTTCATTCCTTTTTCCAGATTCGGTTTAGCAAATTTTCTTACAATTTTCTTTCCGACGGGAAGTTTCATAAAATCGCCGACCAATTCTTTGGAAAATTTAAGATCGTAACCACCCGAAATTCCCAAAACCAGATTTGCGCGGGTATAATTTTGACGATAAAAATTCTGCACATCTTGAATCGTAATATTTTTCAAACCGCTGACTGTTCCCATCGAATGATGTCCGTATGGATGATCTTTATAAATGATGTTGTAAAGTCGTTCTTTGCCGAGTTCTTCATCGTTGCTCTGGCGAAGATTTACTTCAAGGAAATTAACGGCATCTTCCTTCAAACGCTTGAAATCATCGGCGCGAAATCCGGGATCAAGCAAGATTTGATTGATTAAATTGTAATATTTCGCCAGATTATCAACGTGCGTCGAGCCGGAAAAAACCGTCATTTCCTTATCAACCTGCCAGCCGAAACCCGTTGCCATTGGATAAAATTCCTGCGTGATTTGGTCGTAAGAAAGTTTTTTGCTTCCGCCACCCGCCAGCATCGCGGCGGTCAGAGATGCGAGTCCTTCTTTACCTTTCGGATCGTCAACCGAACCCGTCAAAAATTGGATGCGAAATGTGACAATCGGTGATTCGCTCGATTGAAAAACTGTGGCGATATTTGAATTCATATTCGAAGTTTTGGCGCGTGTTTGCGCGAAAGTTGGAAATACAAAAGCGAAAATTAGAAAAGCGATAAAAATGGTTTTGAAGTTAAATTTTCTCATTATTCATCACCTCCGCCTTTTTTCGAAGTCAGCGTAACAATTGTCTGATTCGAATCTTTGAAGTATTTTTGCGCCGCGTTTCTGATGTCTTCGGGCGTGATTTTATCGTAAAGCGAGAACAAGTTGTCAATCGTGTCGGGCGAGCGTTTCAGGCTGATAAACCGCGCCAAAGTTCCGGCAATCGCATCGTTACTGTCCATTCCGAGCGAAAAACCATAACGCAGACGCGAGCGCGTTTCGTCCAGAGTTTTCTGCGGAATTAATTCTTTCGTATAACTCTGAAAAGTTTTGATAAGTTCGTTTTGAACGTAATCTAAATCCTTTATATCTTTAACTTGCGAATAAACCGCAAACAGTTCGGGATCAACTTGATTGCCGAAATCAGAATCAATCCAGACGGCTTTTTGTTCATTCAAAACAAGTTTTTGATAAATATCGGAATTGTTTCCGAAAGCTACTAAATTAAGCAGATCGAGCGCGGCTTTGTCTTTTTCGGTTTCGGAAAACGCCGGACCGCGATATGCGACGACGACGTGCGGCAAAGTCTGCGAATCCCAATCAATGTGTTTTTTGCGCGGTTCTTTTTGTGCAGGTTCGACCGGAATCTGCTGTTTGAAATCGCCGCGTTTCCAATCGCCGAAATACTGTTTAACTTTTGCCAAAACTTCGTCCGGTTTGATGTCGCCGACGACGACAACCGTCGCATATTCGGGGCGATAATAGCGTTTGAAAAATTGCATCGCGTAATCGTATTGATTCGGATAATCTTTTATATCTGCAAGATAACCCATCGTCGTGTGGCTGTAAGTGTGTTCCTTAAATGCGGTTTCGCGCATCACTTCATACATTTTAAATGTCGGCGATGCGCTATTTTTGTTGTATTCGCCGAGAACTGCGCCGGCTTCGGTCTTGAATTGATCTTCGGAGAATTTCAAATTTTTGAAACGATCAGCTTCGAGCCGCATAATTTCGTCTAAATCTTCCTTCGCAAATGTTTCGTGATAAACGGTTTGATCGTTTGAAGTGTAAGCATTGCTCGAAGCTCCGGCGTTTTTCATAATGCGGTCAAACGATCCGGGCGGATAATTTTCGCTTCCGCGAAACATCAAATGCTCGAAAAAATGCGCGTAACCGCTTTTGTTCGCTTCGACTTCGTTGCGCGAACCGGCTTGCACGACGACGTAAAACGAAACGAGATTCGGAAAATCGGTCGGAACTGTGACGACACGCAAACCGTTCGATAAATCGTCAACATTATATTTATACGGAAAAACCTTCCGCGTTTGGGCAGTATTCATAATTACAGAACCCATTATCAATAAAATTATTAAAAATATTTTCATCTTTTCTCCAATCATTAAAAATTAAAAACAACCCAATTTTCGCAATTTTAATCAGATTTTTTGTCAATTAGAATAACAGAAAACTCTTTGCTTTCAAAAAGTTGCGAAGAGTCATCAAAATAAATGAAAAATAGTTCTTGTCATTTCTTAACTTATATTGTATAAGTTATAGCGGTCATTACATTTCTTGGTTTTTGAAAAGGAGGACAAATGAAGCTACACAGAAGTTTTCTAGCTACCAATCTTATTTTTTCCCTCGTTCTTGTTACTTTCCTAACTTTAGCAGTTCAAAGCACAAACGCCCAAAGTTCTAACGTCGCTCTTCAGCGCGGCTACCGAACCGGATATTCCGACGGCTATATGGACGGCTACCGCGATATTATCAACAATTCGGCGAAAAGCTATGAAAGACACGACGAATATGCCAAAGCCGACCGTGCTTATAATAAAGATTACGGACTTTTAGAAGATTACCGCGACGGTTATCAGCAGGGTTTCGAGATCGGCTACAACGCCGGATTTGATAAGCGCGGATTCGATGCCGCTCTGCCGTCAAGTTTGTCAAAACGCGGTGTAATTGCGGTCAAAACTGTGACAGAACCCGTAGAAACTGAATCCGTTAAAACGGAAACACAGGCGATAATCGAACCTGTTCAAACGGAAACAGTTAAAACAGAAACGCAAACTCCGACAAACACGGTTAATAATACGGGCGAAGTTAGTTATGAAGCAAAAGTTGCCGACGATATTGTCAGCGATTCGGTTGCTGTAACCAATAACGGCGCGATTACCACGCAGAAAGACGGCATTAATTCCAAAATTAAATATCAATATCCGGCGGTCAATAGCACGGACATCATAGTAATTCCGGCTGATACAGAATTGATCATCGAATTGCTTGATGCAATTGATACGGAAAAGAGCCGTGAAGGTGATAAATTCAAAGCGCGTGTCGTTTCGCCAAGCGAAATTAGCGGAGCGATTATCGAAGGTCGGATTGACAAAATGACAAGACCGGGAAGAATCAAACGCCGTGCGGAAATTTTGCTTTCGTTTGACCGAATAGTTTTAACGGAAGAACGCTGGAGTAATTTTAACGCAGTTGTAACGGATGTCTTGCCGAGCAAAGGCGATAACGTCAAGCGCGTTGACACCGAAGGTACGGTCGAAGGCAAACGTCCATATAAAAAGGATGCGGCAACAATCGGTGCGGCGACCGGAACAGGTTTGATAATCGGAGCAATTGCCGGCGGACCTGTCGGTGCAGGAGTCGGCGCGGCGGTCGGTGCGGCTTTCGGAGTCGGCGCAGTTGTTGTTGATCGCGGAGAAAACATAAACCTTCGCCCGAATCAACAAATTCGCATTAAATCAGCTTACGAAACACAAATTAGATAAAGTAAGAAGACATTAACATTTTACTGTTATATCACTCATTTAAAGGCGCGAAGTCATTGCCGAGTTTTTGCGCCTATTTGTTCCACGAAATCTACAAAGTCTTTTCTTCTCCTTTGAGGCTTTGGGTGGTTTCGTGGATTTTTTTTCGTAAACTAAATATAAAAAGTTTTATGAGCGAACAATTGTTGTATAATAAAAACCAAATGATTTTGTGGTTGGATGCATTTTTTTACTTTGACCATATAAAATCGGAGTAACACTTGTAACTCGTAAGTCGTTTTGATAGATTCAACAAAAGAAACATTTTAATAAAAATAAGGAAAAAATATAATGAGTACAGCAAAAGAATCAGCCGCTTCCGCCGGATTGAGAGGCGTTGTTGCCGCACAAAGTAAGATTGGCGACGTTGACGGCGTAAATGGAGTTTTAATATATCAAGGTTATAACATTCACGATTTAGCGGAAAATTCGACTTTTGAAGAAGTCGTTTTTCTACTTTGGAACGCGCGTTTGCCGAAAAAAAGCGAACTAGAAGAATTTAAGGCAAATTTTGCAAAAAATTACGAAGTTCGATCTGAAATTATCGAAATGATGAAGACGTTTCCAAAGGACGCAGTTCCGATGGATGTTCTTCGTACAACGGTTTCGGCTTTGGATTTTTACGATGTTGAAGGACACGGCACAGACCGCGAAAATGCGATGCACGCCGCGATTCGTTTAACAGCGAAAATGCCAACGCTCGTTGCCGCTTGGGACAGCATTCGCAACGGAAAAGATGTCGTTTCGCCTGACGCATCATTAAGTATTGCAGAAAATTTCTTGTATATGCTGCGCGGCGAAAAAGCGGAAGCGGACGAAGCGCGAATGATGGACATTTGCTTGATCTTGCACGCCGATCACGAACTTAACGCTTCGACATTTACAACGCGCGTTGTTGCCGGAACTTTGGCAGACATTTACGGCGCAGTTACAGCCGGAATCGCAGCACTCGCCGGACCGCTTCACGGCGGCGCGAATACAAAGGTTATGGAATCTTTGCTCGAAATTGACAGCGTGGAAAACGTCGAATCGTGGCTGGATAAAAAGCTCGAAAATAAAGAAAAAGTAATGGGCATCGGACACGCCGTTTACAAAACGGAAGACCCGCGCGCGACCTGGCTCCGCAAATTCTCCAAACAAATGGGCGAAAAAACGGGTAATATGAAGTGGTACGAAATGAGCGAAAAGCTCGAAAAATTTATGTTCGATAAAAAAGGAATGTATCCGAATGTAGATTTCTACTCGGCTTCGACCTATTATATGATGGGAATTCCACTAGATCTCTACACACCGATCTTCGCAATTTCAAGGATTGCCGGTTGGACGGGACATATTTTAGAACAATATGCCGACAACAAACTAATTCGCCCGCGTGCCGAATACGTCGGCGAAAGAGATTTGAAATACGCGCCAATCGAAGGACGTTAAATCGTCAAGGCAAAAGGCAAAAGTAAAAAGCAAAAGAGAATTTTCTCTTTTGCTTTTTTTAATTAAAAGAGCAGTAGTAAGTTTAATGAGACGGTCAAGTTTAAATAGAACAAAAACTCTCTTTTCCTCCATTATTTTTAGTTTTCAATTCTGCTTCAAATTCCATCGGGCTAAGGTTCCCCAAACTTGAATGTAATACCAAGTTGCGTAAATAGGATGATGTAGAAAACGAGATGCGAGGCGGAAACGCGACTGCAAAGGAGCGTGTTCAATAACACTAACAGCACGCTCCTTGGCAGTCGCGTTTCCGCCATTTTAATCATTCTTTTCA
>JBBSAX010000265.1:0-6528 GCA_038251885.1 Pyrinomonadales bacterium | reverse complement strand
TTTATTATTATCTTTGGTTTTTGTGCTACTGTTCATAAAGACTTTCCTCTGGTTAAAATGTTATTAGCGTGACATCAAACCAATTATGGGAAAGTCTTTTTAATTTTTCAACTATCTATTCCTACTTTGAATAAGCCCTAAGTTTTTGCCGAAATTTTATTATAGAACTTGACAAGATTGCCGGAAATTTTTAATCTTTAGATTCGTCTTAGGGCGATATTCCGCAGTAGCTCAATGGCAGAGCATTCGGCTGTTAACCGAAGGGTTGTAAGTTCGAGTCTTACCTGCGGAGCCATCTTTATACACTGAAAGTGCCGTAATAACGTAAGTTATTGCGGCACTTTTGTTTATTTAAATTTCAGAATAAACGGGTAAAACAGGAAACTTGGACTCGGTTTTCTTTTAAATGATTGCCTAGTGATTATAAAAAGATATGTTAAAATTGTCTGAAAATTTTCATTTTTTCGATTATTAATTTTGTTTGAGTTACCTGACAACTTCAACCGAGCAGTGCGCTCTTTCGGCAACCGCCGCCGAAGTGCTGCCGATAAGAAAGCGTTCGAGTTTGTTGCGGAATGAACATGAGCCGACGAAAATGCAATCCGCGCCCCACCTTTCGGCTTCTGCGATTAAAACCTGTTTCGGATTGCCGACTTCAACGGAAAGTTCCGTATCAAATCCCGCAGTTTTTAGTTTACGGAGCGCGGTTTCAGCCAGTTTTTCAACCCAAATTCGTTCGCTTTTTTTTTCTTCTTCAAACAATTTGCCGACCGGTGGAACAAAACGTCCGATTGCCGAAGGAATCATCGAATTTGATGCTGATACAAGGCGCACTTCGTTATGGTTGTGCCAGTTTCTTGCCGCAACCGCTTCTACCGCCGCCATTGAACCCGGCGAACCGTCAAAACCGATGACTATTCGCACAGGAACAGGATCAACTTCGACGCGTCCGCGGGCAACGCGCACCGAAAACTTTGCTTCCGCTAAGACTTTATTTGAAATACTGCCTAAAAGTATGCGGCTGATTGCCGTTTTGCCTTGCGAACCGACAACGATTAAATCGGGTTTGAAAAATTCGGCTTCGGCGAGAATTTCCTGTGCCGGTGAACCGTGTTTTGCTTCAGAACTTACCTTCCAACCGGGAAATTTAATGTTCAAACGCTCTTTGGCGTGGCGGCTGAGAACTTCAGTTTCGCCGACAGATTTTTTTGCCACCGAATCATGTGTTTTCAGCCATTCGGAATCCGCCGCTTTTAGATAATCTTCCGGTTTATCACCATTTGGCGATGGCGGCGGCATCCAAATTTCAGTAACTGAAATTACTTTTGCTTCCAATTCATCGGGCAAACCCGCTTTTTGCAAATCGTCGAGTGCGGCATCCGCCGAGCGTGAACCGTCGTATCCGATCAAAATTTTCATAATTTCTCCTTCGTATTTCTCTCAGCTAGACACGCCATCGTCGGAAAGTTCGTAATCAATTTCTTGTATGTAAAACGTCTTTTCCGCCATTTTCACGCGCGACGGCATAACCGTTACCGGAAGCGAAAATTTTTCCAGAGTTTGCCGCAGCCAAACGGAAAAAATATATTCGTAATAAAATTTTTCTTCCTCTCATCATTCATATTTCAATTCGTCCAACTTCTGCATTTTTTTATCGCAAGATTTATGCCATCCTGTAATTTGGGCAATAATCACTTTTGGGAAAGCCAATGCGCGAAAAATCCCGGTTTTTACTGCGAAGTTTTTCGCGGTTTTTAAGAATTTGGATTTTCAAAATATTTGAAAAAGAATACAATTATTTTCAATAAAAACTTTTGACGCTCTTTGTCAGGCAGATATTGAATGTTTTAATTTTTCGAGGTAGCAAAAATTGTGAGCAAAAAAAAAGAAACGATTTTAATTGTTGACGATGATCGGCAAATCCGCCGCGTTTTGACCGAAACTCTGCGCTCTTGGGATTACAGTATTTTGGAAGCGGAAAATTTATCGGAAGCTCGCAAAGTTTTCACCGCTGATGAACCGAAGATAGTCTTGCTCGATATTGATCTGCCGGACGGCTCAGGGCTTGATTTCTTACCCGAAATAAAAGAATTACAGCCTGAAGCAATCGTCGTGATGATCACCGGAAATGTTGACGTTAAAAGCACGATTGCCGCACTTCGCGGCGGAGCGCACGATTTTATCGCCAAACCGATCCGGCTTGAAGAACTGCGCGTTACGCTTCGCAACGGCATCGAAACTCAAACTCTGCGTCGCGAAGTCAACCAAATTCGCAATGAACGCGCCTCGGAATTCAGTTTTGAACAAATTATCGGCGAATCGAAACCGATACGAAAAGCAATCGAAATGGCGAAAAAAGTTGCTGAATCGGATATTTCATCCGTTCTTCTGCAAGGCGAAACCGGAACGGGCAAAGACCTTTTCGCCCGCGCCATTCATTACGCTTCAGACCGCCGTACCGCGCCTTATCTAGCAATCAACTGCGCCGCGCTTCCGGCAAACCTTATCGAATCCGAACTTTTCGGACACGAAAAAGGCGCGTTCACCGATGCCAAAGCGAAAAAAGAAGGACTTTTTGAACAGGCGCACGGCGGGACGATCTTTCTGGACGAGATCGGTGAGATGGAAATCGCGCTTCAGGCAAAACTTTTGCGGGTTTTGGAAGACGGCAGGTTTCGACGTGTCGGCGGTTTAAAGGATATTCCGATTGACGCGCGAATTGTCGCAGCGTCGAACCGCGATCTGAAAAAGGAAAGCAATGACGGAAATTTCCGTCTCGATCTTTATTACCGTTTATCGGTTATCCAAATAAACATTCCGCCGCTCAATAAGCGTGGCGATGACGTTTTACTGCTCGCACAGCATTATATTGACCGGATAAATCCGAAACGGCGCAGTGATAAAAAACTGCGCGGACTCGCGCCGGAAACGGCGAAAATATTCAAAAATTACGAGTGGGAGGGAAACGTCCGCGAACTGAAAAACGTCATCGAACGCGCTTCGATCTTAGAAGACGGTGAACTCATTTCGACCGAATATCTGCCCGCCGATTTAACAGGCGGTTTCGTGCCGATTATGTCTGACGGAAAATCTCTGTTCACGCTTCCCGCCGAAGGAATTCCGCTCGCTGATGTCGAACTCGATTTGTCCGAACAGGCATTCGAGCGAACCGGCGGGAATTTAACCCAAGCCGCTAAACTGCTCGACATTTCCCGCGATCAGTTGCGGTATCGTCTGAACAAAGCTAAAGACGAAAAATCATTGTCAGCCAAAGAGAGCTAGATTTTTTTTTATGAGATTTGTATGAATAAAGAAAGTGTGGAAACTGCGCCGGATGGTGAACTTAAAAATGCCATCACCGTAGAAGAATTCGAGAAACTGCAAAATGAATTGGGCGATCTGAAATTCGCGCTTGACGAATCAACTATCGTAGCGATGACCGACCAGCGCGGCAAAATAAATTATGTCAACGATAAATTCTGCAAAATCTCGAAATACACCCGCGAAGAACTGCTTGGGCAAGACCACCGCATCATCAATTCCGGTTATCATTCTGAGGGATTTATCCGCGAGTTGTGGATGACGATTGCCGGCGGCAAGGTCTGGCGCGGTGAACTTCGCAACCTTGCCAAAGATGATTCGATCTACTGGGTGGCGACAACCATCGTGCCGTTTCTCAAAAAGGATGGAAAACCTTATCAATACGTCGCTATTCGCCACGACATCACCGAGCAGAAGAAAGCCGAGCAGTCAGTTCTCGAAAAAGAAAACCATCTGCGCTCTATTCTCGACACAGTTCCCGAATGTATCAAACTACTCGATGCAAAAGGCAGAATTTTGGAAATGAACCGCGCCGGACTCGATATGATCGAAGCCGATTCGATTGAAGAGGTGCAGGGAACTGCCGTGAACGGACTGATCGTTACCGAATACCACAAAAGTTTTCGGGAACTTACCGAACGAACTTTTCGTGGCGAATCAGGGCGGATGGAATTCGAGATCGTCGGATTAAAACGAACGCGCCGCTGGCTTGAAACGACCTCCACGCCTTTTCGCAATCACAAAGGAGAAATCACCGCCGCGCTGACCGTTTCCGCGGACATCACTGCGAGAAAAGCCGCCGAAGCGCGAATGCTGGAAAAAAACAGACTTTTGGAACAAACGCACGACGCGATCTTCATCTGGCGGCTCAATGACGGAATAATTTACTGGAACGACAATGCCGAATTGCTTTACGGTTTTACCGAAAATGAAGTTTTCGGCAGAGAAGTTTATGAAATTTTAGAAGCGGATTATCCCGTTTCATTCGATATTTATTTTGAGGAATTAAAACAAAAAGGCATTTGGGAAGGAGAAATCCGGCATAAAACTAAATCGGGACAAATAATTTCCGTCGAAAGCCGACAGGCGATTTCAGAGTCGTATGACGGTGTTTCGATTGTTCTGGAAACAAACCGAAACATCACCGAGCGCAAACAAGCCGATGAACGCATTCGTCAGCAAGCGTCTTTGCTTGAAAAATCGCAGGATGCGATTTTAGTTTGCGACCTTAATAACCAGTTACTTTTTTGGAATAAAGGCGCGGAACGCATCTACGGCTGGAAGGCGGATGAAGTTTTGGGCAGAAAAGTTTGCGAAGCCATCTGCGGCGGCGATAATTCCGTTATCGAAAAGGCGCGAAAATTACTGGAAACCGAAAACGAGTTGCAGGAAGAAACCGTAAATTACACAAAAGACGGCGCGAAAATTACCGTTGTGAGCCGCTGGACGCTCGTCAGAAACGAACAGGGAATGCCCGATTACATCTTGCTCGTCAACAGTGATATTTCAGAACTCAAAAAAATTGAAGAGCAATTTTACCGCGCTCAAAGAATGGAATCTATCGGAACTCTGGCGGGCGGCATCGCGCACGATCTGAACAATGTTCTGTCGCCGATTTTAATGTCGGTTGATATGCTGCAAACAGACGAAACGACCGAAAAATCGGGCGAGCCGTGGCTTTCGATCATTCGTGAAAACACGGAACGCGGCGCGGATTTGATAAAACAGGTTTTGACGTTTGCACGCGGCGTAGAAGGCGAGCGCGTCAACGTTCAACTGCGCCATCTGATAAAAGATTTGGTCAAAGTTCTGGGCGAAACCTTTCCGAAAACAATTGCGGTCAAATATGACATCGAACCGGAACTCTATCTCGTTTCCGCCGATCCGACGCAGATCCACCAGATTTTGATGAATCTCGCCGTCAACGCCAGAGACGCGATGCCGAACGGCGGCAGCCTGACGATCAAAGCGCAGAATATCTCGATTGACGAAAACTACGCCCGAATGAATATCGAAGCGAAACCGGGAAATTATGTTTTGCTGACGGTTGAAGACACCGGGAGCGGAATGTCGGAAGAAGTTCAAAAACGAATTTGGGACCCGTTTTATACGACCAAAGAAGTCGGCAAAGGTACGGGTTTAGGACTTTCGACCGCGCTTTCAATCGTCAAAAGCCACGACGGTTTTATCAATGTTTACAGCGAACCGCGCAACGGAACGCAGTTTTCCATCTATCTCCCGGCTTCGAAAACTTCGGTTGAAACAACACAAAAACAACATAATGCACCATATCCGAAAGGCAATGGCGAACTGATTCTGGTTGTTGACGACGAAGAAAATATCCGGCAAGTAACAACTGCAACGCTCGAAAAATACGGCTACAAAACCTTAACGGCATCCGACGGCACGGAAGCGATCGGCATCTATTTGCAAACCGACAAGATAGATCTCGTGATAACCGATATGTCTATGCCGTATATGGACGGCGCGGCGACGATTCGTGCTCTGCGGAAGATCAACCCGCAACTGAAGATCATCTCCGCCAGCGGTTTGACCAACTTGCAAAGAACCGATAACAAAGATTTGAATACGAATGCTTTTTTATTAAAACCCTTCACGGCGGAAAAACTTTTGAAGACCGTCGCCGAAGTTATGACAAATGGGTAGTGAACTAAAAGTAATGCTCTGTCGTAATTTTGTCCCGCAGGAACTTTTGTTAATAGCCCCGCTTATCGTGGAGAAGTAAAAATAAATGATTAAGAAGTAAAATAAATGATTAAGTCCCGCAAGTGACGACCGTTTCTTTCGTCTCTAGCGGGACTTAATCATTCGTTCCCAACCAACCCAACGATAAATCGCGGGGTTATTAACTCAGTAGATACTTTACTACTTGAGCATTACTTTTAGTTCAGTACCAACTGTTTTATTACAAAATCGTCCAAAAATAACCGTCCGAAGCAACAAAGGGGAAACTTTTTTCGCCGAATTCATTTTTCAAGATCGGCGTTACATTTTTCGCTTTGCCAACTCTCACTTTCTCGTAATATTTTTCAACTCCGATATCACGTTATACCAAGTTGCGTAAATAGGATGATGTAGAAAACGAGATGCGAGGCGGAAACGCGACTGCAAAGGAGCGTGTTCAATAACACTAACAGCACGCTCCTTTGCAGTCGCGTTTCCGCCATTTTAATCATTCTTTTCACG
>JBBSAX010000264.1:0-6543 GCA_038251885.1 Pyrinomonadales bacterium | reverse complement strand
TCTCTTTCGACTACGTTCCCGCGCCGAATTCGATTTACAAAGGCATTTCAAAACTTCCCGCCGCACATTTTTTGAGCGTTGAAAATGGCGAAATCAAAACTCGCCGATATTGGAATCTGACTTGGAAAAAGGGCAGAAGCCTGCACGTTAGTAAGGGCGCAGATGATGTAAACAGAAACGCCGTTGCTCACGCGTGGGCTTCTGCCTCGAAACAATCGCTCGAAACTTCCGCTGAAGAGTTGCGCGAATTGCTTGCCGATGCGGTCAGAATGCGGCTCGTGTCGGACGTTCCGCTTGGAATTCTGTTAAGCGGCGGCGTTGATTCTTCGACGGTTGCGGCTTTTGCGACACAGTTTTCGACCGAGAAAGTAAAAACATTTTCAATCGGTTTTGAAGAAGATTCTTTTGACGAATCAAAGTATGCGCGGCAGGTTGCAACGCATTTAAATACCGAACATTACGAAGAAAAATTGAGCGTTGGAAAAGCGGCTGATTTGATTTCGGAGATTGGAACTTGGCTTGATGAACCGATGTCTGACGGTTCTTTAATTCCGACGTTTTTGCTGTCGCGGTTTGTTCGCAAGCACGTTACGGTTGCGCTCGGCGGCGATGGCGGCGACGAAATTTTTGCGGGTTATCCGATGTATTTCGCGCACAAGGTTGCGAACATTTACGGTAAAGTTCCGCAATTTTTGCGAAATAGGTTGATTGAACCCGTTGTTAATAATCTGCCTGTTTCAAGCAAAAATCTGTCGTTTGATTACAAAGCAAAACGCTTTGTTGCGGCTTCAAAATATGATCTGGTTATGCGTCATCATTCGTGGTTCGGTTCGTTTTCGATTGATGAACAGCAGAAACTTTTATCGAAAGACGTTTTGGCGCAAACTTCAAATGACATTTACAAAGACGCAAAGGATTTGTTGGAAATTTGCGATGCAACGAGTGAAATCGAGCAAATGCAGTTTCTCGACATCAATTTTTATATGGCGGAAGATATTTTGACAAAAGTTGACCGCGCTTCGATGGCAGTTTCTTTGGAAGTTCGCGCTCCGTTTCTCGATCCGCGCATCGCGCAATTTGCTGCTTCAATTCCGCTTGAATACAAACTCAAAGGCAACAAAGGTAAATATATTTTGAAAAAAGCGATGGAAAATCTTTTGCCGAAAAATATTCTGCATCGCCCGAAAAAAGGTTTCGGAATTCCGATTGCCGAATGGCTGAAAGGTCGTCTGAATCCTTTGATGCACGAACTGCTTGATGCAAAAAGATTGAATGAACAAGGCTTATTTAATGCGGAGTTCGTCCAAAAATTAATTAAAGAACACGAAACAAATATCGCTTCACATCACAAACAACTTTGGACTTTGCTTGTTTTTCAACTTTGGTTTGATAATTTTTTGAAAAAATAATTGTTTCAACCAAAAGGCTTCGGCTTGCGCTTCGGTCAATACGCCTTCACCAACATATCTCATCACAAATTTATCGGTAAAAAGTTTGATAAAATCCGGCTTATCTTTTTTCTCATAATGCCGAAGCAGCAATCTTTCTGTTTCCAATTTTTGCATAAAAAAACCGACGCTTTTTATAAAACGTCGGTGTAATTTTCAGTTTTTTTGAAATTATTCTTTGATCGAAAATTCGGAAGTTTGGCTAAGTTCCTTTTTCTCACCCACATTATCCCGAACTTTGATTTCAATTTTGTAATCACCTGTTGGCATTTGGGCAGTCGGTAAAAGTCTGGCTAATGTCAGTCTTTGACCTGACTCGCTCAAACCTTGCCAATCTTCTTTTTGGCGCAAAATCTCTTTTCCGGCTTTGTAAAGAATATATTCGACATCAACCGCCGGTCTTAAAGTCGTTTGATCGGTTTTGGCGTTATAGACCTGCATATAAACGCCGACATCTTGACCTTTTTTGAAGACTTTTGAAAGATTTGGAATAACTTTTGCCCCACCGATGACGAAACTTGCGCCGATGTCTCTTTCATTTGTCGTTCTAAGGGTTGAAGCCAAAATTAATGTTGATGTATCAAGTGCGGTGTTATTATATTTCGGAACAGTAAATCCTTTACGAACCACACCCCGATTACCGGAAACTACATCACGGACGATTACATCAACTTTGTAAGTTGTTCCGGGAACAAGCGGATATGCCTTTTGATAAATTGATTTGCGGTCAACCGATGCGGCTAAATCTTGACTTGTCGAGGTCGCTGTTACAGAATCTTCAAAAACTCCCGAACGCTTGCCCGAAACAGCTTCGATTCGTCCATAAATGTTCATCTGCGCTGTTGGAACACCGCCGACATCATTAAAACTCAATTCCTTATTTTCGGTCTGAATCGTAAATGTCGTAATTACGCTGTCATCTGATTGCCTGAAAAAATCAACCTGCAAATCGAAGGCAAGCGGATTGTTGTCAATCACGGGTGATTCAGTTATATATTTTTCCAGATCACCAAACTTGACTTGCGGCGGACGCGACAGATTATTGATTATTTCCAGTTTACGAAAAGGTTGATCCTGTTCTCTTCCGTAATATCTGCCGCTATTTACTCCGGAAATTCGGTCTCCTCGGTTTTCCAATCCGAGTTGTTCATTTGTCGTTAGTCCCGCTCCCGGAACATTTAACAAAGCATCCTTTTCATTTGGACTGCGGGCAATCCGATATTCGCCTGTTCCTGTCGGATCAACGAATTCAATTTCAATTCCATCACCCACTCCATCCAAATGTCTGTAAAACCAAGTTTCAAAAGGATACGTTGTTGTCGAACCGCCGCCTTCATAAGTTGGACGGTCATATGAACCACCCGTGGGACGTGATTCTACCGAATCGGGTTTGCCCCAAGCGATGTAAATGCGTCCGCGATCTGTTTTCCAACCCGGAATTCCCGAAGCATAATGCTCGTTTGCATACGCAATCCGTTCATAATACTCTTCACGATACTCATTCTCATCGGTGTCCGGATTAGGATCGCGTCTTCGCCAGAAGTTTTCGATGAAATTTTCGCGTTCTTCATCCGTCTTTAATGTATTGAACGCCTTTTTTTCTTCCTTTGTAATAATGTATGCAACGTCGTTATTAATCCATTTTTTATAAACTTCTTTTACTTTTTCTTCACTCTTTACATTCCGCGCCTTGTCTTGAATGTCTTGACTCGGTTGCTCGGTTTGAGCAAATCCCACCGTAAAACTTGTAACCAGTATCGAACTTGTCAATACCAGATTCCGAATGATTTTTTTCTTAGACATAATGGTAAAAAACTCCTTATGTTTATTGGAGAATGTTATTTTTCTCTCTCCTGATTTTCCTTATTTATATTTAGACAATAATCCTTATTCGTTCAAGATGCTCTCAAACATTCCAAAGGTTGCTTTATTGTATATGATTTAATCTTTTTATTTAAATAAATTTGGATTCTTTTATTAATTTCTTTTTTAAATTACCGCATCTTTTTGCCGTTTTTTCCCAAAAAACCACGCGATGAAAATTGAAATCACGTATAAAACCATCATCGGCGCGGCAAATAACATCATATTTGGAATATCAGCCGTCGGCGAGGCGATTGCTGCAACTATTAAAATCACTATTATTGCAATTTTCCAACTATTGACTAAAAATTTTGCCGAAACAATTCCAATTCTTGATAAAACATAAGTAATCGCCGGCATCTGGAAAATGAGTCCCATTGCCAGCATTATTAAAATTATAAAATCCAGATAATCGCTGGCTTTCAGATATAAATGAAAATCAGAACCGAGACCGAGTAAATAACTTGCTGCTGGTGGAAATAACACATAGTAAGCAAAGGCTGCTCCCATTACGAACGAAACTGTTGAAAGCCCAATAAAAGGTGTAACATACGAGCGTTCATGTTTATATAACGCTGGAGAAATAAACCCCCAAATTTGCCATAGTAAAAAAGGTATGGAAATTGCGATTGCCGTATAAATTGAAACTGTAACGTATAAAGTAAATGCTTCAACGGCGGTTGTTACTATAAGCTTTTCATCTGAATTTGAATTATCGCTGTCCGCTTTTTCCAGATCCACCGGTAATCTGATTCCTTTCGGAATGACTGCATTATTTGTAATTATCGCTTCTTCCGTAAAAAGCCCCATTTTTCCCGTTGCATCTTTTTCAACTTTCGCCGAAATCGAAGTTCCCGGTGAAACAACTCCAATTCCCAGGGTCGTGGACTGATTAAATATGTATCTTCCCGTATCGCCCTGTTTCAGGTTGTTTAAAGGTAAGACCTTTTCATCCCCCGTTAATCCTTCAATCGGAACAACTCTTCTTTCTGCTTCTGAAAGTGCTTGTCTAATTGGAATTGAGAGAAAATTGTATATTCGGTCTGAGGCAAACCAACATAACATAAAAGCTATAACTATAACTATTGCCGAATTTACGAGTCTTTTGCGAAATTCATCTAAATGATCTAAGAAAGACATTTGTCCGCTTAATTCTTCTTCTTGATTTTTTTCGTTGATTTCCATTTTCTGAAAAGTGTCGGAATTCTATTTATAACCAATCGTGTTTGGCATTCATTTTATTTCCCAATGTTGAGGTTTCTACGACATTTTCCGTTTCTATTAGTTCTTTTTCTTTATTTTCTTTCGTTGATACAGCTTGATTGAAATCATCCTGACTTATTTCTTTTACCTCGGGTACAACTATTTCATTTTCCAGAGGATAGCTGTTTCTTCCAATTGTATTCTCATCTTGATTTTCTAGGAGATTTTTCTTTTGTTCGTCTTGTTTTTCCAAATTTTCAATTGAAACTTCTCTTTCCCATGAATTCTTAAATTCATTTGTAGACTTTCGGAATTCCGCCATCGCCTTGCCGAACATTTTCATCATTTCCGGTAATTTTCTTGGTCCGAAGACTATTAACGCGACAAGTCCAATTAATAATAACTCTGATGTTCCGATTGATTCAAAAATAAATAAATACATTTTCTTTTAACATTTTAAGACACTGGTAAAATTCCTAAAGTTTAATTTATGAATTATGCTAAGCCTAGTTTTATATTATACAACTTCGATTAGTTTATCTTTAAGATCTTTTACTTTTCCGATTATCTTTGCCGATTTGACTTTGTTCAAATAAATTTCGGCTTTTTCTTTAGTTAAACTTATCAATAAACCGCCTGCTGTCTGTGGATCAAATAATGCGCTTTGCATTTCTCCCGAAACATTTTTCTTTATCTTTATGTTCTCACCAATATATAAACGATTGTTTTTATCGCCTCTCGTCAACATTTTTTGTTCAATTAATTCTAAAACATCCGGTAAAAGTTGTACTTTGTTAGATTCTATTTCTAATGTTACGTTGCTCGCCTTTGCCATTTCAAAAGCGTGACCAAGCAATCCGAAACCCGTTACGTCGGTGCAGGCATTTGCCCCTACTTCTTGCATTGCTTTAGACGCTTCACGCGCCGAAGTTGTCATTGTTTTTAGCGATGCTTTTATTGCTTTCTTACTCGCTTTTTCAAATTTGATTCCCGTGCTGATGACACCTGTTCCAATCGGTTTCGTTAAAATTAAAACATCGCCATTCTTTGCACCCGAATTTTTTACGACCTTATCAGGTTCGATAATTCCCGTAACCGAATAACCAAACTTTATTTCCTGATCATCAACCGAATGTCCTCCTAAAACGACCACGTTTTCATTGTTCAAAGCTCTTTGTCCGCCAAGTAAAATCTCTCCTAAAACATCCCAATCACCTTTCTGCGGATAACAGACAATTGACAACGCCGTTAAAGGCGTTCCGCCCATCGCATACACATCGTTTAATGAATTTATCGCTGCAATTTGTCCGTAAATTTCCGGTTCATCGGCGATTGGTGTAAAAAAATCCAAGGTTTGCACTAAAGCCGTTTTGTTATCTAAACGAAATACACCCGCATCATCAGATGTTTCAAACCCAACTAAGACATCAGTAGTAAAATCCTGTTTTGGTAATTTGCTCAAAACTTGAGCAAGATCGCTTGGTGCAAGTTTTGCCACTCAACCTGCACAAGAAACCATTTCTGTTAACCGTTTTTGTTTCATATTAACTCGTTACTCCTTTATAATCAATAAGTTATAAATTCTATCTAAATCCGAATCACTGTAATATTCTATTTCTACTTTTCCTCCCGTTCCTTTTCCATCAGGAATAATTTGAACTTGAGTTGCTAAATGCCTTCTTAATTTTGTTTCAGCGGACTTTATGTTCGCATCCAATTTCTTTATAAACTCTTTTTCATTAGTGGTTTGATTATCACCTTTGTTTGCTCTTTTAACAGCTTTTTCAGTTTCTCTTACTGAAAGAGATAATTCAATAATTTTTCTGGCTAAGATTCTCTGCGTTTCGACTTCTTCAGTCATTAATAAAGCACGTGCATGTCCTGCTGTAATTTTGTCTTGTTCAACTAATTTTTGAATATCGTCTGGAAGTTTTAATAATCGAAGGAAAGTTGTTATTGTTGTCCGATTTTTTCCAACTCTTTCCGCAATCATTTCCTGTGTCAGCCCAATTGAATCTATTAAGTTTCG
>JBBSAX010000263.1:0-6582 GCA_038251885.1 Pyrinomonadales bacterium | reverse complement strand
GCCGCCGATGCCGCCATCGGACAGATCAATAATCAGGGAACAGCTCTGACCAGCATCATCAAATCGCTTGAACCCAAAGAAAGGTAACGCATTTTGGGGAGCGCAGGCATCTTGCCTGCATCGTCGCGCAAGCGGCGAAATGGTGTTCGATTACAATTAAGTTTTATAAAGGCAAAGGCTTTTTCGCGCTATCGCGCTCATTGCAAGCAGGGATGCTTGCGCTCCCGGCGTTACATAAAAAATCCTCAAGTTTTTCAAACTCTAGCCGATAAGTTAATTGGTTGGAAAAGAAAAACTTACAAAGGATTTTATTATGTACTCAAAACCGAAAGGACTTGCCAGTTACGGAAGAATTGCCAACGCGGAAACAAACCCGATCAAACAGATCGTGATGCTTTACGACGGCGCGATCAAATTCATACATTTGACCGCTGACGATATTGAAAAAGAGGATTTTATCGCCAAAGCGGAACATTCAAATCGTGCGCTCGACATAATCAATTATCTGCAATCAATTCTGGATTTTGAAAAAGGCGGCGAAGTCGCACAAACGCTTGACAATTTATACCGCAGCATCGCCGTTTTAATGCTGCGGGCAAGTGCGGAACTCGATGCCGATCTGATGAGAAAATCAGCCGAACTACTCGCGCCGGTGCGTGATGCGTGGGAAATCAACGCGCAAAACACAATCGAACCGCAAACACAGATTACTCAAGCAAATCCGGCATTCAGCAACACAAGTGCAACTTTAAGCGCGGCATTTTAATTGATGAGTTCGCAGGAAGTTTGCAGGAGTTGCAGATTGTTTCAGAGTTTGGGAAATCAATTATCTATTACAAATAATCTAAAATCTAAAATCCATAATCGAAATGTTTCATTCTGAAGAAATTACACACAAATCCGATTCATTGATCGAACTTCTGACGGCGCAATGCGCTGATCTGGAAAAACTTCTGAATCTGGCGAGAGAAGAAACGCTCGCCGCCGAGCGGGGAAATTTTCTGGGAATTTTAGATATTGTTTCCGACCGCGAGAGAATCGGGAAAAGACTCGAAACTTTTCATCGGCAAATTGCTGAACTGCGAACGGGCTTAGGCGAAATTGACGAAACGGTTCGCCGCAACGAAATTACAAAAAGAGTTGTCGAAATCGCAAATATGACGATTGATCAAGACAAAAAAACACATTTATTATTAAATACCTCGCGCGAAAAGTCGGCGAATGAATTAAATAATCTGGAAAAATCATTTCGCGGAAATAACGCTTATTTGCGTGAACAGCAGAAAGGATTGGCTTACGACAAAAGTTTTTAAGCAAGAACCTTTGTCTTATAAAAAAAAGTGCGGAATGCAGGATAATTTGTTACCCGAAATAAATTATCCTCATATATTCCGCACTTTTTTTAATTAACTTGCCGCAGAAATCGGTTCATCTTCGTCTGATTCTTTTTCTTCGATTTGCAGACGTTTGATTTTTTCGACGAGCGTAGTGCGTTTCATATTAAGGAGTTTCGCTGCCTGCATTTTGTTTCCGCCCGTTTTTTCAAGTGTTTGAAGAAGCAATTCGCGCTCGACTTGCGAAACCACGCCCGAAAGATCAATACCTTCATCGGGAATTGTTTCCGGTATAAAACTCGAACCGAAAGGAATCTGAAACATATTTTTCTGATTTTTAATTTCTTCCGGCAGATGTTCGAGCAGAATTTTCGGCTCAACGCCCGAAAAAACTGCGGCACGTTCCATCGCATTTTGAAGTTGGCGAACATTTCCGGGAAAACCGTAAGAAATCAGAGAATGCAAGGCTTCTTCGGAAACTTTTTTCGGCGGCAATCCAGAGTTTTTACAAAATCTCTCCAGAAGTCCTTGCGAAATCGGCGCAATATCATCGGGACGCTCTCGAAGCGGTGGAACTTTTAGATGAACGACGTTCAAACGATGATAAAGATCGGCGCGAAAACTTCCGTTCTCAATTTTTTCTTCCAGATTCGCACTTGTCGCGGCGACGATTCTGACATCAACTTTAACGGTTTTTGACGAACCCAATTTTTCAAACTCGCTTTCCTGCAAAACGCGCAAAAGTTTCGCCTGCAAAGCCAAATTCATATCGCCGATCTCGTCCATAAAAAGCGTTCCGCCGTCGGCTTGTTCAAAACGACCTTTGCGGTCGTTTTGCGCTCCCGTGTATGCGCCTTTGATATGTCCGAAAAGTTCGTCTTCGAGCAGTTGTTCGGGAATTGCGGCACAATTCAGCGCAACAAACGGATTTTTGGCGCGATTGCTCGAATTGTGAATTGCTCTCGAAACAAGTTCTTTTCCCGTTCCGGTTTCGCCTGTAATTAGAACATTTATCTTAAACGGCGCGATGGTTTCGATTTGTTCCAAGAGTTTTATCATCCCGGAGGATTTTGCAATTATTGAGGGATTGTTTGACTTGATTGAAGATTTTTCATCCGTTACTTTCTCGATTCTGCCGACGGCGACGCGAATCGAACTGATCAAATCATTAAGCGCAATCGGTTTGCATAGAAAATCGGATGCGCCGAGCTTCATCGCTTGAACTGCAACATCAATCGTGCCGAAACCTGTCATTACTAAAATTTGAACATTCGGATTGTGTTGATAACAAAAAGGAATTAGTTCGAGTCCGGTTTTTTCAGGCAAATTTACATCAGTCAGAACTACGTCATAAATTTCTTCATTAAGAAATTCGATTGCTTCTTCAGCAGATTTCGCGCCTAAAACTTGATGCCCTTCAAGATTGATCGCGTCAATCAAAACATTACGCAAACGTATATCGTCTTCTACAATTAGAATTTTAGCCTTCATTGGTTAGGAGTGGTAAGTGTTAATGTTAGTCGGGAATTTAACAGCTTAAATATTACTTAAAAAAATAAATTATCAGGATATTTCTGAGATAACCTACAACTTCAAAATAACCTACCCGGAAGAATGTGTCAACAAAATGACATATTTATTGGACAAATTGACGATTCGCTGTCAAAAAAATCGAATAATCACGCCAGATTCTGCAAAATCAAGCCTCAATTTCTCGGCACGCCTCTTGCACAAGACCGAAACGGAGGTATTCGAGATGAGTTTAATTTCAGGCGACAGCGTAACAAATCTACTGCAATCTTTTTTGGACGTGCAAAGCAAGCGTTCGGAAGTCATTGCGGGAAATATCGCTAATGCCGACACGCCGGGTTTTGTTGCCAAAGAACTCGATTTTCAAGAGTTTTTGAAAGAAGCGGCGCGACAAAGTTCGCTTCCGACTTCAAAACAAAATTGGGAAAGTCTTTCATCATTTGCGCCGGAAGTTGTCGAACAAACTCCGACGGTTATCGGTTTAGACGGAAACACCGTTGACGCGGGACGCGAAATGGCTGAACTCGCCCAAACCGGAGGCGCATTTAATTTTGGCGCGAAAATGCTCCAATCCAGACTCCGTTTATTACGAACGGCAATCAGGGAAGGAAAATAAAAAAAGTCTTTTGTCCTTCGTCCTTAGTCATTCGAGAAAAAACGCTGACTATTTAGAAAAAACGAAGGACAAACGACAAAGAACAAAGGACGAAACAATGTCACTATTAACAATCTTCAAAATATCTTCGCAGGGAATGACCGCCCAACGCCAAAGACTTGAGGCTTCGGCGGCAAATCTTGCCAATGCAAATTCGACTCGAACCGAAAACGGAAAACCTTATCAAAGACGCGATGTGATTTTCGAAGCGCAGAATATAAATGAAGCGTGGAACGAAAATGCAGTTGCCAGCGGTTTGTTGGGAAATGATGAGAAATTGCCGCAAGGCGTTTCGTCGGAAGTAGTTTTAGCAGATGAAAATCAATTTATCAAACAATATCAACCCGGACATCCAGACGCGGACGCAAACGGCTACGTTAATTTGCCGGACGTTGATCCGTTAGAAGAAACGGTAAATATGATGTCTGCCGCGCGTTCGTTTGAAGCGAATGCGACAGTTTTTAATACGGCGAAGGAGCTCGCCCGAATCAGTCTTAATCTTGGCGACGCATAAATTTTACAGGGATGAGAGGATGAACAAGATAAGTTAGTTCTTCATAAAAATCTCCTAAAATCCTATTTATCCTGTCATCCCTGTAAATTTGTTTTTCTAAACTTAAAAAAAATGAATATCAGCAATATCAGTTCAATAATTTCCCCCACGCCGTCATCTCCCACAAGCAAAATTTCCGCCGGAGAAACAGAAAACTCCGGCGGAAACTTTGGTTCTTTGGTAAAAGATGCTGTTGAATCTATTGACGGCACGCAAAAATCTGCGGAACTGGAAATAACAAAAGCGGTTACGGGCGAATCTCCCGATCTTCACCGCACGATCATTGCGCTGCAAACAGCCGATCTCAAATTTCAACTCGGATTGCAAGTCCGCAATAAACTTATCGGCGCGTATGAAGAAATAATGAGGATGCAAGTGTAAAAAAATGGTGAATTGTGAATTATGAATTGTGAATGAGTATTTAAACTATTGTGCTAATAAGCATTTACAAGGTTGATAAAATATAAATACTTTTTCTTGACTGCTTAAAAGTTTTTATTTACAAAAGCCGAAAAATATCGAACAAATCTCAAATTGAAAATCTCAAATTGAAAATCGCAAATAAATTATGCCCGCACTTCCTGAACAAATTAAAGAAATATGGAATCGCCTGCCGATGACCGGACGAATCGCCACGATCAGCGCGGCGGTTGCCACTATCGGTCTGATCGCGGCAATTGTTTATTACGGCTCACAACCTGATTACGGGGTTTTATTTTCCGATCTGAATCCGACCGACGCGCAGAATATCGTTGAAAAACTCAAAGCCTCAAGTGTTCCGTATTCTTTAACGAATGGCGGAACGACGATTCAAGTTCCGAACGATAAAATTTCCGAACTTCGCTTGCAAATGGCTGGCGCGGGCGTGATTTCCGGCGGACACGTCGGTTTTGACCTTTTTGATAAAACGAATTTCGGCGCGACAGATTTTGCCCAACAGATAAATTACCGCCGTGCAATTGAAGGTGAATTAGCTAAAACGCTCGAATCAATGGAAGAACTCGAAGGCGCAAGAGTTCACATTACGCCGAAAAAAGAATCGGTTTTCACCGAAAAAGAAGAAGGCGCAAAGGCATCTGTAATGCTTCGCGTCAAACAAGGAAAACAACTTGCCGAAGAACGCACGGACGCGATTGTCAATCTCGTTTCAAATTCCGTTGAAGGTCTCGACCCCGCAAATGTTTCGGTCATGGATACGCGCGGCAGACTTTTAACTTCCGGTCATAATAAAACCGGCGGAAACGGCGATGCCGGAGCATTTAACGCCCAACTCGAAGCCAAACAAAAATTTGAAGCAGAAAATGCGGCGCGAATTATTGCTTTGCTCGAACCCGTCGTCGGTGAAGGTCGCGTTCGCGCCGATATTTCGGCTGATGTTGATTTTAGTCAAATCGAACAAACCGAAGAAAAGTATAATCCGCAATCGCAAGTGATTCGTTCACAACAAACGGCAAATCAAACTCAAACTTCGACAAAATCGAATCCGAACGGCGGTGTGGTTGGCGCACGTTCAAATGATCCGACAATTCAAAATCCGCCGGTCCAACAAAATACGCAGAGCGGCAATGACCAAAAAACTGCGACAACGACAAATTACGAAATTGATAAAACTACCAAAAAAACCATCGGCGGCGGCGGTCGCGTTAATCGTCTGACAGTTTCAGTCGTTGTTGACCACAAAAACGTTGATGGCACAGAAGTAGCGCGAACTGCCGATGAGATCAGGCAGATGCAAGATTTGGTATCGGCGGCGGTCGGTGTTGACACAAATCGCGGCGATTCTGTTGTTGTCCAAACAATGCCGTTCGACAAACCGCAGATCGAAGCCGGAAGCGCAAGCTGGATCAGCAAAAACAATCAAATTATCAAACCTGCAATCAAATATGGAGCACTTGTGCTGATCGCACTTTTAATTCTGTTCTTTGTAGTTCGCCCCGCAAGAAAAGCCATTAAATCGGCAATTGCACCGGCGGATAAATCGAATTTACTGACCGAAGGAAATGATGAAAACTTCGATGAAGATGGCGAAAAACGCACAAATTTGCTGGAAAATGAAAGTGAAGTTCCTGAACTCAAACCGATGATGACAGTTGCTGAGCTCGAAGCAAAAATGGATGGAAAGATTTTGGAAAGAGAAGAATTTGGAGAACCTGAAAAAGTTAAAATCGAAACAGTCAGAAAAGCCTTGATTGATCAAACCATCCGTGAACCTGAAATGGTCGTCAACACACTTCGCGGCTGGCTTCGTGAATAACGCTCGGAGTAACGCCTTTAGGCGTGAAAAATACATAAAATCACGGCTAAAGCCGTAACTCTAAACTAATTATGACACCATCACCGGAAACCAATTTAATTGAAGATTCATTCGTTGCACCGAATATGCTGACCGATGGGTCGGAAGATCAAACGGACGCGCTCGCAATTGCCGAACCGCATCTGCCGAATCAAATGTCGGGCGCGAGAAAAGCGGCGGTTTTATGTCTATCGCTTGGTGAAGAAGCGGCATCGGT
>JBBSAX010000262.1:0-6619 GCA_038251885.1 Pyrinomonadales bacterium | reverse complement strand
TGTGCGAATCGTCGTCATTGATTGAATCGTCGTCGTTTCGTTTCCGCTTCTGACCATTGATTGCCACGCGGGAACACCGACACCGATTAGAAGCGCGATGATCGCAATAACGATCATCAACTCGATCAAGTTAAAACCACGTTGGTCTTTTAATTTCTGCCGTAAATTTTTCATATCGTTTTTAGTTTTCCTCCGATTTACTTGCACGAAGAATTTTCCTGTAAGTTTCAAAAAGTTTAGTTGGAAAAGGGATAAATTTGCAACCTTTGAGAAACTTTTAGTTTATTTATCTTAACTTTTAAGATGTAAATTGAAAAGAAAAAGGTTGTAATTTCAGATTGTAAGACTTTGGGCATTAGCTTCGCCTTCTTCGGAATATTTGATTGTTCCGACCGTTGAATCAAAATAAAAGAATCGCATTCCGGTTGCATTAAATCCTTCTGATATTTGCGGATTTGCTCTTATAGAATAAAATGCGGGATGCGAACCGGAAGGTTCAATAACTTTAATTTCAAAGACATAGCCATTTATGATTGGGTTTTCGCCACGAAATCTTTCGTCAAGTGTAAACAATTTATTTAATTCATAATTATTTAATTCATCAAAATTGGATGCAAATTTTCCAATATGTTTTGAAGCGTATTCGCGTTGCATTTCACGTATTTTGCTAATCGAACGAATTGCAAATATTTCATTTTCGTTTCCATGAAGATTACGACAATTTGCAAAACAAACACACACCAATAAAAGTAAAACAATTCTGATTTTTCTAATTTCAAACATAATTTCAATAAATTCCTTTTTTGTCTTGAAACTTATCACGCGAAAAACACATCCAAGTTCCCAAAAGTTAGCAAATAATGGAACTTTTTAAGACGAATTGAGTCTAATAAAAAAGAAATTTTGCAAAATTATGTGCATAAACACTCGATAATTTTGTAGAATATAAATAGGCGCAATTCGCCGAGAAAAAAATGATGAGAGATTGGATTACAAAAGAAAGCGAAACCGGAACCGCAACCGCGCCGCCAAATTTCAGCGCGATTCAGAAGATAGAACATCTTCAAGCGATGATCGGAAAGGTTATCAAGGGCAAACCTGAAACGGTGAAATTTGCGCTCGTCGCAATGCTTGCCAAAGGACATCTTTTGATCGAAGACGTTCCGGGCATCGGAAAAACGACGCTTGCCAAAGCACTTGCGCGTGCGCTCGAACTTTCGTTTCAGCGAATTCAATTTACGTCTGACCTTTTGCCGTCCGATGTCATCGGGCTTTCAATCTTCAATCAAAGAAGCGGCGAATTTGAATGGAACGCCGGACCGATTTTTTCAAATATCGTTTTAGCCGACGAAATCAACCGCGCCACGCCAAAAACCCAATCTGCATTGCTTGAAGCGATGTCGGAAGAATTCGTGACAATAGAAGGCATTTCGCGTCCTTTGCCGCTTCCTTTTATGGTCGTCGCTACACAAAATCCGTCGGAACATCACGGCACATATCCTTTGCCGGAATCGCAGCTCGACCGATTTATGCTGAGATTGCACGTCGGTTATCCTTCGATTGACGACGAACGAAAAATCCTGCGCGACCGGCAACACGAAAATCCGCTTGAATTCGTGCGTCCCGTGATGAATGAATCGGACATTTTAGAACTGCAAAGAATGGCAAGTGAAGTTCGCGTTGATGAAGCGTTGGTCGAATATCTGTTGCAAATTGTTGACGCAACGCGCAAAAACGAAGCATTAGAATTAGGAATCAGCCCGCGCGGAACTCTCGCATTATTTCGTTCGGCTCAAGCATTTGCTTTAATCGAAGGACGCGATTTCTGCATCGCCGACGACATCAAACGCCTCGTTCTGCCGTGTTTTACGCACCGAATTATTATCAACGCCCGCCAAACCGGAAGCGGAAAACGCCGAAATTATGAAGCCGAACAGATTTTGAAAGATATTTTGATGAAAACTAAAGTTCCGGTTTAGGAAAAGAGATTTTTGCCCACGAATTTACACAGATAAACACGAATAAAATAATTCTTTAAAAATATTCGTGCAAATTAGTGTTATTCGTGGGCAAATAAATTTTACAAATGAATAAACTTCGCGCCTTTTTACAGCTTTTTAGTTACAAAGATATTCGCAATGCGATTCTCGGGCTTTCAGTTGTTTTCGGCGGACTCTCACTTGCGGGTTTTACGATTTGGGCGCAGCAGACGGGCGATGTGAAAATGGCGACTTATGCCGCCGGCGCGTCGCTCGTTTTTGTTTTGCTGATCTTTGTTTTCGTCATTCCGCCGCTCGCACGTTCGGCAAGCAAGGAAGCGTCGCAGATGAATTTGCCGTTTGAATTCACAATTGGCGGCGCGATTATTTTGGGTTTGATGGTAATTGTCGGTTTTTCCGCGTGGAATACGGGCAATAATCTGCTTTTTCTCGTGCTTTCCTTTCTCGCTTCTTCTTTGATCGTCGGATTTTTTATCGGAAATTTTTGCCTGAAAAAATTGGACGTAAAAATGCGTTTTCCCGAAACGGTTTTTGCCGACGAGCCGACTCCGATTCTGGTCAGTCTTTTAAATCGCAAACGAATTTTCCCGACATTTTCGGTCGTCGCCGAAGTGCGCGGAAAAGACCGCGAAAAATCGGCTTTGTATGATGAAATTAAACAAATCCTGCCCGAAAAATGGGCGAAAAAAATCGCCTCGCCGCCGATTATCAAACACACTTTGGATTATTTCGTGCGCGTTCCGCAGCGCGGCGAAGTCGAAAACAAGGTCGAACATATTTTTGAAAATCGCGGTAAATTTATCATCAAGGATTTTGAACTTTCAACGCGCTTTCCGTTCGGTTTTTTTCGTCATCGTCGCAGACTTTCAGCGCAAAAGGTCGAGATTATAATTTTTCCGAAACTCATTGATTTCGACGAAGATACGCTCGATCTGCCGCTCGAAGTCGGGAAACTTGTAACAAATAAAAAAGGTTTGGGACAAGATTTGCTCGCTTTGCGAGATTATCAACCAATGGACGATCTGCGGCGCGTTGATTGGAAGGCGACGGCGCGCGTGCAACGTCTGATCGTCCGCGAATTTTCCGCCGAAGACGACAAACGAATTACGGTTTATTTTGACACGCGCTTTGAAAATGAAGAACCGAAGAAAAAACTCACCTTACGCGAAAAACTCGAAGCCGAACAAATAGGCGATAAAAACGCATTTTTGTCCGAACGCTTTGAAAAAGGTGTCAGCCAAACCGCGACGCTTTTAGCCAATTTCACCGAAGAACAAGCCGAAATCCGCCTGATAATCGGCGAAGAAATCGGCGAATTCGGCATCGGCAGAGAACATCTCCACGAATGCCTCAAACGCCTCGCGCTCGTCGAGCCGGATTTCGAGAAAAATTTTCCATCCAATGAAAAACTGGAAGAAATCTTTACCGAAAAAGAAAATAGTTATACATTCTTTGTAACAGCGGAAAATCAGGAAAACTTGCCGAGCGATCTAATTCACAGCGCGAAGATTGCGAGGTTTTAAGATTATGAAAAAGGTTTGAAAGTAATTAACGGAGAAAATTCGAGCAAAGCGATTTTTTATGAGTGGAAGAACTCCGAGAGTAATCGGCACAACAGAAGAAGCAATTAACAAAGCGGAATTAGAAATAGGTTTTCAATTTCCGCCATCATTTCGGGTTTGGTTAATTAAAAACAATGGATTAAGAATTGACGGCATTGATTCAGTTTATCCTGTTTTTGATGAGCGCGATCCGCGCAAAACTTGGGATTCCATAGTCAGAAATTACAAAGAAGCGGGTTGGGCGCAGTGGATTGATAATTTTGAGGGTTATGGAGAACCTTTTGATTTCAGCCATTTATTGCCGTTTGCAGAAGTTGGAAACGGCAATTGTTATTGTTTTGATTACAGCCATAAAAAATCTGACGGAGAAGTTCCAGTTGTTATTTGGTCGCATGAAACAGGTGAAACAGAAAAACGTGCGGAAACATTTGCAGATTTTGTAATTAAAGCAGAAAAAGGTGACTTTGAATTCGATTGAATTATTCAATGTAAAAAACTTTCGATGTTTCATTTCCGCGGAAAACATTTTTAGCCTGATTTATCAGGCTTCCCGCAAAGCGGCAATTAACCACGCGACTTTAGCGCGGGGTCTGGCGATTATCAATCAAATTAGGGCGTTTTAACGTCCTTTCAAAAAAGGCTTGAGCAAAAAAAAATGTCGGATACGGTTTATTCGGAAATAAATTTTCACATCGTTTGGCACACGAAATCGAATTTGCCGTTGATTAAATCTGAGATCGAAACGAAACTGCATCAATATCTGAAACACAAAATCATCGAAACGCCCGACGTTTATTTTCACGCCGTCGGCGGCATCGAAAATCACGTTCATCTGGCAATCAGCGTTCCGCCGAATTTGATCGTGAGCGATTTCATCGGCAAATTAAAAGGCGGCAGTTCGCATTATATTAACCAAACGGCGAATCATAAATTATTACTATGGCAACGTGGTTACGGCATCGTCAGCTTCGGCACAAAGGATTTGCAATGGGTGATAAATTACGTTTTGAATCAAAAGGAGCATCACAAAAAAGGCGCGATATATGACCGTTTGGAAAAGACGTTTGATGCGGAAAGCTAAAGCGCAAGAAAAGGACGTTAAAACGCCCTGAGATTGTTTGCGGAATTGGCGACCACGCCATAAATAGCGTGGTTAATTGCCGCGAAGCGCGGGAAGCCTGACAAAACAGGCTGAAAATTATATTGTATTCGATAAATTAAAAAGCTAAGATTAAGTTAAATTTTAGTGTGGATTATCTTTGCTGATAAATGTTTTTATGAAGAAAATCTTTTACATAATTGTCGGACTTTTTACCTTCTCAATAGGTTTTTGGAGTTATCTTTCACGCCCGTTTATAACTCCTGTTTCTCTTTGTGAAATTTCGCAAAATACAGAAATTTATCGCTCAAAATCAATTAAAATCAAGGCAAATTTAGATCAAGTATTGATTAGAAGCGGAGAAGAAAATGAATATTCTGTTTCTGATTTGAATTCAGATTGTCTTACCGGAGCGACTTTAGAACCTTCGGAGAAATTAAAGTTACAATTGCAAAATGATGAAAACTTAAAGAATTTTATAAACGAACTGAGCGAAAAACAGCGGAAAATGTATGAAAAAAGAGATAGCTCAGGCTTTTATCTCGCTGAAATTGAAATCGTCGGAGAAATTGAAAAAAGAGAACCGTCTAGTTACGGTTCGTTAGTTGAACCGCCGCCATTTATAATTAAAGCCGAGCAAATAAAACAAGTTTCGCCAATTAAGTTTATAACTACCGAAGAATTTCTAAAAATAACAAAAAATATTCGTCAATAAATATTCTGAAACTTCAATCAATAAAATCCGAATCATTTTCTAACGATATTGTCGAATTATGCTACGCGCCGCAAAAAAATTAGAGGTAAATTTATGACAATGAAATATAATTCCATCGAAGCCTTTGTTCCATCGGGCAAAAATTTTCAAAAATCGCGGCAATTATTTTTAGAACTCGACTTTAAAGTCGTTTGGGAAACTGATGATTTCGTCGGATTTGAAAATGAAGGTTGCAAATTTATTCTGCAAAATTTTGATAACAAAGAATTTGCCGAAAACTTTATGATGAGTGTCAAGGTTAATAATCTCGACGAATTCTGGCGCGAAGTCAGTGCATTAAATTTGCCCGAAAAATTCGGCGTAAAGCTAAACGAACCGAAAGATTTCCCGTGGGGCAGAGAAGTTAATTTAATTGACATCGCGGGCGTTTGCTGGCATTTTGCCGAAAATAAATAATGAATTTTGAGATAAGAAAACTCGAACGTAATGACATCGAATTAGCCAGAAAATTGATTTTGATGTTCGGTTTTGACGATGAAACTAATTCGCTTCCGTCGGATGAATACACATCGCAAATTTTAGAGAAACAAGATTTTTACGTTATCGTCGCGCTCGAAAATCACGAACTCATCGGCGGTTTGACGGCGTATGAAATGAAGATGTTCAAATGCGAAACGACCGAGATGTTTTTGTATGAGATCGAAGTTTTGGAAAAACATCGTCGAAAAGGAATCGGCAAAACGTTGGTCGAATTCTTAAAACAAATCTGTGTGGAAAAAGGCATCACCGAAATTTTTGTCGGGACGGAAAAAGACAATTTTCCGGCAAGAAAATTATATTCCTCAACAGGCGGAATGGCGGATGAAGATTCGGTTTGGTTTAATTATTCGTTTTGAGTAAAATAGAAAAGCATTAAAAAACATTCTGGAAAACAAAATTTATGAAAATTAACCGCCGCGACTTTTTGGTTGCTGGTTCTGCCGCCGGAATTTTAGCAAGAACCGGATTACCTGCTTTTGCCGCTGAAAAAAACTCGAATGACAATTCAAAAAAATCCGTTACAGACAAAAAAGTTTCTGTTTTTACAACTGCTGAAAATACTGATTTGAGAATTTCGGCGACCGATTCGCTCGAATTTAAGCCGATGCCGCAACCGCTGGAAACGCAGATCTGTGTTTTCGTCGAACCGAAAAGAACATTTCAAACTTTCTTAGGAATCGGCGGCGCGTTGACCGATTCTTCC
>JBBSAX010000261.1:0-6657 GCA_038251885.1 Pyrinomonadales bacterium | reverse complement strand
GTTCCGATGGCGGCGCGTGGCGAAATCACGGCGGGCGATTTTTCAGCATTTATGCTTTATTTGCAAAGAATGATCTGGTATTTGATCGCACTCGGTTACGTCGTCAATCTTTATCAACGCGGAAAAGCTAGTTTAAAAAGATTCAACTCGATTCTCGAAACTATTCCAACAATAAAAGATGAAATTGATGTAAAAGAAAAACCAAAAATCAAAGGTAAAATCGAATTTCGCAATCTGAATTTTTCATACGATGAAACACTTGTTTTGAAAAATATAGATTTGAAAATCGAGCAGGGACAAACCGTTGCGCTCGTCGGAAAAACCGGAAGCGGAAAATCTACTTTGATAAGTTTGATTCCGCGACTTCTCGACGCGCCGGAAGGAACGGTTTTGATTGACGATATTCCGGTTCGCCAATTTCCGCTTGAACAACTTAGAAAAGCAATCGGTGTCGTGCCGCAAGAAACTTTTCTGTTCAGTAATTCGATTTCTGAAAACATCGCATTTGGAGTTGAAGAAAAGTTCAAAGTTTCAAATGATAGTAAAAGCGCATTAACAGAAAAAACAACGAACAAAGAACAACGAACAAATGGTAAAAGACATATCTCCGTTGAAAAAGCTGCTGAAGTTGCAGGTTTAGCGAGCGACATTCAAGGTTTTCCACATAAATACGAACAACTCGTCGGCGAACGCGGAATCGCACTTTCGGGCGGACAAAAACAGCGCACGGCGATTGCCCGCGCCGTAATGCGAAATCCGCGTATTTTGATTCTTGACGATTCGCTTTCGGCGGTTGATACTTACACGGAAGAGCAAATTCTTCGCGGCTTGCGCGATATTCGGCAAAATAGAACGACTCTGATTATTTCGCACCGAGTTTCAACAGTGCGTGATGCCGATCTGATCTGCGTGCTGCAAGACGGGGAGATCATCGAACGCGGAACGCACGACGAACTTTTGCAATTAAACGGCGAATATGCAGACCTTTATCAACGACAACTTTTGGAAGAAGAAATCGAAGCGACTGATTAAAAATCAAAAAATAATAAAACTTTGAGATTCAAATTACCCGAAATTTCGCCGCCAAAACTAATCAAAACATTAGATTCTTACAATCTTTTGCCCGCGATTATTTTTGTGCCTTCGCGTCGTCGTTGTGATGAAGCGGCGACGGAAGTTGCGCTTGATAAATCGCAAAGAGTTGATGCGGACAAACAAATGATTCGTCAACAGATTTTTGATGAGTTTGTCGAAACAAATCCCGAAATCAAACGGCACAAACACCGCCGAATTTTGCTTCAATCGGGAATCGCATCGCATCACGCGGGACATATTCCGGCGTGGAAACTCCTGATCGAAAAAATGATGTCCGCCGGACTTCTCAACGCAATTTTTGCGACTTCGACGGTTGCAGCGGGCGTTGATTTTCCGGCACGAACGGTTGTTATTTCCAACGCCGATGCCCGGGGAAACGATGGTTGGCGACCGATTCAGGCGAGCGAATTACAGCAAATGACCGGACGCGCCGGACGACGCGGCAAAGATAATGTCGGTTTCGTCGTCCTTGCGCCGAGCAATTTTCAAAATCCGCCGCGTATTGCCAATCTCCTGCAATCGCCGCCCGACGATTTGCAAAGTCAATTTCGCGCAACTTATTCGAGTCTTTTAAACTTGCTGGACGCTTTCGGAAGTTTTCCACAACTTCGGGAAATTGTGGAAAAGAGTTTTGCCTTCCGCGAAACGGCGCGAAAAATTGGCAGATTGAAAAGAAGATCGGTCGAACGAGAGAAAACTTTACTCAAAAAAATTCACGAAAGCGGGTTGAATTTAAGTTTGCCGGATGTGCGCGGTTTTGAGCGTCTGACAAATACGAAAATTCATCTTGAAGAGAAATCTCTGACGACACGCGAAGAAGTTCGCATAAATTGGCTGAGAGAAAATGTCAAACCCGGCAGAATTGTTTCAAAAGGTCACAGCGGCAAGCGTTTTTTTCTTGTAATCAGCGTTTACGGCGAAAAAGTCGTGACAATGCGCGATGACGGAAAAGGCGCGACTTTTGCGATCTTTCGCGTTAATCAAGTTTATGAAAAAACTTATCCGATCAGCGAAAAAGCCGTCGAAAACGCCTTTTTCGATATTGTCGAAGGCAGAAATGATCCACTCGAAGAACCGAAACTCAAACAAAATAAGGTCGTATCCGATGAAGCGGTCGAATTGATAAGTTCGCTCATCGAAAAATTTCAACCTGAAGATGCAGGCGAAACCGAAAAAATGCACACGACTGCTTTTTTGTGGGAAACTTTGCAAGACGCGGAATTTCTTCAGAAAACCGAACGCGACATTGAAATTTTAAGAAGCGAAATTTGGCTGCCGTTCGAGCGTCGTGCAAAAGTTTTGGATCATTTCGATTATCTGGATTTTCCGTCGCAAAAAGTTACGGAAAGCGGAAAATGGCTCGCCGATGTGAGAGTTGACCGCCCGCTTTTGGTCGGTGAAGCGTTAAAACAAGGACTTTTTGAAAATTTGGAAACGATGCAGATCGCCGGTTTGATGGCGGCACTCGCGGCTGATCCCGATAGAGAATATGGCGAACTATACCTTTCGGACAAGATTTTAGAAGTTCTAACCGAATTTGAAAATACGGTGTTTGCGGTTTCAAATGTCGAATGGAAATTCGGCGTTGAACCCGCGCCGGAAATGAATTTCTCCGCCGCCGCAACCGCTGAAGCGTGGGCGGATGGCGCAAAATGGGAAGATTTGGTGAGAGATACAAAAGCCGAAGAAGGCGATCTCGTCAGGCTTTTGTCGCGCACGGGCGAGGCTCTCATGCAGATTGCGAGTTTGCTCGATTCGCACCCGGAAGCCGCACGCAAAGCGCGTCTGACCTCCGAAATAATGTTGCGCGAACCGATTCGATAAGTTTTACAAAGGCATTATCATTTCCAACTGTGTGAATGTGCGGCTAAATTGAAGATGTTCAATAAAGCCGATTGCTTCTTTTAATGAAAAATCCACATTGCTGAATTTGAGTTTTTTGTCTTCTTCGGTTTTTGTCAGCAATTGTTCTAAAATCGCCGATCCGATGCCAATTCTTCTATGATTTTTTTTGACGGCAATCTGCGGAACAACGCCCGCAGTCGGATTAATAATACCGTAGCCAACGCATTTTTTCTCTAAATACGCACCTAAAATAATTTTTGGAAGTAATTTTCTTACAATTGATTCGGAAGAAAATTGCCAACTCGGAGTTCCATCCCAAAAGGTTTCCAACAATTGCCAATCAGGATTTTCGATTTCCCGAATTTCAACCGAGCTGTTCGATTTTAACTTTAAATTTTCGTTTTGCTCGAAAAATGTAAGTTCCCGTGAACATTTAAAACCGAGTTTTTTGTAAAGTTTTAAAGCGTTTTCATTGTTTTCAATAACTTCTAAAAGCATCTGTTCGATGCCGATTTCCCGAAGTTTCGGCAGCAGGAAATCGAATATTGCTTTTCCGATTCCTTTGTTTCTAAATCCCGGAATTACGCCCGTTCCGGCATCATAAGCCGTTTGTTTTCCGTTCCATAGACCGAAACCATTGAGTGTATAGCCAATCATTTTCTCTTCGGCAAAAGCTCCGACCGAAAAATTTAAGTCAACGGCATTTTGTAATATGTGATTTTTAAATTGAATTTCAGAGAGTTTTACCGGCACAATGTAATCGGAAAAAGCATCTAAAAGAGTTTGATAAACGACCGGAAAATCTTCGGCTGCCAAAAGCCGGTAATTAACATTCAAAGTTTTGTTTCTTTCGGTCATTTGTTAATATAAAGGTAACTTTACGTTGTTAAAGTAACAAAGGTTTATTAAAAATGAAAGTATTAGTAGCAGATGAATACGGATTTTGTTTCGGCGTTGAACGCGCCGTGGAAATGGTCGAAGATTCTTTGGCGAAAGGCGAAACCGTTCGCACTTTGGGTCCATTGATTCATAACGATCAGGAAATGCAACGGCTCGGAACGCACGGCGTAAGAGAAGTTAGTCAGCCGATACAAATCCAACGCGGCGAAACTGCAGTAATTCGCGCTCACGGCGTTACGCCGCAAGTTCAGCGCGAATTAGAAGAAAAGGCAACAAAAGTCGTTGATGCAACTTGTCCTTTTGTCACGAAAGTTCAGAGATTGGCTGCCCGCGCCGCGGCTCAGAATCGCCACGTCGTTGTTGTCGGAAATCCGAATCATCCCGAAATGATCGGTGTGTTCGGCTATGCACCCGAACACGCTTTTGTCGTTAATAGTCCTGAAGAAGTGGCAAATTTACCAAAACTCAGAAGTCCGCTGGTCGTTTCGCAGACAACTATCAAATTACAGACATTACTTGATACTGCCGAAGCAGTAAAAAACAAGACTGATGACGAAGTTCAAGTAATTAACACGATCTGCTCGGCAACACGCGACCGGCAAGACGCGGCACGCGCACTCGCCGGAGAAGTTGATGCTTTTTACATCATCGGCGGAAAACATTCTTCAAACAGCCGCAAACTCGTCGTTGTCTGCAAAGAACAGTGTGAAAAGAGTTTTTTGATCGAAACCGAAGACGAAATCAACCCGGAAGACTTGAAAGGAGTTGAAACAGTCGGTGTTACAGCCGGTGCTTCGACACCGAACTGGCTGATCGAAAAGGTTATTAAACGCCTCAAAGAAATCGGCGCGGAAAATGAATTAGCGTTGAAATAATTTCTAATTCATTCTCTGGCGTATCGAAGGATTTTTAATAGACTTTCGTAAAATTGATTCCAAAAAGATATTTGGCGAGGATTTTCATTAAACTTTCAAATTTTAAATTAATTCTCTAAATGAACCCGCCGCAGTAAATCCTGATAACGCGCGTCGTCGTGCAGAGAATCAAGCGCGGGGTCAATTTTCATCGAAATTAAATCGGCTTGACGTGCTTCGAATGATTTTTCGAGCCACGCCAACGCTTTTTCGCGGTCGCCGATTTCAGCGTAATAACATCCGATAATATAAGGCGAAATTTCACCTTTTTTCGTTGCGGCAAGTTTTTCGATTTCCATTCGCGCTCCGTCGGTTTTGCCCGCCTTTATCAAAAATTCAATTGGAGTTTCAGTTTTGTCTGAATCGGGAAGTTTATTCCAAAACTCTTTCGCTTTCTCAATATCGCCCGTTTGCAGATAAGCTCTTGCTTTCATCCACAATGCGGAAGCGTTAGTCGGATTTTGGGCGAGCTGAAAATCCGCCTGTTCCAATGTTTTTTCGGGTTTACGCCAGTAAAGATAAAGTTCGGATAAATTTAATCGAACGCCCGGCGAAAGCGGGTCTATTTGCTGAGCATAAAGCAATTCGTTTTCGGCTTCGGCGAATTTTCCCCGCACGGTCAGAATATTTGCCAGCCACATTCGCGCCCGCAGGTGATTGGAATTTTTCTCGACAGCTTGGCGCAGCAAACTTTCGCGCAGTTCCAAATCGTAATTTTTATTAGTTTTCGTTTCGCTCAAAACCAGCAATGCGCCAATCGAATTTTCGTCAATTTTTAAGGCTTCGTTAGCGTGATATTCGGCTTTTTCAATAACGGAATGCGGCGTAACCTTAGAATTGGAATCCATTATAATGTAAGTTGTGGCGATGGCTTCGTGCGCTTCGGCGAAATTTGGGGCGATTTGCAAGGCTTGTTCAAAAAGTCCGATGGATTTATTCATCGCTTCCAAAGACAAATCCTTACGCTGAATGCCCTGCAAATAAAAGCGATAGGCTTCGGAATCAATGTTTTGGGCGACTTCCGTTTGTGAGCAGTTTCCCGCTTCGATTTTTGTCAGTAAATCGCAGGCGATTTGATTTTGCGCCGTGAAAATATTGCGGAGCGAACTGTTTGCCGCGTCATTCGTCCATAAAACTTTACCGTCTTTAACATCTACCAAACTTATTTCAAGTCGCGTTTCGTCGCCGAATTTTCGCAAACTGCCTTCCAGAATCGCTTCGACTTGCAGTTTTTCGCCAATTTCGCGCGGTTCGATGTCTTTATTTTTGAATGCGAAACTCGAACTGCGCGAGATAACTTTCAGTTCGCTGTGCCGTGAAAATTCGTTGATTAAGCCTTCGCTCAAACCGTCGGACAAATAATCGTTCGCTGCGTCGCCGGTCAAATTGCGAAGCGGCAAAACCGCAATCGAATTGATTTTCGGAAATTTGCGGTCGGTGTTTTTCGCACCTCGCGGTAAATAAATGCTCACCGCAAAACTCGCGGACAAAAATAAAACCACACCTAAAATCGAAATTAGAACAATCCGCGATTGCCAAAAAGATTTTTCCTGTAATGCAAAATTACGCCGGTTTTTCGATTCGCCTTCCGCCTCTAGACTTTGAACTTTGAACTTTGAACTTTGAACTTCCTCGACTTCGCCGATAAAACGAAACCCGCTTCCGCGCCGTGTTTCGATAAACTGCGAAGGTCTTTCTTTGTCATTCAAAACTTGCCTAATCGTCTTGACGGTTTTCCGCAAAACATCATCATAAACATCGTGTCCGTCCCAAAATTTATCAAGCAGTTCGTCGCGGCTGACCACGCGTTCGCGGTTTTCAATCAAAAACAAAAGAATATCGAACGGACGCTTCGCCAAATGAAGCGGTTCATCACCGCGCGAAAGAGTTTGCGTGTCGGTTT
>JBBSAX010000260.1:0-6725 GCA_038251885.1 Pyrinomonadales bacterium | reverse complement strand
TTTAGCACCTGCAATCAGACCGTTTAATCCGCTTGCCAGAGTTTGCGCTCTTTCCGGTGTCGGTTGTTCCGATTCGATTGCGGCAAAGATTTTGTCATCTTTTTGAATAAGCGTGATCTTCAAATCCTTCATTCCCAAATTGTATAAATGACCTAAAAACCCGCTGTCGCCAACGGCTTCGATGGCTTCTTTGGCGAGATTAATCATTTCCTGATCGCCCGCTTCTTCCTTCGGCAATTCAATCCATTTCGACTTTTTAGCGTCCAATCCGACAACTTCTCTTTCCGTGCCGTCTTCATCCTTAATAATTTTTTTGGATAATTTAGCGTTCAAAACAACTTTAAAGGGCTTTAATTCTATTTTGTTATCAGTTTTATCAGGCTTGATCGCCCATTTAGCCGCAACAACTTTTCCGAGGTCTTGAAAAGGTTTTTTGTTTAATTCTACGTCTGTTACCGGATTGCTGTCTTTAGTAGTTCTTTCGTCAACCTTTGGCTGTTTATCTTTATCAGCCGTTTCATCGCCGTTTAGCTTCGGAAGTTCGTTTGGCGAATCGTTTTGCAAAGTCGGATTCTTTCCGCCTTTTCGGTTTTTGCCTTTATTTCCTAATGTCGGATTATTTACAGGCGGAGTGTTGACAACTTCCCAAGGGGAGTCGGGAAGTTTGCCCGTCGTCGGATTATTATTCGGTGACGGCAGATTCGGCATTGAATTTATTAACGGCGGTTGATTATTCGGAAATGTCGGATTTACCGGATTTATCGAATTCGGATACATATTTTCAGGAAAAGCGTTATTCTGAACGGCTCTTCCGTTTTCGTTCAAGGTGTATTGGTCGGGATTTGAAATCGCAAAATAATTCGCCGGATATGAAAGCGGCGGAGTTACATTGCTGACATCAATAAATGTAACTTCTTCGTCTTCACCTATTTCCGTTTTGTTGTATTCTTTAACAACATAATCACCATCTGTGCCGAAAAGTTTGTTGCCGACATAGACCGTATCGAGAACCTGACAAACGGTGCTGACAAAAGGACTGTCACAACCTTTTTTAGTCAAAAGATTGGTTTGTGCGAAGACCATTAATGCCAAAACATTAAAAATCGCGGAAATAGCGAGGATTTTATATATTCGCGGTGAGAGATTCCAAGTTTTTAACTCGTAACCTCTCAAAAAATCTTTTTCTTGAATAGCTTCTTGCATAATTCTATTTATATTCCCGTATAAAAAAACGACCAAAATTGCCTGCCGTAAAACATAGATGCCAAACGCCGGAATCACGTTGCGGCAAATTTGAAATTCTAACATTTTTTCCTGCCAATTGAAAGCAATTTAAAGGCAATAGACTTTAATATTCTAAACCGCTATTATCGGCACTATGGCGCGTTCACGTAAAGACAAGGTTAAGTTTAACCGTAGTAAATCGAAAAAAAAGCGTTCCGACAATTCTCGAAACAATGAACGAAATAATAAACGAGATTTTGCACCGAAAAGTTTCGGCGAAAATATTTCTGCAAAGCCGACGCTCACGCAACAGAAAGCCCTCGAAAAACTTCTCAGCGGAATCGGAACCCCGAAACCCCAGCCGTTCGTTCCCGACGATTTTCAGATAGAAGCATTAGAAGCGATTGAAAACGAAGACGTTCTTGTAACTGCACCGACGGGCAGCGGAAAAACTTGGATCGCCCGCGAAGAAATCAGGAGATTGTTGGCGGACGGCAAAAAAGCGTGGTACACAACGCCTCTGAAAGCCTTGACGAATTCAAAATATATGGAATTTTCCGAAGAATTCGGCGCAGAAAACGTCGGGATTTTAACGGGCGATAGAAAGGAAAATTGGAACGCTCCCTTAATTGTCGGCACAACAGAAATTTACCGCAATCAGCTTTTCGACTCGCTCAGACAAGGCGAACAGGTCAACACCGATTTTGTGGTTTTGGATGAAGTTCATTATTTGGCGGATGAATATCGCGGTCACGTCTGGGAAGAAGCGATAATTTTATCGCCGCCGCGAATTCGGCTTTTGCTGCTTTCGGCAACCATCGGAAACGCCGAAGAATTTGCTCTCTGGATCGAAGAAGTGCGTGGCGTAAAAGTTCATATTATAAATCGCGGCGGCTCACGTCCCGTCGAACTCCGCGCCGCTTTTCTCGCGCCGAACACACAGCTTTTTCCTCTTTTAAATGAAAACGGAAAACTCAACCGAGAAATCGAACAATTTGCCCAAAATGACAGTCGTTTTGAACACAGACGGCGCAGGTAAAATATTTCATCTTTCGAGTTTTAATCTTGCGCTTGACAAATTTAAATTGTGTCCAATAAAGTAACAGTTATGGCAGTGAATACACAATTTTCAATCGCGGTACATTTGATGATCGGTCTCGGTCTTAATTGCGGACGCGAAATAACATCGGCAAATTTGGCGATGAGTGTGAACACGAGTCCGAGTTTTGTCAGGCGGATTTTGGCAAAATTATCAAAGGTAAATCTTGTCAATACGACGACCGGAAAATCCGGTTTTTGTTCGTTGGCAAAAAAACCGGAAGAGGTTTCGCTGCTTGAAATTTACAAAGCGGTTGACGCTCCGAAGGCTTTTGCCATTCACAATTATCCGGTGCAAAGCAATTGCCGTGTGAGTTGTAATATCGAAGCGGCAATGAACAAAGTTCTGACAAAAACGCAAAAATCTCTAGAAAAATCTTTGGGCGAGATCAGTCTTGCCGAAGTTATTTCCGATGTTAATGAAACGTAAAATTTTTTGGAACAAACTGTTACAAATAAAGTAACAATTTAGAAATAAATAAATAAGAGGAAAAAAACAATGAGTGAATCAAATAATAGAAAAATCGCATTAATTACAGGCGCAAATCGCGGCATCGGTTTTGAAACCGCCAGACAATTAGGACAGCAAGGAATTAAGGTTTTAGTTGGTGCGCGAACTGAGGAAAGCGGCAAAGAAGCCGAAGCAAAATTGAAGGACGAAGGTTTCGACGCAGAATTTATTTTGCTCGACGTTGACGACGTGAAAACGCATTCGACGGCAGCGAAATATGTGGAAGAAAATTTTGTCAAACTCGATATTTTAATTAACAACGCTGGTGTGATGATTGACGAAAATGAAAACGGCGGATATGTTCCGGCGAGCAAAACTCCGCAGGAAATCTTTCGCCAAACTTTCGACACGAATTTTTTCAACACGATTGCCGTGACTCAGGCGTTTGTTCCGCTAGTGAAAAAATCGGACGCGGGAAGAATCGTCTTTTTGTCGAGCGGTTTGGGTTCACTCAATCTGCACAGCGATCCGAATTCGCCGATCTACAATTACAAAGTTCCGGCGTATGACATTTCAAAAACCGCGCTCAACGGCTACGCGGTTCATCTCGCCTACGAATTAAAAGACACGAATATCAAAGTCAACGCCGCGCATCCCGGCTCGGTCGTAACCGATATGAATCCGCAGGGAGATATTTCGGTCGAGGAAGGTGCGAAAACTTCGGTTGATCTGGCGACGCTTCCGGCTGATGGTTATTCCGGCAAATTTATTCATCTGGGAAATGAATTGCCCTGGTAATAATTTGTGATCGCCGATCAAAAATCTTTACTTAACGGGCGCATCAAGCGCATCCCGGCGGCGGAGTCTTCGCCGCTTCGGGACACTTTCGCGGCGCAGGTTGTTTTGAAAGATGTGAAAAGCAGTTGGCTTTAAAGTTAATGATTTTGCGGATCGTCCGTGTTTAATCCTTCATCTTTGGCGGCGGACAGCAGGCGAACATCGGAAGCGAGAAAAATCAGTGCGGGAAGTTTGGCGGATTTCAGTTGAGCGTTGGCGAGCAAAGCCGAAGCAAGTTGAATCGCATCGCCCGCCCGAAGCGGATAATTTTCGAGAAGGCTTTGCGCTTCGAGCAAAACCGCATCTGACAGATCAATTATTTCATACTGAAACTTAGAAACTGCCAAAAAATCATTTGAAAATGTTGTGTAATCGGCGGGCGAAACACTCGATTCACGCTTGCGGCGATTTAGTGCGCTCAAGACTTCGGCAATGCTGAGTTTTGAAGTGTAAATTGTCTTATTGCTTCCTGCCGAAAACTCGGTTTTTATCCAGTTACTGCCGATCTCGATAACGTGGCGTTTGAGTAATGCGCTACTGTCGGCATAATAAACTTCGCTCATCCGCGTGCCTCGCGGTCTTCATCAATATAATCGCCCAGCGGTTTTTCGCCGGAAAAAAGTTTGCCCAATCGCTGCCTTTCTTCTTCTGAAAGAATGTCTTTTTCAGTAACCGAAAATTTCAGCGGACTCGTTAATCCGGCTTCGCGCAAAACTTTGGAAACTTTGTCTCGATGCGTTTCCTTGTCGCTGGAGATTTCATCGCGCATTTCAATCTCGACAATTTTATTTTCAGGCAAATCAAGCGGCTGCAAAGGGCGAAGTATGCCATTTTCGTAAATTGCTTGAATTATTTCACTCATAATTCAAAATCTTAACAGAACGCTGTAAATTCACAAAGATAATTTGCATAATTTACCCGAAATGTCCGCCTACAAAACGCCGATCAAAAATCTCCATCTTACAGGCGCATCAACCCACCCCGGCGGCGGAGTCTTCGCCGCTTCGGGACACTTTCGCGGCGCAGGTTGTTCTGAAGAATGTCAAAGGCGGTTGGTTTTAAATTAATTTTCGCTAGAATTAATGATTTTTCCATCTACCTCACTTTCGGATTTATCTTCATCGGTTTGGTTATTTAAAAATTGCGCGAAAACCAAATCTTTTGATGCGCTGCTTTGGAGATTTTCGGAGCGTTCTCTCGTGTCTTGGTTAAATTGTTCGACGATGTGGTTTGCTTTTTCGGCGTTTCCGGGCGGGAGCGGAATCTGGAGTTCTGTGTAGCCGTCATAATAGGTTTTTACTCCTTCATAACTACTTTTCAGTTTTTTTAATTTAAGGTGGAAAACGGATAATTCGTCGCGGTATTCGATATGACTGAGAATGTATTGATATGTCAGATCGAGGAAAAGTTCGTCCTCTCTGTTAGAGATCAGAATTGTGTCAAGCGAAATGGAAAGTATGCCCGCCGCATCTTTGTTATAAACCCACGGAAAATAATCTTCGGAAAATTTCTTCCATTCTTCGGGCGTATATTGCCATCGTCCCAAAATGCCGTCGTTGCCGGAAAGCATATTTTCAATCCGCTTTTTCGAGTAATTCCGACCAACAAAATACAAGATGACTGCGATCACAAATATCACAAAGAAGAAACCGAATGCCATAAAAGATTCACCTCACCCAAAAAAATCCCGCTTTGTTTATATTTCGCCGTCATTATACATCAAAAATGCCTCGAAAACTTTTTTATATCCTTTTAGGACACTTTGACGGCGCAGGTTGTTTTGAAAGATGTTAAGGTAGTTGGTTTTGAATTTACCAAAGTGCAGGCTGATTTGCGGCTTTAGATTTGTTAATAGGATTGTTTTTGGTAACGGGAGAAATAGTGTTTTTAGCGGCAAGACGCTCTTTGATTATTTCAATATAATTCGGTTCGATTTCAATACCGATATAGTCTAAACCGAGTTTTTCGGCGGCAGCCAAAGTCGTGCCTGTCCCGGCAAACGGGTCGAGAATGATGTTTTTCTTTTCTAACGGAACAAGAGTTTGCAAAAGTTTCTCAATCAAATCTAACGGCTTGACTGTGCAATGGACATCGAATTTTTCATCGCTTCCTTTTGAATAACCTTCCAAAATATTCGATTGAAAAGAACCGTCCGAAAGAATCGTTTTCAATGCGCCGATGCCGTTTAATTCGATTGTTTCGAGATAATTATTGACGAGAGGTTTTTGCACCAAAACAATCGCTTCCCATTCGTTTCTGAAACAAGTGTGCCAGCCTTTCCATTTTTCCGCTTCCGCAGGATTTTCTTTGGCGAGTTTTTTTTCGACATTCAATCCTTTGGGAATTCCCGAATGTCGGCGATAAACCAAACAATCGCGGGCGTAAAACCCCGATTCTTCCAAAGCGACTTGGACGTGAGCGAGCGTCCTAGTGCTGCTGAAAACCGCGACAAACGCGCCGGCTTTGCAGACTCGAAACAATTCTTCGCTCCATTCTTCACACCATTTTCGATATTCTCTTATATTTTCGCGGTTGCGTTCATACCATCTTTCGTTGCGAACGCCGCCCGCCAGACCGCTTCCGTAAGGTATGTTTTTGACGAGAGTTGAACTTTCCTTAACTCGTTCGATTCGTCTTTGAATTTCCTCGTGATTCCAAGTTCTGCCGATAAATTCATAATTATACGGCGGATCAGTGACGACGCAGGCAATCGAATCGTCCGCTATTTTCTTCAAAACTTCCCGACAATCGCCTTGATAAAGTTTTTCCGTCATAATTTTATCGCTCGATGTTCAAAGATTCATCCGCTTTCAGATTTTTCAACCAACCGTATAAATCAAAATTCGTCTTATCAAAAATATATTGAAAAGTATTTAATCCTGTCAAAATTTTCCATTTGCCGCTCCTGAAAGCACTCATTGCGGCAGGCAAATTATCCTTTCTGAGAATTAATACTATTGGATTGTATTTTAACTCATTACTGAGCGGCACGAAAATTGTTATGTTAACTGATATGACCTGTTTTAGATTTTCAGCCTGATTTATCAGGCTTTCCGCGCTTCGCGGCAGTTAGCCACGTCCATTTATGGCGTGGTAAAGTAATGCTAATAATTGA
>JBBSAX010000259.1:0-6739 GCA_038251885.1 Pyrinomonadales bacterium | reverse complement strand
TAGATTATTTTGACAATCAAAGGCAGAAACGCGAGTGCAAACGAGCGTGTCAACCCCCGAACTTTTGGCACGCTCCCTCGCGGTCGCGTTTCTGCCTTTTTTGTCAAGATAACCTTACTTAAATTTGTTGGGGTGCTTAAATAGCAAATCGAATTTTAAGTTATACCAAAACCATTTAAGTAGGTTTGTTATGCAGGTCAGAACCGTCTGCGGTAGCGGACGGTTGAAGATTAAATGTTTAAATGATAACCATCTTCTAGAAACATAAAGTTAAACCATCCGCTACCGCAGATGGTTCTGACTTAACACACCAACCAAAGTTGTTTTGGTATTAGTAGATTGTGGGGTAAAAGCTGTATAGACAATCGAACCTTTCAGCCAGACGGTTTTTGTTACAACCGACAAAGGCGAAGAAATTTTCCACAATCAAACAATTGAAAGTGAAGGAATCAAAGTTGATTTCAAACAGATTTTCGGCTGAGATTTGTTAAACTCCGATTTTCGGGCAGATATTTTCCAAAACACATTCATCACATTTTGGTTTTCGCGCATTACAGATTTGTCTTCCGTGAAAGATCAGCCAATGCGGAAACATTACCCAATCTTTTTTCGGCACTAATTTTTCCAAATCCTTTTCAATTTTTTCGGGCGTTGATTCTTCGGTCAAACTGAGCCGATTGGAAAGCCTTTTGACGTGCGTGTCAACAACCACGCCGGACGCGATTCCGAAAGCGTTGCCGAGAACGACGTTGGCGGTTTTTCGCGCCACGCCGTTTAAGGTGAGAAGTTCGTCCATCGTTTCGGGAACTTTTCCGCCGAAGTTCTGCACGATTTTTTCCGCAGTTGCCTGTATGCTTTTCGCTTTGTTGTTAAAAAAGTTGATTGATTTAATATCTTGAGTTAATTCTTCGAGCGGAACGTCGGCGAATTCCTGCGGCGTGCGGTATTTGCGAAAGAGAGTTTCGGTCACGATATTTACGCGAACATCGGTGCATTGCGCGGAAAGAATCGTGGCGACGAGAAGTTCGAAGGCGTTGGTGTGATTTAACGCGCAATGTGCGTCGGGATATTCTTTTTTCAGCCGTTTGATAATTTCGGCGGTGCGTTTCTTTTTGTCGGAAATCATAAATGGATTTTATCGAAATTGCGTAAATTTGTGAATTTGCATTTCTTTTTATAAGTTGACGGGAAAGTTTAGTTCATTTTTGATAGAATCGAAATTCACAAATTAACAAACACAAAGATTTAAATCGTGGAAAAAGAAACAAACGAATCAGTTTTAACAGTCAGTTCAAAAAGTATCGGTGCGCGTGTTTTTTTAGCGTTTGCGATAATTGTCATACTGCTTTTCGGCTGGTTTGCGGTGCGTTGGCAACTCGGTTTTATGCTTGCTGATCTGACCTCGCCGACCGAGCCGAATGCCAAAAATATTGCCGAAATCGCCGTTGATCTGTCGTCCGGCGATCCATTGGCAAATTGGCTTTTAGCAAGCGCAAATAAAGACAATATAACAAACGAAAAAAACGATTCACCGGAAAATAGCTTTGAAAATGTTGTCAGACTCACGCCGTATAATTTCAGTATGTGGATTGAACTCGGTCGCGCTTACGATCAGGCAAATCAGCCTGAAAAAGCCGAAAAAGCATTGCTTCGCGCTGTCGAACTCGCACCGAATTATACTTATCCGCACTGGCAACTCGGAAATTTTTATCTGCGACAGGGAAATGATGTCCAAGCCTTTGGCGAACTGCAAAAAGCCGCTGAAAATAACGCAGTTTATCGGGAACAAGTTTTTTCGATTGCGTGGGATTATTACGAACAAAATACGCAAAAACTTGAAGAATTAGCCGGGAATTCACCTGCCGTGAGAGCCGGATTAGCAAAGTTTTATGCCGTCAAAGAACGTCCCGCCGAAAGTTTGAGAATGTGGAATTCGCTTAACCACTCCGAAAAAGAAGCAAATGCCGATGTTGCCAAAATTATCGCGCAGGGACTTTACGAAAAACGCTTTTACAGACAAGCGGTTGATTTTGTCAGAGATTTGGGAATCGAACCTAAAGCCAAAGCCGAAACCGTTCAAAATGCAGGGTTTGAAGATACAATCGGCGAAAGAGATTACACATATTTTAATTGGCGTGTAGCAAAAACCGAGAAGATTGACATCAAACTCGATCCGTCACAGAAACACGAAGGAAATCGCAGTTTGCGGGTTACTTTCAGTGGTTTTTCGGGCGGAGTTTTTTATAACATTTATCAAATCGTTGCGGTTGAACCTTCGGCAAAATACGTTTTGAGTTTTTGGCTCAAAACCGAAAACCTGAAAAGCGGCGGAATGCCGACGCTCGAGATCGTCAATTCAAATACCGATAAAATTATTGCATCAAGCGAATCTTTTCCGACCGGAACGAATAATTGGCAACAAGTAAAAGTCGAATTTGCCGCACCGGAAGATGCCGAAGGTATTACGTTTCGCACATCGCGTGCCTATTGCGGCGAAAATTGTCCGATTTTTGGGGCGTTTTGGTATGACGATTTTCGTCTGGAAAAACTTAGTCGTTAGAATTACGGATTTGAGCAGAAAGTGTGCGAATACTGTGTTTATCCAAAAGATGTCTGAATGAACGAACGGACATTTGCAAAAGTTCAGCGGCGCGGGTTTGGTTTCCGCCGGTTTGTTTTAAGGCTTCAACTACATAAGTTTTTTCGAGATTATCGAGGTGCGAAGTCAGATTTATGCCTTCGTCCGGCAAATTGAATTCGGCTTTGATGCGGTCGGGATTGTAATTTGTAATGTGTTCGGGAAGTCGTTCAGGATGAATTTCTCCGCTTCTCTCAAGCGCAACAGCGCGTTCGATTGTGTGTTCGAGTTCGCGGACATTTCCGTGCCACGCATAATTTTCCAAAAACAGCATCGCTTTGTCAGAAATTATGCATTCTCTTCCGGTTTGTTCGCAAAACTTTTTAATAAAATGTTCGACCAGCGAAGGAATATCTTCCGTCCTTTCACGAAGCGGCGGCAGAGCAATCGGAATGACGGAAATACGGTAAAAAAGGTCTTCGCGGAAAGTTCCGTCTTCGCTCATCTTTTTCAGATCGCGGTTTGTCGCGGCAATGACGCGCGTATCAATCGAAATTTCATCATGTGCGCCGACGGGACGAACCTTTCTTTCCTGTAAAACCCGAAGGAGTTTAACTTGCATCGCGGGCGACATTTCGCCGATTTCGTCCAAGAAAATCGAACCGTGATTCGACGCTTCAAAAAGACCTTTGCGGTTGGCGTTCGCGCCCGTAAATGAACCTTTAACGAAACCGAAAAGTTCGGATTCGAGCAAGGTTTCGGTGAATGCGCCGCAGTTTATCGAGATAAAAGGTTTTTCGGCTCGCGGCGATAAATCGTGAATTGCACGGGCGACGAGTTCTTTTCCGGTTCCGCTTTCCCCCGTAACTAAAATCGTTGACTGAACTTCGGCAACTGTTTCGATCATTTGATAAACGGCTTGCATTTTGCCCGAATGTCCGATGATATTGCTGATGCTTCCGCGTTCACGTTGGGCGCGTTTGAAGGCGCGGTTTTCCGTAATTAGAACTTGCCTATCCAACGCTTTTTTGACAATAATTTTCAGTTCTTCAACGTCGAAAGGTTTTTGAATAAAATCATCCGCGCCGAGTTTGAATGCTTCGCGGGCGGTTTCGACCGTGGCAAAAGCGGTCATCAAAACAACGCCGATGTCGGGCAGAAGTTCCCGCGCCGCACGAAGCAGTTCGATGCCGTTCATATCGGGCATTTTAACATCGGTAATAATTACATCGGCAGGTTCGACTTGAAGCATTTCCATCGCCTCGCGTCCGTTCATCGCCGTTCGAATTGCGTGATTATCGCCATCAAACACGAGGCTCAAAAGTTGTCTGTAACTCTGTTCGTCATCAACAATTAGTAAATTTGCCATTTAGATTCAAGTAAAAAGTTAAAAGGAAAGTGTCATTAAAAAAATTAAGATCGCAGAATTTTTTAAAGAATGGGTTAAAGAAAAGAGTCGGAGAAAATTCCGCCTATTTATATTCTCACAAAAAACAGTGTAAATATTCAAGCTAAATTTTCGGTTTCCTTCTTGACTGGAGTGCAGGCTGCCAGCCTGCATCGTCGCGCAAGCGGCGAAACGGTGTTCGATAACAATAAAGTTTATTGTAATCAAAGGCTTTTATCGCGCTCACGCGCACATTCAGGTTGGCAATCTGCGCTCCAGTCACAATGTTTTTTCACCTTTACTTAACATCAAAAAATCTTCAAGCCGTGAGTTTTCGTCTTGGGTTTGGACTTTTTCAGGAGGCAGAAATGATTGATTTTTCGATTCCTTCGGTAGTTCGAGTGTGATCGTCGTGCCTTTATTTTCAATACTTCGCACATTTATTGTGCCATTATGATCGCGGATGATTTGATAAACAATCGAAAGTCCCAAACCCGTTCCTCCGGTTGTTGAATTGGCAAAAGGCTCGAAAAGCTGCTCGACCTGTTCGGGCGACATTCCGCAACCCGTGTCTTCAAATAAAATTCTGATTCTTTCACTAGCCAGTTCTGAAACGCTTACCTTTAGTTTGCCGCCGTCGGGCATTGCCATAATCGCGTTGCGGGCGAGATTCCAGAAAATTTGTTTTAACTGCGTCGGATCGGCAAAGATCAAAACTTCGTTTTCCGGCAAAACAGTTTCCAAAACGTGATTTTCCTTCACATCGGGACTGTGTTCCAATAACATAAATGTATCATTTATTGATTCGCGCACATCAATATCCGAAAAATTGCTGACACGCGGACGCGCATAAGTCAGAAAATTCGTGATGATTTTGTTCAAACGGTCGGATTCGCGCAGAATAATTTCCATCAGTTTCGCTTGCGCCGTATCAGGCTCGGTTTTCGATTCCAAAACCTGAATCGCGCCGCGCATTGCGCCCAGAGGATTACGAATTTCGTGCGCTAAACCGGCGGCAACGCGCCCGACCGCCGCCAGACGATCTTTGCGCCGGATACTTTCTTCCATCGAACGAATGTCGGTCAAATCCTGAAAAGTAATAATCAAACCCGTCTTTTCGCCCGATTCGGCAAAAAGCGGCGAAATTCCGTAGCCGATTCGCACGATAAAATCTTCCGGTGAAATAAAATCCGTTTCAAAACGCTGATGTTGTTCATCATTTTCGGCATTTTTGAGCGATGAAAGAATCGGAAGTTGAATATTTCCGAAAATCGAGAAAATTGATTTTCCAATCATTTCCTTTGATTTCAAGCCCGTGATTTCCTCAGCCGCGAGATTGAAAGTGTAAATATTTCCTTCCAAATCAGTCGTGATCAAACCCGAACGAATTGATTCGACGATTCTTTCGTGCAAAGCGCGTAAATCTGCGAGCGTTTTCGTCGTTTCCTTTAGTTGTTCGGTTGATTCCTGGCGTTGTGAAAGTCTGGCGGAAAGTAATCCGACAATGAGAAATGCGACGGCGTGAAAACCGATAATCTGAATAACTTTCGATGGTTCGGGCGTTGCGCCGAATGAATCAATAAATCCGAAGGCGACCAAAATTGACAAACTCGCAAAAAGTAAAACGCAAAGCAGAGCAATCAAGAGAGTTGTTCTCGCCTTCAAAAAAATGCTCGCAACACTGATTAAAAAAATGTAAAGCGTGAGATAAGGCGAAGTCAGATCGCCCGTTCGCCAAACTAACCAAGTGATTAAAATCGCGTCGAGAACGAATTGCACGCGAATTTGCCAATTAAAATTTTTGCTTAAACGAAGCAGAAAAAAATAAAGGATTGTCAGCCCGACCGAAATTAGAAAAATAATAAACAAACCGCGCGGGAAATCTTCAAGCGTAAGTTTGAGTTTTTGATTATTCCAAATCCAACTTGCGACCAACAAAACAAAGATCACGAGCAATCTGCCGATTATCAAAGTCTGGATTTTCTGCATCAGTTTAGAATCGGTTGGAAAATCTTTTTCGTCTGATTTGTTCATAATTTTATCGAAGATTCGGGAAACTATTTTAACGCAAAATCATATTTTTTGAACAATTTCCGATAGGTTTTTGCCGATTAAAGTCGCTTTGTTTTCGACTTTTTCAACTTCTTTTTGTCCGTAACCCGTTAAAACCAAAGCGGTTTGTGTTCCGGCGTTGATTCCGGTTGCGACATCAACGGCTTTGTCGCCAATCATCCAACTGTTTTCCAAATCAATCTGAAAATCGCTTGCCGCCTGCAAGATCATTCCTGCCTTCGGCTTTCGGCAAACGCATTCATCTTCGGAAATATGCGGACAAAAATAAATCGCATCGAGTTTTGCACCTTCTTTTTCGAGTTCTGCGATTAATTTTTTATGAATCTCTAAAAGCGTTTTTTTGTCAAAAAATCCGCGTCTGATGCCCGATTGATTTGTAATTAAAATTACAAGAAAACCTTTGCTTTTTAATGATCTAATCGCTTCAGAGGCAAAAGAGAAAAGATGCAAATCTTCAGGACGCGAAAGATAATTTACTTCTTCGCAAATAGTTCCGTCGCGGTCAAGAAAGATTGCTTTTTGTTTTTTTGTCGAAATAATTTTTAATTTCCTTTTTTAAATTAACGTCAGATGGCATGATGAAAAGAGCGACGGTGCTACTCTAAAAGTTGGAAACAATTAGATGGAGTAGACAAGGTTAAAGGCTGGATCTCGAACTGCAACTTACTGATTGCGTACGTCAGAATAAACATCAGACCTTT
>JBBSAX010000258.1:0-6744 GCA_038251885.1 Pyrinomonadales bacterium | reverse complement strand
TATTTCTTTTAACTCCTCTTTGTTCAAACGAAAGGTTTTATAACTGTCCGTCGAAACAAATTGATTGACCGGACGGTCTTTGAATTTTGAATCATCAACTTCGCGCCAGACTTTATCGCCGGATTGTTTTCCGGCGGCGGCGTTTGTCATAAACAAAACAACTAACAAGGAAAAAATGACTTGAAACTTAGATTTAGTGAACATAATTTACTCCTTTTGGATGAAATTGAACTGACAAAATATTTTATCAATTCGGGATTGTTTCCATTTGCGGAATGGGTTTGACTTACCTTATTACCAAAAAGTTTTTAGAAATAAAAAGTTAAGTTAAAATTGGCTTTTTTAGATTAAAGACTGAAATAAAATCTTACAATTGAATTTTAAAGAATTTATCAAAGTAATTTGCGGCAAAATTCAAGAATAAAGCAGAATTTATTCTATTTTATATTCTATCTTCAATTCTGTCTAGGCTTTGTAATAATTAAATTTAGAGCGGACTAAGATTAAAAAAGGGTTCAGAGTAACGGCTTGAGCCGTGATTTACGTGATTTTCTCTCAAGTTAAAGTTAAAGGGTTCGACGCTTTTCACGCATAAATGCGTTACTCTGAACCTTTCTGAGCTTCTTAGATTATTGATTTTGAAATCAAATTGTCTTTAAAGCAAAAAAGTTTGGCTAACAATGAGCCAAACTTTTTTGCAAATGTCTGTCAAATAAATTTTTACCTGACAAAAGCATTGGGGATCGGAATATCATTCGTGATTCCGAAGGTAATTGCCGTGAATCCACTTGTTGATTGCTGGATGAACCAAGTGTTGTTTGATGGTCGGAAGATCGCAAAGTCTGTCCTGCCGTCGCCGTCGTAATCTCCCGGCGAGGCAATATCTCCGGGTGCTCCGAATGGGGCGGAATAAAATGAGAAATCTTCACTTCGCAACACAAACCATTCTCTGGTCGAAGGTCTGAAGAATGCGACATCTGCCTTGCCGTCTCCGGTGTAATCGGCTTGCACTGTTTTATCCGAAGTTGTGCCGAAAGTCGTAACGATCAATCCGGCAGTTGACCGATTGAGCCACCATTGACCGTTCGATGGACGATAAATAGAAATATCAGCCTTTAAATCTCCATCATAATCAGCCGCGACAGGTAAATCTCCTGCCGTTCCAAATTGTTGAATGGTTGTTCCGTTATCAGAGGAACGGTTGATATACCATGTTTGATTCGATGGACGATAAAGTGCCGGATCAGCCTTGCCATCGCCGTCGAAGTCAGCCGGAGTCGGAATGTCAGTTGAATTGCCAAATGGGAATGAGTAAAATGAACTGTCTTCCGATCTTAAAACAAACCATTCACCGCTTGAAGGACGGAAAAATGCAATGTCGGCTTTATTATCTCCGGTGAAATCGGCGGCGACAATTTTATCAGTGGATTGACCGAAAGAAAAAGCGCGATTGCTACCGTCAGAGCTTCTCAAATACCACCATTCACCCGGTCCGGGACGGAAAATGCCGACATCGGTTTTATTATCACCGTCAAAATCAAATAGAGGTTTTGATGCAAATGAAATTGCCTGGGTGATTCTAAAATTAGCGTCGGAAATATCGAAAAATATATTCCCGACCGCTTCAACTTTGATTCGCGCAGAGTTTGTCTGTATCAAAAACGGAAGGGAAACCGTTTCTGTGCCGTCATTAGCCGTCGCGCCTCGTAAAATGATCGGGAATGTATTTCCGCCGTCGGTCGAAAGCGAAATTCTAACATTTGTTGCACTAACGGGTGCGACTGAAGTGTTTGCGACATTCCACGTAACTGTTTGCGTTGAGCCGCTTGTCCAACTGACATTCGTGTTCGGCGCGGTGATATCAAACGGTCCGCTGTTTCCATCCACATTGACCATTGCCGTTGCAGTATTGATTCCGCCGCCGTTGGCGCGATTGTCGCGGGCGACAACCTGAAAATTCATTATTCGGGTAATTGCCGGCATCAATTCGCCGGTTAGTAAAGTACCTGTCGTCGAAGGCGGAATATTGGCATTATCCAAAATATATTGGAGCGATGGAAATGTTCTTGTTCCGCTTGTTGTCGGCAAATACGGGCGAAAGATCGGACGCGCCGCGCCGTCGGAATCCGTATTCGGGACTGCGGTTGTTGATGTGCCGAGATCGTATTCCTGCCAGTCGTAAGTAAGCGAATCGTTATTTGGATCGGTTGCGCTTGCCGTTAACGCAAAAGGTGTTTGCTTGGGAATATTAAAGGAAGTTCCGCCTGTAACTGTTACTGTCGGCGGTGTATTTCCGGTTGGAGTCGTGACCGCACAGGTATTGCCATTGCCATTTTGACTGTAATTTACGATCACTTCCAAACTTCTAACGTGAAAGGTGTCAATACTGTTTCTTGCCAAGTTTTGATTTCCGCAGATTCCGGCGTAAGCCATAATCGTTACGCCGCTGCCGGGTTCATAAGCCGAACTCGTGCTTCGATTGCCGCCGCCGCAACCGCTTACCGTGCCATTAAATGTGTGGTTTGCGCCCCATTGATGTCCCATTTCGTGGGCGACATAATCAATCGCAAACGGATCGCCGATTGGATTCGTAAGTCCGGTTACACCACGTGCTTTATTTCCGCCGCAGGGTCCGTTTAAAGTTGCCACGCCGCCGCCGCCCGTGCTGAAAACGTGACCGATGTCATAGTTTGCCGTGCCGATGACGGTATTCAAATTAGTCGTATTTTCGCCGAGCATCGTTCCGCCGTCATTATTTGTATATGGATCAGGTTCGACTGTATAAATGATCTGATCGTTATTTGCGATTATCACCATTCTGATTGCCAACTCACGTTCAAAAACGCCGTTGACGCGGTTCATAATCAAAACCTGCGCCGCCAACGCACCCGCAACTGTTCCACCGCCGACCGCCGCCGTATATTCCTGCGTCGCCGCCAAAGCCAGACGATAAGTTCTAAGACTCGTGCCGGAAATGACATTCGCGGGCGAACCTTCGATCAGATATTCGTTCGGATCGAATCCGTTGAGTTTTGAAAGTTCTTCAAAGTCTTTGTTCTCGTCAAATTCGCAATAAAAGTTTTCGGTCAGTGCGACATTTTTCTTGAAATAACTGATATAATTTTCAGTGTCGTCTTTAGCGTAAGGATCAACTAAAATCGTGCCTTTCGGCGAAAGAACCATCGAATGAAAACCGCTCGGCATCAGGTCGAACCGGACGCTTGCCGTCGGATCGTCAATGCCGTAACCGCGATAGGTTTTGATTTCGGGATATTTTACCGCCAAGCCTTCTTCCATCACGGGAGAATATTCGATGCGGAAACGGGCAAATTTTCCGTCCGGCATCGGCAAAGTTAAAATTACGGGTTCATTGCGCGAAGCATCCGTAAATTCCATCGGAGCGTTATTTAAAATTGACTTTAAAGCCTCTTTGTTTAAAGAAAAAGTTCTGTATTCGCTCGGCTGAACCAAACGCTCGACAGGTCTTTTGCTCAGGTTTGCATCATCAATTTCCCGCCAGACATTTTCATTCGATTGAGCGAACGTAAAAGCCGGAAAAGCCAGCAAAACCAAGGCGAAAAGAAAGAAAGTTAAACGATAATACTTATTCGACATAGCTGAAATCCTCTTTATTTTTATTGATTTTTAACTTTAAAGATTTAACACTAATTGAATTCTGACAAAGGCAGCCGAAATCAATAAATTAAATCAGTTCAAAAATGTGTTGTTAGTTACAAACCGAAATTCTAGAATTTAGGGACTGAAGTTAAAAAACAAATTTTATAAGTTGTCGGGCAAAAAGTCTATTAAAAATTATAATTTTAAGAAGAAAATACACATTTCCAGAAATTAAGACACCTTTCAAGTCTTTATATTTAGCTGAATATCAAGCATTATTTCATATTTTTAGAGTATTAAAATCTAAAGCGATAAAACCTTTATACAAAACTATTACAATTCATTTACGGTATTTTCAGGATTAATTTGTTAATCTTAAATAGTTCTAATTTGAATACTTACGAAATTAAAAAATGCAACAAATAAATGAATTAACGAATGCCGGAGAACGAATTAACTGGCGCGATCTGGCAATTATTACGTCTTTTCACATTTTATTGATTCCGGCTTTGTTTATGTTTAGCTGGACGAATCTGGCGATAATGCTTGTCGGAAATTGGGTTGTCGGCAGTCTCGGAGTCGGCTTGGGCTATCACCGGCTTTTGACGCATCGTAGTTTTAAAGCCCCGAAATGGTTGGAATATGTTTTAACGATTTTCGGTACGATGAGTTTGCAAAACGAGCCTTATAAATGGGTGGCGACGCACCGGATTCATCATCAATTTACAGAAAAAGAAGGTGATCCGCATTCGACGAAACCGGGATTTTGGTGGGCGCATATGTTCTGGATTTTTAAAGGAACGGCGCAGGATCACGACGAAGCGACGTTTAAGAAATATGTACCCGATATTTTGAAAGATAAAGGACAGGTTTTGATTGCCAAATATTTTTATCTGCCGATCATTATTTCAGCGATTTTGCTTTATGCGGTCGGCGGTTGGGGCGCGGTTTTGTGGGGTGTTGTCGTGCGCGTGATCTTTGGTTGGCACACGACTTGGTTTGTCAATTCGCTGTCGCATCTGTTCGGCAAAAGACGTTTTGAAACCGATGACGATTCGACAAATAATTGGTTTGTCGCGCTTTTAACATTCGGCGAAGGCTGGCACAATAATCATCACGCGCAACCGGCTTCGGCGCGGCACGGACTTGCGTGGTATGAATTCGATATGAATTGGATTACGATTCAGATTTTCAAAAAGCTCGGTTGGGCAGAGAAAATCAGAGTTTTTAAGGAAGAAAAAACACCCGTCGAATTAGAACAAGCGGCGTAAGATTTATTTAACCTTAAATCAAAAACACCATACATTTTTGAATTTTATTCAGAATAATGTATGGTGTTTCTTGTTAAGATGTAAGTCTTAACTAATTTGATAATTAGGAGGTAAGCTGAAACTTACGGCAACCTGATTATCATAAAATCTTTCGGAAAAAGCAAATTTTTATGAGTGAAAATAAAATCAAAACCTACGCCGAATTTTGGGATTTTTACGTTCTCGAACACAGCAAACCGTTGACAAGATATTTTCATTTTGTCGGAACTTCGCTTGGAATCGTGATGTTAATTTGGTTTCTGCGTTCGGGCGCGTATTTTTATATTCCGCTTTGTTTTGCCGTTGGGTATGCGTTCGCTTGGTTTTCGCATTTTTTTATCGAAGGTAACAAACCTGCGACATTTAAATATCCGTTGTGGTCTTTTATTTCCGATTACAAAATGATGTTTTGTATGCTCATCGGAAAAATGGACGGGGAAGTCGAGAGAGTTTTGAACAAATAAAAAAGGTCAGACTAATGCCTGACCTTTTTTGGCGGGAGAAATAGGTTTTTGACTTAATCTTCCAACTCCATTCCGGCTGTCGGATCACCGAGAACCGATAATGAAGCAACATTGTCGCTAATCAAAACACCATCACCCATAATCACGCCATCACCCATAATGACACCATTGCCGATTGTCGAGCCGCTGCCCATTGCATTGCTGCTGATAAACGGTATTCCGTCGCCCATAATCACGCCGTTGCTGATCAAACTTCCCGAAGAAAGATTTAATCCATTGGTTGTCAGCGAAGTCGAGCGAGTCAATTGTCCATTGATAAACGGGGTTCCGTCGCCCATAATCACGCCGTTGCCATACATTCCCTGATAATAAGTCATCAAGTTGTCGCCGGAAAGGATTGCGTAATTGGTGATAACACCTTTGCCCCAATAGACATTTTCATTTCCAACTTTGTTAAATTGCAAAAGAATTGGAAGTGTCATCATTGATGAGCCGTTAGACAATAACGATACATTTGATTTGATGTTTTTTGTTATTTGCATCGCACCGTCAATATTTAATAAACCCGCGCCTTGTTCAAAACTATTGTAGCCGTTCAACTGTTGTGCCGAATACATCAGAGTAGCTTTGACCAGATTCGGTGTCAGATTCGGATTTGCCTGCAACATCATTGCCACCGCACCCGAAACAAGCGGTGCTGCCATCGAAGTTCCGCTCATATACATCAATCCTTCTTCAGCTTTTGAAGAACCCCTTGTATCAAGTGAAGGGTTTCTGCGAACGATGCTTCCTGAGTTTCCACGAGAACTGTTTGAAATTGCCGCAATCAATTTATTTCCCGGTGCAACGATGTCGGGTTTAATTAAATTGTCGTATTTTTTAACACCACCGACAATTTTATAACCGCGTGTCGGACCTTTTGAACTAAAACTTGCGATTGCGTCATCAACACGATAATCAGTTCCGTATGAATTTGCCGCGCCGACCGTAATTGCTGAAGGTTCGATTCCGGGCGAACTGATACTGCCGTAGAGTTTATTGCCGAAGTCGTCTTTACCGTTATTTCCGGCAGAAACGACAACCACAATACCGGCATTAAAAGCGCGGCGAATTGCCTGACACAGCGGATCATTTTCATAGCTGTCTTTTGCCGGAGTTCCCAAACTCATATTTATTACGCGAATGTTGTAAGCGGATTTATTGGTGATAACCCAATCATCTGCGGCAATTGCAGCACTTGTCGAACCGTTTCCATTGGCATCGAGAACTGCGAGATTAATAATTTTCACGCCCTGCGCGATACCGCCGTAGAGATTGCTTCTAAATTTTTTGCTTCCCGCCAGAAGCGAAGC
>JBBSAX010000257.1:0-6783 GCA_038251885.1 Pyrinomonadales bacterium | reverse complement strand
TGACATTTCAACGCCATTGAGCGGTTTGCCTGTTTTCAGATCGGTCGCAAAACCCACCAATTCCTGATTATCAACAAACGCATCTAAACCGATCTGCGTGCTTTGCGCCCAGACAAAAACTCTCGTGCGGTCGTATTTATCACGCTTGACAGCCGGTTCGATGTCAATAATTACATTGCCCAAATTGTTTGCTAACACGTCCGCCAAATCAATCCGAGTTTCAACCATTTCATCGGGTTTGTTCGCAATCGTAAGGCTTTTATCAACCACCAATTTCCCCGGAATCGTTGGTTTTGTTGTGCTGTCGTCGTAATTTATTCTTTGGAGATATTCCGCAAATTGATGCCAATCTTGCGGTTGAACTTTATAAATTTTTAGTTTTACAGATTTGTGATTTGTCGAATAAATCGAATACGAAGGCTTCGCCGTCGGGTCTAAAACAACGAAATTTCCGCCTTGCGCGTATAAACTCAGAGGCGCGATGCCGACCTTTATAATTGCGTTGATCGGTTCTTGAATTTTTTGATCGTAAACGTCTGTTATCTGGTCAGTTACGGAAATTTTATAAGTCGTATTTCCTTTTTTAATGCCTTGAAAATAGATCGTATTTCCGCTCGGATAAATATTTAAACCTTCAATCGCGGGTTCGACCTTGACCATTGATTTATCGAATTTGCTCGAATCAATCTGATTGGTAAATTGCAGATACCAATTATCAAACGGCGAACAATCGGGCTTTGATTCATAACCGCAAACCGCTTTGATATATTTCATCGCGCCGTAAGTTCTAAAAGAGAAACTCTGCGCTTTTTCGGTTTTGAGCGGACCTTCGGCAGACGCAGTTCCTTTTTCAATCGTGACAACTATCGGCGAATCCGCGGGCAAAGCGTTATCAATTCCGCCTTCCGCATTTACAGCGCGAAAAGCGATCCAGCGATTCAGTTGTGCCTGACTTATATAATATGTAAAGGCTTTCGCTTCTTCTTCGGTGGCAAGACGAATCGGCAGTTTTTTGCCTTTTCCGACAACGGAAATAGTTTTTATAACTTCATTTGGATTAATGGCTTGATCGAATGTCACAAACATCAGTGCGTCGCGTTTTGTCGTTTGATTTTGCGGAATCATCTGTTCGACCTTCGGCGGCGGAGTTTTAAATGTCCACGTTACGTCTTTTTTTAATGTCTGTCCCGTAACCGATTTCGTTCCGGCGGGAACTTTTGCGGTAAAAATAGTCGCCATCGGAAAACGCTTTGTCGTGTCGAACATCAAAGTTTTTGTCCCCAACCAACGCCATTTTCCTTCCGAGTTCGGCGATAATTGAACGGGAACAGTCTGCGCCGCTTCTTCCTGCGAAGTTACGGCGACCATCGGCTGTGAAAACGTCACGCTCAAATCAGGCGCGAGATTTACTTCGCCTTCGGGCGAATAACGCAAAACTTCCAAGCTATCGCCCAAATTTACCTTCGGCTTTCCGCGCTGTTCTTCATCGCTCGGAAATTTTACAGGAACTTTCGTGCCGGTTTTCGGCGGAGGAAGGGTGCCGACTCTTTTAGCAAAATCCGTTTTGTCATCTTTTTCGGGTTTGATTTCGGGAATGCGTTTCAAAAGATTTGAAGTTTCATTCTCCGAAAGATTTTCCGCATTTGCAGGCGGCGTTTTCGTGCGATTCTCCGCACCTTCTTCGCCTTCGCTCAGACGAAACGATAATCCGTTCGGTATATTATCCATATTTTTTTGAGTTATCGGTTTGCCCGAAACCTTTTGTCCGAATGCGGCAAAAGGCGCGATCATACTGACGCAAATTGAAACTAATAAAATCCACGAAACAAATATTTTGGTCTTTAACATTACGGTTTTAAAATCCTCTTGATGAAATTATAAGGCTTTTTAGTAAATTTTTTTGTTAAAATTCGGCAATTAGCCGCAAGCCTTGCCTTCCTTTGAACGAGCGTGAGATTAATAACTTGCAAATTATACTTTTAGAAGTTACGCAATTGAAGTAAAAAGATTCGGAATAGATTTTAGATGAAAGATGATAACTAATAGATTTGCTTGTTTTTATCTTTTATCTAAAATCTCTCATCTAAAATCTATTCCGAATAGTTAAAACTTTTATTTTCAGTATTTATTTTTCAACCGCGTTATTGTGCAAAAAAAGTCAACCCGCCGCCTTTTGATTTTGCCTGATACATCGCTTTGTCGGCGCGAAGCAGAAGTTCGGAAAAATTCTCGCCGTGATCTGGATAAGAAGCCGCGCCGATGCTCATTTCCGCAATAAGCGTTTGTTCACCGATTTTAAAAGGCATTTTAATATTTTCAAAAATACGTTCGACGACCAATCGAACTTCCGACTTATCAGTTTTCCGCAACAACACCGCAAATTCGTCGCCGCCCAAACGTGCCAGCAAATCGTGTTTTCGCAAAACCGAAGAAATTCTGGCAGCGACATATTTTAAAAGCTCATCGCCGGCTTGATGTCCCATCGTATCATTGACGGCTTTAAATCTATCCAAATCACAATATAGAATCGCAAAAGGTTCTTCCGAAGTCATTGATTTTTCCAAAGTAATTTCGACTTCCTGCTGAAATTTCAGACGGTTGGCAAGGCACGTCAAAGGGTCTTGAAAGGCGAGAAGTTCGAGCGATAATTGATGCCGCAGACGGTCGGTAATATCTCTGAATGTAAAAATACGACCATTAATAGAATCGTCCGTATTTTTCAGCGGCACGATCGTCACCGAAATAAAACGCTTTTTTCCTCTCAAATCTATCTCTACTTCGTCTTCCAATTCCAGCACATTTTCGTATTTTTTAATTTCATTCTTCCAGTTTGAAAAAACTTCTTCAAAAGATTTCCCGACAATTGCTTCAGAGTTTCTACGCAAGGTTTTAGCGGCTGCCGGATTTATATCGGTAATTTTATTGTTTTGGTCAAGAATGACAACGCCGTCTCTGATTGTATGAAAAACATTTTCGTAAGCAATCGGATTGCTGCCCAAAAACCGATAACGGTAAATAGCAATTGCCGCGACAACGAAAAATAACGGGAAACTCAAAGGCGTATAACTTGCCGTGCCGAAAACTTTGAAAATGCCGAAAATATTAATGACAAATGGAATACACATTGAAACAAAGAATAAAAAAAGCGGAAGACGATAATGTCTTGATGTGCGACTTATTTCAAGTAAGACAATCGCAAAACTTGCCAGAATTAAGAAATATGAATACGGAGTATGAACAGCCCAGAAATAAAAGCCGAAGGTAGCTTGCAGCGAATTCGGGAAACCGACTTCAGCAGTTTTGAAAAAAAGGTAATGCAGCGGATTTGTCAAAAGCATCAGCCACGATAAAGCCGGAATAATTGACAAACGGACAATTGCCCGACGGCTGATTATTTTGCCGCAATATTGATTTGTAAATACATACAGCGCAACCGGCAAACTCACGATTCCGATATATGTGATAAGTTCGCCGATCCATTGTCCGGTAAAAGTTTCGTTAAACCGCCCGATAATATTGCCGGACATCCAAACAATGCTCGATAAACAAACAATTGCAAACGTTCGACTGCCTCTTGCCTGCCGATGCCAAGCGTAAAAACAAATAAATGAGGAAACAATTACGGCAATTATTAAATAAAGAGTCTGAATATTTACATTTTCTAACATAAGGGGTTTATAGAATTTCTAAATATGTTTTCAAATATAACCAATTTCCTTCAAGTTTTGCCGACCTCTTTTGTTTAAGTATTTCAGGAGAAATGCAGAAAGTTTTATAAAGAATTGCAGTTTATTTATTGATTTTTAAGAAATTGATGATAGACACTCAGATATTAACTCATTTTTTCCGTTAATATCAACAAATTCCCCTGATTTCGCCAATCTTTAGCATTTTTTATTGATTTTCCTTGATAATTTATCCGATTCAACATTAAAAATCTTGCCGCGATAAAAATTATTGTAATATTATCGTTCATTTTGACAATGAATATTTCTCTTACGCTTTTTTCTTGCTATACTTAAAAGTGTATTTTGCAACTTTGAATATTAAGTTGTCGTAACCTTTGGTGATAAAAGTTCTTTTTAGATAAATATTGTAGGAGCAGATTTAGAAAATGGGATTGTGGCAGAGAGTAAAAAGATTATTTCGCGCCGGAACCGGAGCGGCATTGGATAGAGTTGAAAACCCGGAGATGGTTCTCCAGCAAACTATCCGCGATATGCGCGACCGCGTTCCTGAACTCAATAATTCGGTAGCGCAGGTAATGGCAACCGAACGACTTTTGGCTAAAAACAAGGAAAATCTCGAAAAACAAGTCGTTGATTTAGATTCAAAAATTAAAGCGTCAGTCAAAATGGGACGCGACGACATTGCGACGGCGTATATCGGACAACTCCAGCAAGCACAGGTTGATCTCGAAAGAACTGCGGCACAATGCGAACACGCAACGGTCGCCTCAAAGCAAGCCCTGAAAGCGCGTGATAATTATGTTCTCAATATGAAGAAGCGCACGGCGGAAGCGATGCAACTCATCAGCGCGTCGAAACAGGCGAAACTCCAGGAACAATTAGCGCAGACGATGGAAACTTTCGACATCGGCGACGATGCTTCGACATTTAACGAAATGCGCGAAAAAATTGACCGCCGCGTCGCCGCCGCCGAAGCTAAATTGCAACTCGGTTCGTCGTCGGTTGATTCTCAAATGCAGGACATCGAACGCGAAGCGATGGACATTCAATTGCAAGACAAACTTCTTTCATACAAACAAGAAATGGGTTTATTGGGCGAAGGCGCAAACAACGATAAAAAACAGATTTCCGCTTCATCGGAAGTAGCAAGTGAAGAAAAATCTACCGACGCATTGCTCGCCGAAGCCGAAAAGTTATTAAAAAATTCTGGAAATTAAATGAGTTCAGTTTCGACAAACCGAATATTTACCTCAAAATCACCGATTATTTATAAAAAATTCGGTGATGACGAAGTGTTTTATCCGACTTCCGACGGTAAACCTATGGGCGAAACAGACGTTCATATTCGTTTGATAATGAGTTTGATTATGCAAATGGATATGTTTCTCAAAAATTTTGAAGATGATTATGTAATGGGCGACGTGCTTTTTTATTATGTCGAAGGTAATCCTCGAAAATTTATAGTTCCTGATGTAATGGTTCTTCGCGGTGTCGGGAAATACACTCGAAGAACTTACAAACTCTGGGAGGAAAAATCTGTCCCTGAAGTTGTTTTTGAAATTTCTTCACGCGGAACTTGGCGCGAAGACCTGCAAAAAAAATATAATTTATATCAAGAATTAGGCGTGAAGGAATATTATATTTTTGATCCCGAATATGATTATTTGCCCGAACCGCTGATCGGTTATCATTTGAAAAATGAAAAGTTTGAAGAGGTTAAAGTAAAAAAACGTAAAATTTTCAGTCCGGCGTTAAATTTAGAAATCGTTGACACAGGCGAAACTCTGCGGCTTTTTAATCCCGAAACAAAAAGTTTTCTGCCGACAAGCGAAGAACTCTTCTTAAAAGCTGATGAACTTGCAATTAAAGCCGATGAATTTGCAACTAAAGCCGAAAAATTAGAATCAGAAAATAAACGCCTGAAAGCAGAGTTAGAGAAACTGAAAAATCGAAAGTAATTTATGGCAGATTTAGCAAAATATCAAAAAGAAATCGAAAGATTTAATTCTTCCTACGCCAAAGAAGCGATCAAAGAACCCGTCAACTTTTGGGGATTGGCAGGTTTTGCAGTCGCGGCGGCTTATACACAGAGCATTATTCCTCTGATCATCGCATTGATTTGCGAAATTGCATATTTTTTCATCGTTCCGAATCTTCCTTCATACCGGCAATTGGTCAATGACCGCGAACGCGAAAGAATTCGTGCGCTCAACAAATCAACCCGCGAAAAATTGATAAAATCCTTTACGCCGAGAGAGCGCGAAGCAGTCGAATATCTGCGCTGGCAAAAGGATAAAATTCAGGAAAACTACAAAAAATTTACCGGCGCAAAGCAACTTCCGACAAATCTCGTCACACTTGAACGGCGTTGGGAAGATTTCGTTGATCTATTAGATATTTACAGAAGACGCAAACAGCATCTGAAATCAATCAATCGTCAAGCCGTTCACAATCAATTGAGTCAGGCTTTCCGTCAGGTAGAAAATACCGACGACGAAAAAACCAAACGCATCCAGCAAACAAACGTCGAAATCCTAAAACGCCGTCTAGCTTCATTTGACGAACTCGAAAAAAGCGTCAAACTCGTCGAAGGTCAATTGCAGTCAATCGAAAATTTCTTCGGATACTTAAACGACGAGATTGTTACGATGTCAACGCCCGAAAAATTCTCTCTGCTGGATTTCGAGCAATTAAGCGATTCAATCGCCATGACCAAACAAATGCTTGACGCAACTTCTGATTCCGTCGGTGCGCTTGACGCTTACAACCGTGAAATGGGCAACTACGAACTTCTGCCCGAAAATCATTAAGTAATTTACAAGGCAAACACCTGAAAGGCTTGAAGTTTCAAGCCTTTTTTTATTTTTCAATCAAGTAGTAAGGTTGCCGATTTTGCGCGGTCTTTAATGTGCAAAAGGTGTTATTGTTTAGAGTTATTAACATTAGTTATGGCAAAGGAGATGGCATGATGAATTGGACGGTGGCGATGATACTCTGATTTTGAAAGAAAGTTGGAGTAGAGAGGCTTGAAGCTGAAATTTTTCGTGCGGCTTTATTGACCGCGTAAAGGAGACTAACTCCAATCCCGCTTCTC
>JBBSAX010000256.1:0-6802 GCA_038251885.1 Pyrinomonadales bacterium | reverse complement strand
CGCCGTCCAATCCGGCGCAACGTAACTGCCATGTCCCCAGATCGAACCGACCTGCATTCCGCCCATCGCTTGCCAGACGTTTTGCCCGTCTAAAACTTCGCCGTCGCCGATCAAAACTTTTCCGTCAGACGTAACGACCTGAACAGGAATCGGCGGTGCTTGGCGGAAGATTTCCGTGCCAACCCACAACAAAACCGAAAATGAAAACACAAATATTCCTATAAATACAATCCAAAGTTTTTTCATAATTTTTTCTCCCTCAACAGTTGAAGCAATCCAGATGGGTGAAATTATTATTCAATTTAGAAAGAGAAAATATGATTGAAGTCATAAAACTATTCGATTAATGAGAAATATAACTGCGAATTTTTTCGCAGTTATAAAGATTTTTTCACGGTTAAGCACTTCGTTTAAACTGAAAAGTTTAGGAATTACAGGCATTTACAAGAAAAATATGTGGAACGTCTTTTGCACTATTCAAAAAGGAGGCGTAAATAAAAATTATGAAAATCTTAATTGCAACTGACGGATCGAAATTCAGCGAAGCGGCTGTCGAAAAAATTTGTCAAATGATCAATATTGCGGAAAATATCGAAATCGAAATCGCATCGGCTTATGAAATGCCGATTATGGCGGTCGGTGCGCCGTATGAACTTCCTACTGGTTATAATCCGGCTTTAGAAAATGAGTTAAAGCAATTGACGGGCTATTCGGTTTCACAAGCCGAAAGACAAATCCGCGAACATTTTCCCGATTCGCAAGTTAATGTAACGACAAAAATTTTGTGTGGCACGCCCAAACAAGCAATTGTTCAGGAAGCCGAAGAATGGGGCGCAGACCTGATCGTTGTCGGTTCGCACGGCTACGGATTTTGGGAACGAATGGTTCTCGGTTCGGTTTCAAACGCAATTGTTCATCACGCGCCGTGTTCGGTTTTGGTGGTGCGAAATTAAAAAGAGTTTTGAGGATTAAAAATGAGAGATTTTGAAAATTTAAAAATTGAAAACAAATGTCTTAGCTGCGAGCTGCGCTCGGAAAATTATTTCTGTAATTTGTCGGAAACCAACAAAAAAGTTTTTGAATCACTTCAAATAACGAATTATTATCCTAAAAATTCGAATCTTTTTGTCGAAGGTCAGCCGTCAAACGGAATATACATTTTGTGCAGCGGTCGCGTAAAACTTTCGACCTGTTCAAAAGACGGCAGAGTTATTATTCTGCATATCGCCGAACCCGGTGAAGTTTTAGGTTTGAGTTCGACAGTTTCCGATTCTTTTCATATCGCCACGGCGGAAGCCATTGAGCCGTGCCGCATAAACTTTGTCAGAAACGGCGATTTTCTTAAATTTCTCGAACATAACTCCGAAGCGTGTCTGAACGCGGTCAAACAATTGAGTCAAAATTATCAAACCGCTTGTTTGCAAATCTGCGCTCTCGGTTTATCGGCGACGGTTGCCGATAAACTGGCAACGCTTTTTCTCGGTTGGTGCAAGGCAAGTTGTCAGCACAGCGACGGCATTCATTTAAAAATTTCCTACACGCACGAAGAACTCGCCCAGATGATCGGAACTTCGCGCGAAACCGTAACCCGTCTGCTGAAAAGATTCAGCGACCGGAAATTAATAAAACGAAACGGCTCTGAATTCATTATTCCCGACAAAAAGGAACTCGAAGCAATGATCGGCACGCGGCAAAAACTTTGAGATTTTCGAAGTTAATTTATCTGACAAAGATAAGCACCCAAGCAATATTAAATTAAATCAAAGGCGGAAACGCGACTGCAAAGGAGCGTGCTGATAACGCTGATAGCACACTCCTTTGCTGTCGCGTTTCCGCCTTTTTAATCATCCTTTTCACGCAACTTAATTTTATTACTTCAAAATGTGATTTTTATCACAGATTTTTACAAAGGATTCGGACTAAAATTCGTTCAGCAACAATTATTTTCAAAATAAAATTCAAGCAACAGAACCGGAGGCAAAACAATGGCTTCAACAAAAAATATCAAAATCACGGTGCTTGGGATATTTTTAACACTATTTTTTATCTGGCTAGGTCTGGGAATGGTTTCAAAAGCGGTTGAAAGCAGCACGATTGTGTCGGCTGAACCGCCGGACGGCGTTCCGACATCGAATTCTGACGAATATGTCGGGAGCGAAACTTGCGCGACCTGTCACGAGGATCAATTTAAGAGTTTTTCTACTACGAAACACGCAAAACTGTCCGAAGTAAAAAGCTGGAAGGATAAAGTTCAGGGCTGTGAATCGTGTCACGGCGCGGGCAAAACACATTCGGAAGACCCGACTGTTGCGAATATTATTTCATTTAAAAGCAAAACATCGAAGGAAATTTCCGAAACTTGCCTAAGCTGTCACGCGGGCAAGGAAGATCACAACAAATTCCGCCGCAGCGATCACTGGCGCAACAATGTCGGTTGCACGGAATGTCACACGGCACACGGTCCCGACAGCCACGCGACGGAGATCGGTTCGACGACTTTTCGGGGAATTGATTCGGATAATAAACCCGGTTCGGGAACGCTGGCGATGTTAAAGACGAGTGAACCGCAACTTTGTTTGAAATGTCACACGGAAAAGAAAGCGGATTTTAGCAAACCGTTTCATCATAAAGTTTTAGAAGGACAAATGAAATGTAGCGATTGCCACAACGCGCACGGTGAGTTTGAACTGAAAAACGCGAGATTATCCGTCGGAGCGGACGTTGCTTGTATAAAATGCCATTCCGACAAACAAGGTCCGTTTGTCTATGAGCATCTACCGATTACGACCGAAGGTTGTGCGACCTGTCATAACACGCACGGCTCGACCAATCCGAAAATGCTCAAGCGAAATCAGGTGCGTCAGCTTTGCCTCGAATGTCACAGTTCGATCAGCGAAAGCCTCGCGCCCGGTGTTCCGAGTTTCCACAATCAGGCAAATGTCCGAACGCAGAATTGCACAACCTGTCACTCAAAGATTCACGGTTCGCAAACACATCCGTTTTTCTTTAGATAAATGTAAAGAATTGAAATGAGGTCGGCTATGAAACAGGAAAAATCAAAAAACATCATAAAAATAATGCTGAATGTCGTAATGTGTTTGATATTGCTGACTGTCGGTTTATCGGCGCAGGAAACTTCGACGACGAGCGGACAAAATACTTCGGCAACTCAGAGTGAAAACACCGTTGGAGATTACGAAATAAATTCGAGTTTCGAGATCGGCGTTCGCGGTCTGAGATTAAACGGCAATGAAAACAAATATCGAAGCGATCTGAATTATAAAAACGGCGTGCGCGTTTTCGATTCGAGTTTTCTGGCAACTGCTAAAAAAGGCGAAGGAAAACCCTTCGATTCGCTGTTAATTACAGCGTCCGGTTGGGGCGCAGACCGCAACGGTTACACGCGTGTCAATATGGAAAAAACGGGTTGGTATAGATTCGACGCTTCCGTTCGCCGTCTTGCTTATTTTAATAATCTGACAAATATCGCGCTCAATCAGCATACGAGAGATACGAATCGGACGCTCGGCGATTTTGATGTAACATTTCTGCCGCAGAACGAAAAATTAAAATTCCGCTTCGGCTATTCATTTAACCGCAGTCGCGGCGCGGGAACGACGACTTACGACTATGACCGCGATGAATTTCCGATTCTCGCTGATTTCCGAAGCGATGCAAACGATCTTCGTTTTGGTGTTGACGCAAAAGTTCTCGGATTTAATTTGTCGTTCACCGAAGGTTATCGCCGTTTCCGCGACAACACGAGTTTTTCGATAGATAATCCGCAACCCGGTAATAATCCGAATCCGAACAGTTCGCTAACAACTTTCAGTCGTGAAATGCCCGAGAGAGGACGCACGTTTTATCACCAATTCAGCGCACACCGAAACTTTGCCAAAAAAGTAGATATTACGGGACGTTTTATTTATTCCGATGCTACCAGTCAATTCAATCTGATCGAAAAAATCACGGGGCGCAATCGTTCGGGCAACCCGATAGTTTTGGATCAATCCACGGTTAACGGAGATGCAAAACGTCCGAATGCTCTCGGGGATATTGGTATCACGATTCTGGCGACTGACAAATTCAGAATCTCCGACACTTTCGGCGTAAATTCCTATCGTATCACAGGCGGAAATGTGTTGTTTAACCCGATAAGGCTGACCAATCCAGCGGGAACGCCTCTGCCGACGACTATTACAAACACATCGGCTTATCGGCTGACACAATACCGAAGGTTTATAAACACGATCGAAGGCGATTATGATCTGAACCGTTATTTCTCTTTTTATCTCGGTTATCGCTACACAAATCGAAAGGTTACGCTCAACAGTCTTGACATAAATCTCATAAATCGAACACCGACCACCGACACGGAAACCGCAAAAAACAATACGAATTCATTGATCGCCGGATTTAAGGCAAAACCGATTCTGCAAAAATGGACGATTTTCTTCGATGTCGAACACGGCACGGCAGATAATGCCTTTACGCGTGTGGCAAATTACGATTTTACGAATATCCGCATTCGCAATCGCGTCAACGCAACCGACAAACTTTCGTTAAACTTTTCTATCGAAACAAAAAACAACGTTAATCCGTCATTTTCGGGAACGACTCCGGCAAATTTTGAAGTTGATGTCAAAACCAGAATATTTTCCGGCTATTTCGATTGGACACCCGATCCGCGAGCCAACATCAGCGGCGGTTACACATATAATCATTTAACAAGCGAAATTCCGGTCATCTTCCCGATTAACAATGTCTTTGGTCAGGGACTCAGCAGATATTTATTACGGGATAATTACTTCTTTATTGACGGATGGTTTCAGCCGCATAAGAGAGTTTCCGGTTTCGTCAGTTATCGAAGTACAAAAGATACGGGCGACGGAGATCAATTTACTCCGGCAAGTTATTTGATCGTCGGAAATTATCCGCTTCAATATCAGTCGCCCGAAGTCAGATTGATTTTCAAGATCAACAAATATATTGATTGGAATGTCGGTTATCAATACTATAACTACAAGGAAAAATTTGTCGGCAATCAAAACTACAACGCGCATTTGCCATACACTTCGCTGAGAATTTATTTCGGTCGAAAGGAATAGTCTTTTAAGCGGAAATAGAATAAAAAATGAGCCTGTTGATTTTAATTAACAGGCTCATTTTTTGAATTTGATAAACAAATTTACCAATTTACTGATTGATCTTAAAACCGCTTCCCTTATGACATTCGGCACATTGAAATTTTGAAATGTCGCCCAAGTTTAACGGATGCTTAAAGGCACGGTCGGCTTTGTGGCAAACGGCGCATTGGAAAGTGTTGCGGTCGCCCAGATTAACGGGATGCTGAAATTGATTATCGGGCGGCACAAAAGTTTTGCCCGCAATTGTCTGATCGAGCGTTGTATGACAGATATTGCATTCGTTTCTGATAACTTTGCCTTCCTTGCTGAAATGCTGTCCGTCGTGGCAGCGGAAACAGCCTTCGACTTTGTAATGACCGATATTATTGGCGTGCGTCTGCCAATCGGTTTTCATTTCGGGGAAGAAATTTGTCTGATAAATCTGCTGAATTTCCGCAATCGCATTCGTAATCGAATCTTTTTTCGCCGCGTAAACATCTGCGTGATTTGTTTTATAATATTCATCTAAAGTTGTCGAGATCGAACTTACCGCTTCTTCGGTCGAAGAGTATGGTTTTACTAAAACTTCGATGGCTTTGAGTTTTAAGAAAGGCAGAGAAGCATCGAGTTTATTTGCCGTAAATGAACTATCAACCGCTTTATCGGGCGGCAGATAAATATGTGCCGGACGGTTATGGCAATCAATACAATCCATTTTTCTTTTCGGTGTTTGTTCGATCTGCTGCGGAGAAAAATTTGCGTCTTTGGTTGAATATTCGACGACATTTCCGTTTCCGTCTTTGAAGCGAATCCACGGAATATCCTGCCGTTGTTCGTCGGTTGCGATATACGAAATCTCATTTGCAAGATTCATATGCCAGTGAATGCCTCCGACTTGACCGTTTGCGGCATTTCCGCCGCCGACTTTGATGAGCATCCGCGTTTGATTCAGAGAATTTTTTTCATCATATTCGTAATGATTGAAAACCTTCATCACGTCGCCGTGAAATTTTTCCGACCAATGACATTTCGCACAGGTGTCATTTGCCGGACGCATATTTTTGACGGGCGTTTCGATTGGTTTGTGATAATCGCCCGTAACGACTCCGTAAAGCTGATGAACGCCGTTTAATTTGGCGCGAACATACCATTCCGCACCGCCGCCGACGTGACATTCAACACATCTGACTTCGGCGTGCGGCGAAGCATTGTAAGCCGTAAATTCGGGATTCATAACGTGGCAAGCCTGTCCGCAAAACGTCACCGATTCCGAATATTCATAAACACGGTAACTGCCGAAAACACTGGAAAACAAAAATAAAAACGCGACGAACAATAAAATAAGAAACGTCCGCCGTTGTCGAGCGTTATTCAGGTCGAGAACGGGATACGGCGTAACGTCGGTCGGCGAGGTTTTTCTTCTGCGGCGGCGTTCAAACAGCATTCCGATAACGATCAGGAAAATCCCGAAGATCATAATCGCAGGAAACAAAATAAATGTGAAAATTCCTAAATAAGGCTGTTCGTGTCCGCTCGTCAATTCGATTAGAAAAAGAAAACCGATGCACAAAATACTCGCCGAAGCAATCGCAATGCCCGCAAAACTCAAGTAATTACGATACAATCCCGGAAATTTCCGTTGAACTTCCGGCGTTTCTTCCACAACGGTTTGGTCT
>JBBSAX010000255.1:0-6816 GCA_038251885.1 Pyrinomonadales bacterium | reverse complement strand
TGACCATCAACGGACCGGGTGCAAATGTTCTCAGTGTTGATGGTCGTGACCAACCGACTGAATCCCGTGTTTTCTTTGTGTTTGCAGGAAATGTGGTGAGAATTTCGGACTTGCGTATTTCAAACGGTTTTTCTTCGGGAGCAGGTGGTGGTGTGGGAGTTGAGTCAGGCGGCAATTTGACGCTTAACAACTGTCTGATTAGCGGAAATGTGGCAGAAAGCGCGGGCGGTGTTTATGGCGAAAACGGCTCAATCATAACTATCACCAATTCCACGATTACCAATAATGTTTCTTTTGTCGAAGGCGGCGGCGTGTCAATGCGCGGCGGAACGCTGACGATGATAAATTCGACGATAAACAATAATGAAGCTCCGCTTGGTGGCGGCGTTTCGGTTGACAACGGCGGCGCGGCAACCATTTTGAACTGCACAATTACCGAAAACGGTAACGCCGGCGGAACATCGGGCGAGATTGGCGGATTGCGGATTATCAGCGGCTCGGCTGTGAATCTCAAAAATTCAATTGTCGCAATGAATAATATTTCCGGCACCTCAATCGCTGACGTTGGCGGAACTGTCAATTCGCAAGGCAATAATCTGATTGGAAATAACAATGGCGCGGCGGTGAGTCTTCCAGCCGGAAATCCGAATGTCAACGGCGATTTTGTCGGAACAAACGCAATGCCTCTTAATGCGATGCTTGGTTCACTTCTCAACAACGGCGGCACGACTTCGACACAGGCTTTAATGCCCGGAAGTCCGGCGATTGACGCGGGAAATAACACAGGTGCGCCCGCCACCGATCAACGCGGCGCGATTCGCCCGCAAAACACAACGGTTGACATTGGTGCTTTTGAAACGGGTGTGCCGATAACTTCGAGCGGAACGGGAACAGGTTCAAACGTCAATACGACGCTCGGTTCGGTTTCGGTAACATTTTCGAGCGTAACCCAAGCCGGAACGACCACGCAAATACCGATTTCGCCTTCCGCCGCCGGAACCCTGCCGGGCGGTTATTCATTTGGCACAGGTTATCCGGCTTTCGACATCACGACAAATGCTCTCTATGCCGCGCCGATTACGGTTTGTGTGCAAATTCCCGGAATGATTGATATGACTACTTTTAATACTTTGACGCTTCTTCATTATGAAGGCGGAGTTTTGGTTGACCGAACTTCTTTCCGCGATTTTGCGACGCAAACAATCTGTGCGAGTGTGATGAGTTTATCGCCGTTTGCCATTGCAGAAAATCTTGCACCCTCAGCGGCGAATGTTTCAGTCGGCGGACGAGTTTTAACTTCAGGCGGACGCGGAATTTCCAGATCACGGGTTTCAATCACCGATCAAAATGGCGAAATACGCTTTGCAACAACAAATTCTTTCGGGTTTTATCGTTTTAACGAAATTCCTGCCGGAGAAACGTATGTTCTTAGTGTTCAACACAAAAGCTATCAATTCAATTCCCAAGTTTTAACCATTTCGGAAGACATCCGAAACGTAGATTTTATGGCTCTGCCGTAATTTCAAAAGGAGAAAAATGATGAAACTAAAACTAACTATTTCAATAATAAAAAGCGTTTTGCTTATTTTAATATTTTGCGCCGCAAATCTAGTCGGCGAAGCACAAACTATCAATTTGCAACTTCAAAACGATTACACGACCGGCATCGCGGCTCAACCGCCGATACCTTTCGCGGGCGATGTTAACAATGACGGCAAACCCGACCTTGTAGTGTTGAATAAAGCCAATACAACCGCCGCCGGTCCGCTTGCCGTGTTTCTAAATAACGGCGCGGGCGGATTCGCCGCTCCGATCAATATCACCGATAGTCTCAGTCCGAACGCCATCGCCATCGGCGATTATAACAAGGACGGTTTTCTTGATCTGGCAATGGCTAACGACGGTGCGAGTAGCGCACTTAACATTCGTCTGGGCAACGGCACGGGCAATTTCCCGACCGGCACCTTTATATCGCTCAACGGCGGGACGGCGGACATCAAAACCGCCGATTTCAACGGCGACGGCAATCTCGATTTGGTAACTGGGACTAATCAGGTTTCGGCGACCGATTTGAAAGTCTTATTCGGCAACGGCGCGGGCGGTTTCGCAGCGGCGGTAACTTACGCCGTCCCGTTCGGAGGTTCGTCAACGATAATAGTTGCTGATTTCGATGTGAACGGCAGTCCTGACATAGCGATTGGCGAATCGCAGGTCATCAGAGTATTTCTCAACAACAGCGCGGGCGTTTTTACGGCAGCCCCGGATATTACCGGCATCTCGGTTGACAAAATTATCGCCGCCGACTTTAACCGCGACTGTATTCCCGATTTAGCGGTCAGCGGAGGCTCGTCGAACAGTGTGAGAATTCTGCTCGGCAACGGTGCGGGCGGATTCACCGCCCAACCGATTATTCCCGTCCCCAACCAGCCGTCTAATATCGCGGTCGGCGACTTTAACCGCGACAAAAAAGTTGACCTCGCCATCCGGCAGGTTACTTCATCTAGCACAGTTCCCAATTTTACGATTCTGCCCGGCAACGGTGCGGGCAGTTTCGGTACGGCTTTCCAGTTGACGCTGGCAGCATCCAGTCAGCAGGTCAACCAGAAACTCGCCGTAATGGATGCCAACCTCGACGGCAAAACCGATATTATCATCAGCAGAGCGGGCGGTTTCTTTCTCTACAACGGTAACAGCGCGTTGTTCACCCGAACGGAAAACGATTTCGAGGGCGATTTAAAGACAGACTTGAGCGTCTTTCGCCCGTCAAACGGCAATTGGTATCTCAACCGCTCGACCAGCGGATTTACGTCGCAACAATTCGGTTTGGCTTCCGACAAACTTGTTCCCGCTGATTACGATGGCGATGGCAAAACCGACATTGCCATCTGGCGCGAAGGCGCACCGTCTGTTGCCGCGTTTTGGATTTTACGAAGTTCGGACAATACGGTTCGGATAGATCAGTTCGGACAAACCGGCGACGATTCGACCGTCGTAGCCGATTGGGACGGCGACGGCATAGCTGATTCGGCGGTCTATCGCAACGGAACTTCGGGCGCACAAAGTTTCTTTTACTATCGCGGTTCGCTTAACAACCCGAACGGAAATATTACATTTCTGCCGTGGGGAACAGGCGGCGATTCACCCGCACGCGGCGATTTTGACGGCGACGGCAAACAGGATGCCGCAGTTTTTCGCTCGTCCAACGCGGTTTGGTATGTTCTGCAAAGTTCCAACGGACAGCTTCGCGCTCAAAATTGGGGACTCGTAACCGATAAGCGAGTTACCGGCGATTATGACGGCGACGGCAAAACCGATTTCGCCGTTTTCCGCCCGTCAAATTCGGTTTGGTATATTATGAACAGTTCAAATAACACATTAAGGTATCGTCAATGGGGACTTTCCGGTGATGTTCTGACACCGGGCGATTTCAACGGCGACGGAACAACCGACACCGCGATTTATCGTCCGTCAGACCAGCGTTGGTATGTTCCGCAATGCGCGAATTTTAATGGTATGGATATAAAATTCGGCACAAACGGCGACGTGGCTGTGCCTTCGGCTTTTGTTCCATAAATACTTTTGAAGTCATTTAAAAGCTCGTTAATTTAAGAAATCTTAGTTTTTTAGATTAACTTTAGAGACGCGGATTAAGCCCCTTCTCATCCGCGTTTCTTTTTTATTGAAATTATTTTTGAGCCAATCTTACTCGTTTTTGCGCGTAATGCACAGAGGAAATTTTTTATCGGGACGATAAAGAAAAGAAAGATTGTGAATATGAAATTTTATATCGCTGTGAGTATATTAATTTTAGTGCTGAATTTTGCCTCGATTACGAGAGCAGATTTTCCCGTAAATGCTGAGTTTATAACTCTTCCGTGATTTTAAAAAGAGAAATATTATGAAATACAAATTAATTATAGGTTTATTGTTTATTGTGCTTTGCGTTTCGGCAAATTTTGCCCAGACGGAAATTACGATTAAGAAAAAAAGTTCGATGAAAATGGAAGGTTTGCCTGAGATGCCGAAAATGCCCGGAATGAAAAATCCTTTGGATGAAATGAATAATCGCACCTCAACCGTTTATATCAAAGGCTCACGGATGAGAAACGATGCGGTTTATAAACAGCCCGGTATGAAAGAAAGTATTACTCAAACGATTATTTTCCAAACCGACAAAAAACAGTTCATTTCATTTAGCAACAAAAAGAAAAAGTATTTTGTTGATTCAACTGTTCCGCCCGTTTCGGCAAGCGTCAAAAATGCTACAAAAGGCGGCATTGTAACCGTTACCGGAAGCGTTACCGACACGGGCGAACGGATGAAATTATTCGGCTTCAATGCACGTCATTTGAAGGAAACCATTACTATGACACCATCAAAAAATGCTTGCACGCAATATACAATACAGGTCGAGATTGACGGTTGGTATGCCGATTATGACGAATTTTTATGTCCGATTACGCGACCCAAGCAGGAATTTCAGACAGATAAAAATTGTTACGACGAGTTTGATTTTCAAAATAAAGGTGGCATCGGAGGCATTTCGTTAAAGGAAATCAAGAAAATAAGGATGCAGGGAATAACGATCATCACCGAAGAAGAAGCGACTGAAATTCTAAAAACTCCGCTTGCCGATTCGCTTTTTGAACCACCCGCGAATTATAAACTCGCCAACACGCTCAAAGAAGTCGAAGACGATTCGCCGGATAATTAAAATGAAAAAAACCTCGAAAACAGTTTTGGAAAAATTTTAAAATAAGGAACTGAAATTATGAAAAAGAAATTGAAATTAATGTTGGGAATTATGTTTGTCGGCTTGCTTGTAACTAATTTTGTTAATGCCCAAGACAAAAATATCAAACTTGTAAAGGGACGCAAAATGGTCATCAAAGGCGAAGTCAGCGATCAAAAAGACCGCACATATTTTTTTAAAGCAAAGAAAGAGCAAAATTTTACGATCAAGCTAATTGGTCGGGATGCGGTTTTTATTCTTGCCGCTCAACATAATTTCGATTCCGAAGATTTTACCGAAGAAACAAAATCGTGGTCGGGCAAATTGCCGAATGCCGATTCGGGCGAATATGCGATTCGGCTCAGTTCAAACTATAAAGTGGCAAGTTACACATTGGAAATTACGCTTAAATAAAGCGATAGGAGAAAATATTATGAAAATATCGAAAATTATTTTGGGATTATTTACCGTAATCACCCTGTTTGCAGTCATTAATGTTTCAGCGCAACGCGAACCGCTCCCGAAATGTCGGGCAACGGCGGATCAAATCTACTTTGTTGATTCCGGTCAATCCGTTACAGAAGTTCATCCGGGCAGCAACGGCGGAAACGGTTATCAATTAAATATTATCGGAACGGGAGCGGATAAATTTACAGTAGTCAAAGAGGCATATATGACATCCGTTTCCGTCATTCCCGGTTACACGAATGCTTCCCAAGCGAAATGGCAGATATTTTTTGAGCCAAATAAGGGGCAGGAAATTACCAAGATTAGAATGCAGTCCGAATGCACGGGAAGAGTGATTAAAGAGTATCAATTAACCGAAAGCGTCATACTGCGCGATCAGTAGGATTTTCTAAAAAAGGAGTTTAGCCAATGAAAGAATCAAGTGTCATTTTAGGTCTAATTTTTATCTGTGTTTTTTGTTTGATTGTTCCAAATGCTGTATTTGGACAAACGGAAAAACTCGGTATTATCAACTACAATGCGCCGAAAGGTTGGACGAAAACTCTGAAAGGAAACGTCGTCGCATTCACCGATTACAACCAAGCGACAAACAGTTTCTGTATTATTACACTTTACGGTGCAACTCCCGGCAGCGGAAATCCGGCAACGGATTTTACGAGTGAATGGAATAATTTGGTCGTCAAAAATATGAAAACGGAAGCAAATCCGCAAACTGACGAACAAAAGGACGGCGATTGGACGGCAATTTCGGGCGGCGGTCAGGTCGAAACCGATGCCGGAAAAGCATTGGGATTTTTGACCGTAATCAGCGGCTTCGGCAAAAAAGTCAGCATTCTCGCTGTTTTTAATAATCCCGAATATGTGAAGCAAGTGGATGCTTTTATCGGTTCAATCGAGATGGACAAAACCGTTTCAGCACAGACAAATAATAAAGTTACGCCCGCACAAACAACTCTCGACAGCGATGGCAACCTTGTAATTCCAGAACCGACGCGACAACTGACGCTTGACGATCTCGTCGGCGAATGGGGCGATAATCCAGGACGAATTTCGACAACTTATGTCAATCGCTCCGACGGTTCTTATGCCGGAACGGATTCGCTCCACTTCACGAGCAAATGGACATTTAGCGCGAATGGAAATTGGACAAATGATTTCTTCGAGGTGCGAAACGGCAAAAAACTCAGCGATGTTTCGAGCGGAACAATGACAATCACCGGACGAGTTATTTTTATGAAACGAAATAAAAGTATAACCAAATACGTCATTCGCGGCTGGCTGGAATTGCCTGAAATGACTATTCTAAAAGTCGCCGGACCGTGGTATGACGATCAGGAAATTCCCGAAAAAATGTTCAATGATTTCAGCGAGAGCAGCCGATTTATTCTCACTTCAAAGTGGGTTCGTATAAAATAATGAACAATTAAGCTCGGATTGACACTTATTAATCGGTAATTGTAGTTGACTTGAATATATCGTGTTACAAATTCGGCTTGTGATTTCGGCTTTGTTAAAGTAAAATTGAAATTAAAGTAAAGATTCACTTTTTGAATCTTTGGAAATTATATATCAGGAGAAAATAATTTTATGTCAGCAGTAGCAGCACCAAATGTAGA
>JBBSAX010000254.1:0-6816 GCA_038251885.1 Pyrinomonadales bacterium | reverse complement strand
CCCGAACAATTTGAACAAGAATTGAAAAACCGAAATTTGCTGTAAAAAAAAGACGCGAAACAGGCAATTCGTTTCGCGTCTTTTCAGATTAATTAAATTGTGGATGATTTTAATTGATCATTCACAATTCACAATTCACCACTCACTATTTAGCTGTTTTCCGTTGCGGTGCTGGCTTGCGGCATCGGCAGACCGACGGCATCTGATTTCTTTTCGGGTTCGTCTTCTAAATAGTTTTCGTCCGACTCGCTGACAATCATTTTGCCCGATTGTTTTGTGAAAACAAGTTTGCTTTCGTCTTCATCGTAATCAATTGTTACAAGATCGCCGGTTTCAACCTGTTGCGTCGCAACCAGATTTGAAAGCGGATAAACTAGAAATCTCTCGATAGCGCGTTTCAGATGACGTGCGCCGTATTTCAGGTCAATTCCTTCTTCGAGCAAGAAATTTTTCGCGCCGTCTTCGCATTCAAAGATAAATTTCGTTCCGGCTGATTCGGTGATCCGAGCTTGGACGGATTTCAATTCGATTTCCAAAATTTTACGTAGATGATGTTCTTTTAATGTCCTGAAAACGACAACTTTGTCAATGCGGTTCATAAATTCCGGTGAGAATTTACGTTTTGCGGATTCCAACGCGGTGCGATAGATTTTTAGATCAATTTCATTATCGTCCGGGTCTTTGCCGGATTTTGTCGGCGCAAAGCCGATTCCGCCGGAAATCATTTCGCTCATTTCGCGTGCGCCCAAGTTTGAAGTCATAATGACGATGGTTCTTGAGAAATCAACGCGGCGGTTGTCGCCGAGCGTCAAGGTTGCTTTGTCCAAAATTCCCAAAAGCAATTGCCAGAGCGCGTCCGATGCTTTTTCGATTTCATCAAATAACACAAAGGTCAATTTATTTTCGTCGGTGTGCGCTTTATCCAAATTTTCCTGTGTCAGCATCGGCGAAGTTTCGCGGTGTCCCAAATATCCCGGAGGCGAACCGATCAATTTGGCGATTTCGTGCGAATGCTGAAACTCGGCGCAGTCAATTTTGACAACGGCGTGCGGTTCACCAAAGAGAACTTCGGCGGCGGCTTCGACAACGCGCGTTTTCCCTGATCCGGTCGGACCTAAAAACAGCATAGTTCCCAGCGGTCGTGCGGGATTGTTCATTCCGGCAAGATAGATTTGGAAAATTCCGCTCATCCGGCGCACGGCGCGTTCTTGTCCGACGATAAATGACGACAATTTATCTTCAAATTCTTTGGCTCGCGGACTTTTTCTGTCCGGGTCGAGAACAAATAATCTTTCGCTTTTTTCCTTTTTTACAGCCGTTTCGTTTTTCATTTCGTTTTTCTCCTTTGTTACTTTGAGAACGCTTGGGATGTTGCGTTTATCAAATAAAAAGACGTTTATCAAAAAGTGAGTTTGCCGTGTTTTCTCCGACAAATTCTCGTTTATATTGATGATTTCAAAAGATTTTTCGTTGGATGAGATTTATGAACTAGGGAAGATTTTCGTTTAATTGGTGTGCAGAGTCAAGCGGTGATAACTTTGACTCTACTTCTATAATTATCATATTTGGTTAAAGACTGGCAAGAAAAATAAATTTTCAGGAAAAATAAAAAGATTTGAAAAGATTGGATAAAATCTTTGTTTGTAGGTAAGGAATAAATCTTAAACGAATTTATATTATCAAATTGGTTATCAAAACCGTGATTAGGGACACGAGATTTCGCCGGATAAAAATGTTTGGTTTATTAAAGAAAAAGACCGAAGAAGAGCTTTTATGGCAGGACTTTGAACAAGAAGCGATGCCGCACAGCGCAGACCTTTTTCGCGTGGCAATGTTTCTTAAACGCGACCGCGATGTTGCCGAAGACTTAGTGCAGGAAACGATGATGCAGGCTCTTAAATCGTTTCATCGCTACGAAAAAGGGACGAACTGCAGAGCGTGGCTGACAACGATTATGTATCACACGCATTATAAACAGCTCAGAAAGCAGACGAATTTGAAACTCGTTCCCGACACGGAAGAGCAAATCGCCGCAACGATACAATTTGAAGCACCGATTCCGCAGCAAATTACGGACGAAGATGTTTTAGCGGCACTCGAAAAAGTGCCGGAAATTTTCAGAGAGGTCGTGATGCTGTGCGATGTCGAAGGATTTTCTTATAAGGAAATTTCTGCGTTTTTGGACGTTCCAATCGGAACTGTAATGTCGCGGCTACATCGCGGACGAAAGATTTTGCGCGGCGAATTAGCCGTTTATGCCAGAAATTACGGTATAAAAATGGAAGAAGTAAAACAAAAAGGAGGGAATTCTATATGAAATGTCAGGATTTCCGTGAATTAATTGACTCGTATTTATGCGATGAACTTTTGACCGAAACCAATCACGAGGTTTTGCGTCATCTGGAAAAATGTGCAAATTGCCGGAGCGTGATCGAAGAACGCCGGATTTTCCGTGCGCGTTTGCGTTCTGCCGTTCAAAATTTTGAAGAGCATAAAATCTGTGAAAAATTTAATGTGAATCTACAAGTTTCGCTAAGACAAAGTATTTTACCGCGAACACAGGTGAAAAAGTCTTTTTTTACTATTAATTATTCGTGGGCGGCAATGGCGGCAAGTTTTCTGATAATTGCGGTTTTGGGAATTTGGTTTTTCCAAAATCGCAATGTAAATATTCCGCCGGACATTGCGAATATTGAAAGAAATTACCAACTGGCATCTCTTCAGAAAGTTGCTTTGGGCGATCATAAAAACTGTGCCATAAATCATAGTTTAGAAGAAAAACCGGTAAAAATAGATTTATCGTCGCCGCAATACGCGAATTTGAGAGAAGGAATTTTGTTGCCTCTGAAAAAAGAATTCAACGGTTGTAACCTTGTCGCTTCGCACATCTGCAAATACGGAGGACAAACATTTACACACTTGGTCTTCAATTATGACGGCAAAACGATGTCTATTTTGATGTTAGATTTGAACGAAAATAAAACTCCGGAAAATAAATATATTGATAAATTATCCGATGAAGGCTATCAAATAGCACATTTCGATGTGGAGAAAAAAGCCGTTTTTGTCATTTCGGATTTGCCCGAACAGAAAAACACGGCGGCGGCGGAAGTTCTCGAAACACCTCTGCGCCAACAGTTATCTAACAATCAGCAAGCGTCTTTAGTTTCATTTGCAGATTACAGACACTGAAAAACGATTGCGTTGAGCAAAATTTAATTTAGTCGCAAAAAAGCGCAGAATTCACAAAACATATAAAATTTTTGTGAATTTTGCGCTTTTTGCGATAATTCTTTTTTTGATTTATCGAGAACCGACGTTATTCATCTTCGTAATATTCATTTCCCAGATGTGTGATTAAATCTTCGCCCATCATATAGCGGAGCGTGTTTTTCAGCTTTTTGAGTTGGATGAAAATATCGTGTTCGGGATAAAGTCCGGGCGCGGTTTGCGGGGCTTTGAAATAGAATGAAAGCCATTCCTGAACGCCCTTCATTCCGGCGCGTTTTGCCAAATCCATAAACAGAGCCAAATCCAAACACAAAGGCGCGGCTAAGATCGAATCGCGGCACAAGAAATCTATCTTAATCTGCATTTTGTAGCCGAGCCAGCCGAAAATATCAATCGCGTCCCAACCTTCTTTATTATCGCCGCGCGGCGGATAATAGTTGATGCGAACAACGTGCGAAAAATTCCCGTAAAGATCGGGATTTTGATCGGGTTGCAAAATCGTTTCGAGAACAGAAAGTTTCGATTCTTCCTTTGTTTTGAAGTTTTCGGGATCATCCAGAACTTCGCCGTCGCGGTTTCCCAAAATGTTTGTCGAATACCAACCGTCAAGTCCGAGCGAACGCGCTTTGAGTCCGGGCGCGATGATCGTTTTCATCAAAGTTTGTCCGGTTTTGAAATCCTTTCCGCAAATCGGAACGCCTTCTTGTTCGGCAAGTTGCGTCAAAGCCGGAATATCAACCGTCAAATTCGGTGCGCCATTCGCAAACGGAACGCCCGATTTTATCGCCGCATAAGCGTAGATCATCGAAGGCGCGATGTTTTCTTCATTGTCATACATCGCTTTTTCAAACGCTTCGATTGAATTGTGAATTTCCGAAGTTTCCAGATAAATTTCCGTCGAGGCTGCCCAAACGATGACGATACGATCACAACCTTTTTCTTCCTTAAATTTCGCAATATCTGCCATCAATTGTTCGGCAAGTTCCATTTTGTTCTTGCCGGATTTGACGTTGGTTCCGTTCAGACGCTTGACGTAATTATGCGAAAAAACCGCTGGCATCGGTTTTAATGAATCAAGCTGTTCGCGCAGATCTTCGACCAGACCTTTTTCCAAAACTCCGGCGTGCAAAGCGGCTTCATAAGCCGAATCCGAAAAAATATCCCACGCGCCGAAAACAATGTCATCAAGATTAGCCAGCGGCACAAAATCTTTAATTAACGGCGAACGATTTTCTGTTCGTTTCCCAAGCCGAATCGTTCCCATCTGCGTCGTCGAACCGAACGGTTTCGCCGTTCCTTTACGAATTGCTTCCACGCCCGCGACAAATGTCGTACTAACCGCGCCGAGTCCGACGAGCAGAATTCCGAGCTTCCCGCTGGCGGGAGCAATTTCAATACCTTTTTTACTCATTTAATTGTTAATCTCCGATATATATAGAAATGAGAATAATAACTTCACAAAAATGTTAAGGCAAACAGCGAAAAGAATTAGCTGTAAAGTCAGATAAAAATAATAAAATTATTACAAAAGTTGTGAGGACTTTTAGCTTCGATAACTTCGATAATCATTCTTTGATTATTTGGCAGAAGATATATCTTTTGTTCGCTTCATCTCTTCCACATCGAAGTTATTTGCAATTAAATCAAAAAGTTTTACTTGTTTCTCAATATCTCTGAGCGCACGAATATGATAATTTTCGTCATTTTTGCTTTCCATTATTATAAACTCTCCGTCAGGAACAGACTTTTTCTTTTCTCCGCTCACATCACAAATATTTTTTAGCTGTTGTTCAAATTCTTCCCAACTTATTTCAGGTTCGCTAAAATTATTCTGGATAATTTTTCTAAATTCTTTCTTATTATTAAATTTAACTGTTTCCCTGAAAATTTTCGCAGACCATTTCTTATCCTTAAACTTAATTATAAAAACGCTTTCACTGACTCCTACGCCTTTGTAAATTGGCATATATAAATCTGTAAAACGCCAAATTCTAATCTCAAAATCTGCTGCATAAAATTTTTGTTTTTCTAAATTTGGGAGGGCAAATTTCTCCAGACTTTCTCTGATTAGTTGTTTATCGAAGGCTTTTTCATCAATTTTATCGGGTTTTGGAAAATCACTCAAAGTTTTATTTGAAATTATTTGAACGGTCTCAATTTCATTTAATTCTTTAATCTTGATATTTTCTATGTCTTTAGATGGCGGAGAAATATTTGCAACAGGTCTAATGGAACTTTCAATTTCTTGCGATTCATTTACTGAGCAGGAAACCGCAAGAGCAAGAATGATTAGTAAAAGCAAGAACTTCATAAAATTTAACTTCGATAACTTCGATAATCAATTTCTTGAAAAATCGTGTCGCGGCTTTCTATTTCTTTGAGCATTTCTTCGCTGAAATCGTTTGTTTCAATCATTTTCGCTAATAAATTAAAGCGGTGAATATGAGATTTGAAACGGTTTGAAGAATATTGAACGGTCGTGCCTTGATAAATTTGGAAAGCCCAGTCGCTCGATTGGGCAAGTAATAATTCACGCGCCATTTGATTGAGAACGCGCCATTCCGTTTGGTTCGGATGATGATAAAAATTGGCAAGTTCGGTCATTTTGCGTTCCGCGTCGTGTTGATACGGATACATCCACGAATTTCCTTCGTTGAGCCAGACTTTATAATAACCATTTTCGCCCCAACTCGAAGCGGTCGGTCTTTGAATCTGGATCGGAATCTTTGCGTCGAGAAAATCTCCCGGCGCGATGGCTTCGACTTCAGATTGGTCGAAGTGAATTTTTTTGAATAAAAAGTCAATAAATTGTGTCCCTTCAAACCACCAATGACCGTAGAGTTCGGCATCGTAAGGCGCACAGACGAACGGCGGATGTCCGCCGAAATTTTCGCGCAGTTTGTGTGCTTGCTCGATACGTTTTTGAATAAAATCGGTCGCGTCTTCGGCGGCTTTTTCACGCGCCCAATTTGGTACATACGCCTGCTTTTTATCGCTCGGAACGTCGCGGGCGGTGATTCGGTGATATTTCAAGCCTAAATGCCGCCGCGCTCCGTCTTTGTGCAAGTAAGGTTTCAGATATTCAAGCGGCAAATCCCAACCGATGTCGCGGTAAAATTCTCTATAAACGCCGTTTCCCGGATAACCGACTTCCGCGCTCCAAACCTGTTGCGAGGTTTCGATGTCGCGGGCGAAAACCGCCACGCCGTTCGGACACATTACGGGCGCGTGAACTCCGAAACGCGGTCGCGGATCGCCGTAGAGAATCGCGTGTGAATCGCCGATAAAATATTCGATTCCCGCATCTTTCAAAAGGTCTTCAACTCCCGGTTCATAAGCGCATTCTGCCAGCCAAATTCCGCGCGGTTGTCTTCCGAAATGTTTTTTATAATTCGTAACCGCAATATTTATCTGTGCGCGTTTTGCTTCGTGAGTTGAAATCAGCGGCAAAAATCCGTGCGTCGCGCAGCAAGTGATAATTTCCAAAACGCCTTCGTCCTGCAATTCACGAAAAGCATTTATCAAATTTCGCCCGTATTTATTGTTCCAAAGACCGAGTGCCGCGCTTAAATTTTGGACATACAT
>JBBSAX010000253.1:0-6921 GCA_038251885.1 Pyrinomonadales bacterium | reverse complement strand
TGTTGTTGCTGTGTCCAAACGCCGCCGCTTCTCGTAAAAACGTAAGCCGAGCCTTGATTGAAGATTTCGCCGACATCATCCAAATATGCGCCGACGATGATATTATTGCCGGAAATGGCGACGCTGTAGCCGAATCGGTCGTTAACCGCACCGCCCGTGGCGAATAATTGTTGTTGCTGAGTCCAAACTGTGCCGCTTCTCGTAAAAACGTAAGCCGAGCCTTGATCGGTGTTTGCGCCGACATCATCGAAAGGTGCGCCGACAATCGCCGTGTCGCCGTCAATGGCAACGCTGTAGCCGAATTGGTCGTTGAACGAACCGTCGGCAGCGAATAATTGTTGCTGCTGAGTCCAAACTGTGCCGCTTCTCGTATAAACGTAAGCCGAACCTTGATTGACGTTTGCGCCGACAGTATCGGTAACTGCGCCGACAATCGCCGTGTCGCCGGAGATGGCAACGCTGTAGCCAAATAGGTCGTTTGCCAAGCCGTCGGTGGCGAATAATTGTTGTTGCTGAGTCCAAGTCGTGCCGCTTCTCGTAAAAACGTAAGCCGAGCCTTGATTGGTGTTTGCGCCGACATCATCGGCATATGCCCCGACAATCGCCGTGTCGCCGGAGATGGCAACGCTGTAGCCGAATTGATCGTCAGCCGCACCGCCCGTGGCGAATAATTGTTGCTGCTGAGTCCAAGTTGTTCCGTTTCTGACAAAAATATAAACCGAACCTTGGTTGGAGTTTGCGCCGACATCATCTTGCTGTGCGCCGACAATCGCCGTGTCGCCGCTGATGGCGACGCTGAAGCCGAAAAGGTCGTTTGCCAAGCCGTCGGAGGCGGTTAGTTTGATGTTTTGTCCGATTGCGTCTTCGGTTTGTGGTTCGTCGGTTTGCCCGTTATCTTTGCGCGAGGCTTTAACCGCGTCCATTAACGAGTCGTATTGTCCCGTTTGTTTTAATTTCTCGATTGCCTCATCGCCGCGCACTGTCGGTAATGATTTTGATGTTTGAACACTCGGGTCAAGTCCGTCAGATAAAATTTGAGCTTTAATTGATTGATTAAAAGTTAAAAAAAGTAAGCCGATGATAAGCGCGAAAAGCGCAGACGTGGTTGCTGATTGATATTTCATACTAAGTTTTTCTCCAAAAGTAGCGGTTGAAAGTGATTTCAAGTCACCGAAAGATTCATAGATAATTGACCGTCAAAGTTAAATCTTGAAAACAGATCGGACACTAATTGTTTTTACGCAAAATCAGTCGTTAAAAAGACTGAAAACAGTTAAATTTAGCGTGAATGTTGATAATCGGCGGGTGCAGAGCAGTCCTTCCCGACCTGAAATTTTATTAAACCCGACTTTTTAACTTAAACTTGAATGAAAATAAACATTTATCAATCAATTCCAAGCACATTTCAGGTCAGGAAAGGTTGCTCTGCACCTGCGAAACCTCAATTAATTTAGTTGTCAATTTCTACTCTCGATTCGTATTAAGTAAACGGACAAATTATTTTTCAGGAAGTTTCGAGTCCCGTCTTTAGACGACTTTTCCTCTGCGCTTCGCCGGCGTTTGCCGCGTGAACGCGGGACTCAAAACTAATGCCGTTTTTTAAGGTGTCGGCGGTAACACATCGGGTGTCTTTTTCGCAGTCTTTTCGACGCGGCTGGCTGATTTCCATTCGGCAATCAAACCCGCGTCGCCGTTTTCTTCGAGCATATTTTCGACGATGACTTTCTGTGTCCGACGGTTTTTCATTAAACCTGCGATTGCCGCTTTAGTTTGGGCGGTTGCCGCGACACCACTGCCTTTGCCGGTGTTTTGTTGAGTGCGGGCGGCTTCAAAGGTGTTTATTTTAGGTAATTATCCCTTGACAGTAGGTAAAGATTTTAATACTCTGAAACCTAAATTAATATATTCTAATAATGGTAATCCATTTGAGGTTTGGGGTAAAGAAATGCCGCGTATAAGTGATGAACTGTTGGATACGGTGATTTATCTCTATCCGTCTGTCGAAACCGCAAAGGAAGGTAAAAGATACGGCGGAACGGGTTTTTTAGTTAGCATTACCGCTGAACTGTATCCAAATATTATGCACACCTACGCCGTAACAAACAGTCACGTAATAAGAGAGGCAAAATCAACAGTAATTCGACTAAACACACATAACGGCAAGACAGAAACATTAGAAACAAGTGCAGATGGTGATTGGATTCATCACCCTGACGGTGATGATATTGCCGTGTGCTATTTAGGTGGGATAAATTCTCATATAATAAAATACCGGATGATTAATTCCAGAACTTTTTTAACGAAAGAGATAATTGAAGAATTTAATATTGGCGTTGGCGATGATGTGTTTATGGTTGGTAGATTTAGTCAGCACGATGGTAAACAAACAAATCTACCATCCGCCAGATTTGGTAATATAAGTATGATGCCTTATGAGAGGATTTTGCACCCTCGACAGTATGAAGTGGATGCTTTTCTGATCGAAACACGCTCTTTAAGTGGTTGTAGCGGTTCGCCTGTGTTTGTTTATATAAATCCGTCTATTCCGCGTCCTAATGAATATCTGATGGCAATATATCCCAATTTACCATTATGGTTATTAGGCATTGATTTTGGACATATGAATATTACGGAACAAGTAAAAGAAAAGGACGGAAAAACTAATGTTCAAGAAGGTTATTTAGTTCAGTCAAATTCAGGGCAAATGATGGTTAGTCCCGTGTGGAAATTGCAAGAATTACTAGATAGCGAGGAATTTGTAATGGCAAGAAAAGAAAATGAAAAAGAATATGATAATCGGCAAAAAGACGTTGTATCTGTTATGGATATGATGCAACCAGACGAAAAAGTGTCTTTTACTAAAGACACTTTTGAAGAATCTTTGAAGTGTGTCAGTCAGAAAGTTTCTGAACCTGATGAAGAAACGAAAGAAACATAGGCTTTTCAGAGTTTCGGCGATTGTATCTGAATGAGTATTCGTCAACATAATTCTGTAAGTATTTTGGACTAACTTGATGATAAACGCCACGAATACCGTTTTTGACCAAAGACCAGAAGCCTTCTACCGAATTGGTATGAGCATCGCCGATTACATAGATTTTTTCGCCGTGCGGAACGCTTTCGTGTCCGTAGCCTTGATATTTGAGAGAATTATAAGATGAAAGTTCATCGGTATAAATCATCGTGTTCGGCTCAACTCTTTCTTTGATGAAAGGAATTAGAGTTTTAGCTTGAACATTCGGAACAACTTTTGCGCTGACGTTACCTTTGCGTTCAATCGCACCTGCAACGATGGTTTTGTTTTCCGAACCGCGTCCGCGCTTTCCGCCTTTCATTTTTCCGCCGACGTAGGTTTCGTCAACTTCGACTTTTCCTTTGAGTCGGCTTTGTTCGGAAAGCATTGAGCGAATCTTATTGAACATTCGCCACGCAGTTTTATAGGTTAAGCCTAATTCACGTTCTAATTGTTTGGCAGAAATTCCGCAACGGGTTGAAGCCATCAAATAAACGGCATAAAACCAAAGCGTTAAAGGTGTCGAAGATTTGTGATAGATAGTGTCAGCTGTCGGGTGAACGTGATGACCGCAGAACTGGCACGAATAGCTTTTACGTTTCGCTACTTTGTAGTGATTCGTGATTTTTTGACAAGTTTCGCAGAAAATACCATCAGGGTAAAGGTAATTTTTGAGCCATTCAAGACAGGTGTCATCATCAGGAAATTGCTTTTGAAAATCCTTGATTGTGTATTTTTGCATTTTAACTTTGGTAGTCATAAGTTGTTATCTCCTTTCACTTTATAAGGAATTATAACTTATTTATCTACCTACTGTCAAGGGATAATTACCTTATTTTATCAGTCAAATTAGTCGAGATCGCGCCGCTCAAGCCGAATTCGTTAAATTTCGTCGTTACCGCCGGTGTCATATCGTTAGCAAATGCGCCCGCAATTTCGAGCAACTGCTGTCCGCTCGGAGTTCCACGCGGAATTTTAAATTGATTATCAAAATCGGGTTCTTCTTTCTTGATAATTTTCGCCGTCGAAGCGATTTTTCGGACGTATATATTCAAATCCGATTTAGCGGCGCGTTTGTCCGCCGTGCCGTCGGTTCGCATACCCGACGCGGAAACGCGGCTCGCGCCCGCCGTTTCCAAAACTCCGATGTCCGCCAAAAGCGCGGTATTCATACTAATCGCTTTCGCATTATTTTTCAGCAAATCGTTATTCGCCGCAAAAAATCCGGTCATTCTGACCGCCGAATCGAATTCGGTTAAATCTCTGTCGTTCATTGTTTCAGCTCCTTTTTATGTGATTTTAGTAGTCGTGCAAAATTAATTGTGAATAAAAGGCAGAAACGCGACTGCAAACGAGCGTGCCAATTGTGAATAAAAGGCAGAAACGCGAGTGCAAACGAGCGTGTCAATCGCTAAACACCTTGCACGCTCCCTAGCGGTCGCGTTTCTGCCTTGAATTTCAAAAGGGCGGAAACGAGCGTGTCAATCGCTAAACACCTTGCACGCTCCCTTGCGGTCGCGTTTCTGCCTTTGTGAACTACTATGTTTAGTAGTTTTATATTTGAATATCGCCATCACGAAAATAATTAAAGCAGACTCGAAAATGGTTTCAGTCATTTGAAAGTCGGTTTCAGTCATTTAGAAGTCGGGTATAGTCATCTGACAAATGATTACGACTCTTTTGCAAACGGGTTCACTCACGTTGAAAAAAAAGACGATTAAATTATAAATGATTACGGTCATCTTGCAAAAGGTTTTAACTCGAAATCATCTGCGCGAAATAAGATAACATCAAATGAAATATATGATTCGCAGCAATCTTATTCCCTTTCAAGCGCGGATGTCAATGTGTTTTTCAGGCAGATACGAGTTGGACATTATCATAATGTCCTTCAATAAAATTAACTTTTTGCCAATGCGAAAATAGCTTCAACTGAACTCGGATTTTCGAGCGCGGACAAATCTCCCGCGTCCTCGCCCAAAAACGCAGAACGAATCACACGGCGCATAACCTTCGCATTGCGTGTTTTCGGCAGTGCGTCAACAAAATAAATTCTCGACGGCGCGAGCGGTTTGCCCATATCTTTGGCGACGACGGCTTTTAATTCGGCTTCTAAATTTGGGAGCGCAGACATCCTGTCTGCGTGTGTTTTTGTTTCGTCCGCGCTTTCTTCACTCGCAGGCAAGATGCCTGCGCTCCCGGCGAGAACAACAAATGCGACCATTGCCGTGCCTTTTATCTCGTGCGGAACTCCGATAACGGCGGCTTCGGCGACTCTCTTATCGGCAACCAAAAGACTTTCGATTTCGGCGGGACCGACTCGTTTTCCGGCGACATTTAGAGTGTCGTCCGAACGACCTAAAATATACCAATGCCCGTCCGCGTCCTTCATCGCAAAATCGCCGTGAACCCAGATTTTTTCAAATCTTGACCAGTAAGTTTCCAAATATCTTTCGTTTTCCTCCCAAAAGCCGCGAGCCATTCCGATCCACGGTTTTCTGATCGCCAATTCGCCGACTTCGCCCGCCGGAACGGATTCGCCGTTTTCGCCGAGAATGTCCGCGTCAATTCCCAAACACGGTGCGGAAAACGAACCGGCTTTTTGCGGCAAAAGCGGATTTCCCATCAAAATTCCGCCCGAAATTTCCGTGCCGCCGGAATAATTGATGATCGGCAACTTTGAATCGCCGACTTTTTCAAACAGCCAATACCAAGGCGCGGGATTCCAAGGCTCGCCCGTCGAAGCAAATGCCCGAAGCGAAGAAAGATCATGTTTTTTCGGCAAATCGTCGCCTTTGGTCGAAAGAACTCTGATTAATGTCGGCGAAATTCCGAGAATCTCGACTTTGTGTTTCGCGCAAAATTCCCACATCCGATCAGCATTCGGATAATCGGGCGAACCGTCATATAAAACCATCGTCGCGCCGTTGAGCAACGCCCCGTAAATCAGCCAAGGTCCCATCATCCAACCGATGTCCGTTACCCAAGAAATGCGCGTCCCGCGTCCGACATCCGTGCCGAAAGCCATATCCTGCGCCGCTTTGACCGGAAACCCGCAATGAACGTGCGCGATCCCTTTCGGTCTGCCCGTCGTGCCGGAACTGTATAGAATTATCAGCGGATCGTTTGCGTCGGTTGGTTCGAGATATGCCAATGCTTCTGCCGTTCTTTTCGCTTCTTTTTCAGCAGAAGTTTTCTCTCTCGCACTCATATTGACGTAATTTTCAATTTGCAAAAATCCGAATTCGCCCAAAGTTAAAATTTCATCGAAAAATATATTTTCCTTATCTTTTGGAAAATCAATTCCTACTTCTTGTCCGACAACAATAAATTGCTTCACGGTTGGACAATTTTCTACAGCTTCTTTAGCAACTGAAAAAGCATCAATTACTTTTCCTTTTCTCGGAAACCAATCACAAGTTATCAATGCTTTCGCGCCGACTGCATTCATACGGCTTGCAATCGCTTCAACTCCATAACCCGAAAAAACAGGAACAGCAATCGCGCCGATTCGGGCAATTGCTAAAAGCGCAATCACGGTTTCCGGTATCATCGGCAAATGAATTCCGATTGCATCACCTTTACCAAAGTTTTTAAGTCTTAATCCAGCCGCGCAATAATCAACCTTTTGCTTTAACTCTTTATATGAAAATTCTCGAACTCTGCCTTCTTCACCTTCCCAAATTATCGCTGCCTGATTTTCAATTTCCGTCCCGATCCAACGGTCAAGACATTGCGAAACGATATTCAAACCGCCGCCGACACACCATTTCGACCATTCGATTCCTTCCGAAGTGTCAAGCAATTTTTCGTAAGGCGGATCAAATTTTATATCGAGAAATTTCAAAACTTCGCCGGTAAAACCTTCGACATCTTCGACGGATTTCAGATAAAGTTCGTCCCAATTT
>JBBSAX010000252.1:0-6927 GCA_038251885.1 Pyrinomonadales bacterium | reverse complement strand
TTCTTTAGACCGGCTTCGGGTGAATGGTTTATTTTGAGAAGTGAAGATTCTTCCTTCTACTCATTCCCGTTTGGCAATTCAACTGACATTCCGACTCCGGCTGACTTCGACGGTGATGGCAAGGCTGATCCCGCCATCTTTCGTCCGTCAAATCAAACTTGGTTTATCCTCAGATCATCCGATAATCAAACATTGATTACGACATTCGGCATTGCCGGAGATTTACCTGTTGCCGCTGATTATGACGGAGATGCAAAAGCTGATATTGGAATCTATCGTCCATCGAACGGTCAATGGTGGTTAAATCGAAGTCAGGCAGGTTTGATCGTAACAACATTCGGAGTATCAACCGATAAAACAGTACAAGCCGATTACACCGGAGATGGCAAGGCAGACGTGGCATTTTTCCGACCTTCGACAAGAGAATGGTTTGTTCTTAGAAGTGAAGATTTCTCATTCTATTCCGCCCCATTCGGAGCGACAGGAGATATTGCGACACCCGGCGATTACGACGGCGATGGCAGAACGGATTTTGCGATTTTCCGACCATCGAACAATACTTGGTTTATCCAGCAATCAACAAGTGGATTCACGGCAATCACATTCGGAATCACGAATGATATTCCGATCCCCAATGCTTACGTCAGGTAATGGATAAAAAAGGATTGATTGTCAAGGTTGATATTAAATAGATGTTATCTCAAAAATCTAAACGTATCTTTAGATTTTTGAGATAAGTAATAAGACAAAATAATTTCAAAAAAGTTCTGAGTCGCGCCTCAACGCACGACTCAGAACTTTTTTACGGTTGATTCATCGGCGGCGGCGTGAAATCTGCGGGTAGAAATCCGAGCGCAGTCGGGAAATTCGCGGCGGTCGGTTTATTGTGGTTTTTCACCCAATCGTTAATCGCGTTGACCGATGTAACTAATTGTTCACCCGTGAAATTACAATGTCCATTGCCATTTGTGTAGGTTTGATACAAATAGCGGCTGCGCCTTGCATTTTCAACAGTTTCTGCATATTCACGTTCTTGCGAAACAGTAACGAGTGGATCGTAAAGGGTGTGCAAGGTCAACACCGGACTTTTGATCTTGCCTGTATATTCGGCGTTCTTGTAAAGATAAAACCGCGAATAAAACGGCGCAGAAATATTGCGTTCGGCGTTTAATGAGACAAGCCAGTTTTCGATAATCGGCGCGGGAACACCGAGCGACATCAAATAGCCTTTTTCCTGATCGGTCAGATTATAATTGCGATTCAGATTCTGTACGACCGGACCACCGGCGCGACGTTCGAGTTCGGCGCGGGCTTCGGTCGCGAAAAACATATCCGTGAAAACCCAACCCGGATAAAATGCGGGCGGCGGCGGCGGATTTATGCCGCGTCCGGGTGTTCCGGTAACGAGCCGGATAAATTCAAATTTCGGGAAATTCGCCGGATTATTAACTTCCGCAAAAAGTTTCGGCGCGACTTCCGTTTCAAAATCAATGTCATCACGCACATCGCCGACCGTTCCCCAAGTTTGTAGCGAACCGAAAAGTTTGTCGTAAGCGAGCATCAAATCTCCCGCCGAATCCCAAGATTGCGGCGAACCCGCACCAACCGCACAACCCGCTAACGCACCGTCGTAAAGAAAATTATAACGCTCCATACTCGCAAAAGTTATGACCGTTCCCATCGAAAAGCCCCACAAAATCGTGCGTTGCGGATGTCTGACGCGAAGGCTAAAATATATCGTCAGATTTCGCAAATCGTTGATGCCTTCCTCAACCGCCCAACCGTTATCACGATAAGCCGACCCCGCCAGCGCGTAACCCTGCGAAAGCAAAATCGGTTCGAGTGCCGCGCTCGGCGCAACATCAGCGGCGCGATTATCAATTTCGCCCGGATGATCGGCTTTGTCTCGATAACCGTGTGCGTAAACAAGTAATGTTCCATTCCAATTTTCAGGAACGCGAATTCGATACGGCGCACCGAACAAATCGCCTGACAGTTCAACCGCTTGGTTGTTATGGGTTTTTGCAAATGAAACCTGTGCAACGGTCAGCAACAAAAAAATTGACAGCGTCGAAAACAGAATTTTTTTTAACATAGTTTTTTCTCCTTTAAATTTATTGCCAATTATTGAGTCTTATTCCGGTAGAAGTTGGGAGAAATACAAATTTTCAAGAGAAATCTTTTGCAAAAGTTCCCTTAGTGAACAAAATCTCAATATTATTTGGAAAGTGTTTCTATTTAATGAAAATTTAATAATAAAGTCAAAAGAAATTATGCTTATTCGGTCTGCCGATTTTTAATTACCGTTTAATCAACATCTTTCTATTCAGCTTTCTTTCTTCTTCGGACTTTTTGCGAATTGTGACTCGAAGTCCGAATTGAAGCAGTTGCCAGAACTGCCAGAGTCAAAAAGAAAAACGCATTTGAAGGCGTTCGCAGAGGAAAATCGAAAAAACTGTGAATAAGTATGCCGAAACACCCGGCTAATCCGCCGATTGCGGTGTTGCGGCGAAAACGGCTTTCGGCGTTGCCAATGATCCGCAAACTTTGTTTGAACAACAGATAAATAAAACTTGCCACGCAGATAAAACCCAATACCCCGGCATCAGACAAAATTTGCAGATAATCATTGTGCGCGGATTCGACCCGGTAAATACCGTTCCAAGTGTCATAATTCGGAAACGCCGTTCCGTAGGAATCAAGCCCCGAACCGATGATCGGATAATCTTTGAAAATCTGCCACGCAATATTCCAAAAATGTGTTCTGCCGTTGGTTATATCTTCCGTTCCCTGCATCGAGACAACACGGGTGAGTGTCGAATCGTTGGTCAGGTATAAAACAAATCCTGAAATAACGATAAGCAAAGCCAAACCGCCGCCGAACATAGTAAAATTTCGGCGATAGTTTCTAATTTTTTCATTATTAGGAAGTTTATCGAGATCATTTTTGCTCTTAAGAATATTCGCCGTAATTATAAAACCGAAAACCCCTAAAAGACCTAAAAATCCGCCACGCGAACCTGTAAAAACAATTGCCATTCCCATAATAACGGCGGCAATAATCAGTAAAACGCGCTGATCTTTTTTGACCGCTTTGCCGAATAAAAGTGCCAGCGGCAAGGCAATTATCATTTCCATAAACGCCGCAAAATGATGTTTGTTGACAAACGAGGCAAACGGATTGGCTTGAAAGGCTTCGCGCATACCGTAAATTAGATCATCGGGACTTGCCAAATTCTGCAAAATACCGAAAAAAGCCATTACCGCACCGAAAATAGTGATGATATAAACTATTTTTCGCTGACGCTTTTCAGTATTCAGAACCAAAAATGCGGCGGCAAGAAATACGAGATAAATGATTAATTGAATAATAGCAACCCGCGTTTGATACGGCGCAATCGAAAGCGACCGAACGGGCGAAACGGACAAAATCTCCGTCGAAACCGAACGAAGCGGAAGAAGTTGAATCAAGCCGATCAGAATAAGTCCCAAAACCGGAAGTTGAATAAAATTAGGACTAAAAGTAAATTCCTTCGTTTTCCACGAATCAATACCCCATAAAACTACAATGAGAGCCGAAACCAAAGATAAAACGCCCAACGCCCAAGCATCAACCGCACCGAAGGCAATAGCCGAAAAAGCAAGAACGCCGCACAAAACAGCGAAAATGAATCCATTCAAACGTGGATTATTTTCAGAATTTTCTATTGCTTCGGGCATACTTTTGAAAATGGTAAATTGTGAATGGTTAATTGTTAATTATTCTGCAAACAATCATTTTAATTGATTAATTGAAAATCATCGAACCAAATTTTTCCCGAAATCGGGCAAAATGCTGTCGGACAATTTACTCGCACCAAGTTGATGTTGACGGCTTCTGCATCTGCCGGAGTTTTAAATATCAAATTGATTTTAGTCCAATCGGTTTTGCCGGATAAGTTTTCGGTTTCAGATAAAATATTATTTGCCGTATCTAAAATCTGCCAGCGAACGGTTGCGTCGGTTTTCAGAGCCGATTTATAAGAAAAATTCAATTCATAGTTTTTATCGGATTGCACGACGACCGTTTGCGAAAGATTGCGAAAATCTTTACCGTCCGCCGAATTAAAAAGAATGACGAGCGAGCGGTTGCCTTCGCTTTTTTGACCGTCATCAAACCCGGCTTGCGGTTGCAGAGCGTCGCCTAACTGCCAATCGAAAACACTTGCGTTTTTTGTTTTGACATCTCTTTCAAAACCGCCGTTGGCAATTTTTTCTAACGCGAAGTTTTCCTCACCGGAATCGGCGATTTGATTGTAAATTTCAAGTGCATCGCGGTATTTTTGGGCTGCAATCATTTGCCGGAAAAGTGTTTTTCCGTCCTCGTTAAATCGAGTTTTTTTATCTTCGTCCGAAAATGTGTTCCAAATTTCAAGTGCTTCGTCAAAACGCTTTGTTTCAGCTAAAAATGTCGCAATCATTGAATTCACAACCGGCGAACTGCCGAAGGCTTTTCTGATTTCGCCAAGATTGCCGTCAAAAACTTGCCAGGCGAGTGAAACTGTCTGTTTCAAGTAAGTTTCATTGGTTTCAGCCGCCTTGCGTATTTCCGCAAAAGCCTCTTCGGTTCTTCCCTGCCTGAGCAAAAAATTTCCGTAAGCCCAATGAATTTGTGCATAATTCGGCGCAAGTTCGAGAGATTTTTTAAATGCCGATTCAGCTTCTGCCGCCTTACCGCTTCTGCCCAATGAATTACCTAATGCAAGCCATAAACGGTAATCATGCGGCGAAAGTGCGGTTGCCGTTTCATATTCGACCAGAGATTTCTCCAAATCTTCCGGCAAAAAGGTTTTTTCACTTAGAACTGCCAAAGTATAATGACTTTGCGGATCGGACGGCGCAAGGCTGACCGCAAATTCAGCGACTTCTTTCAACGGTGCTTGCGTTGCAACGGCATTGCCGAAAGTCCATTTGGCAAACAAAAACATTAGTGTCGAAATTATTAAACAAAACACTAAAAGCGCAATTTTCAACGGTGCAGTTTTTAATTTAATTGTTTTTAATGCCATTAAAAAAGGATAATCTTTGAATCGTTATTTTCAAAATCTTGCAATGCGAAGTTCAGAGTTACGGCTTCGGTTTTGAAGATATATGCAATTTGCGGACTTATTAAAAACCGGAAAATTGTTTATCTATCAATGTATTTCACGAATTGTTAAAGGCAGAAACGCGAGTGCGAACAAGCGTGCCGAATTACAGTTTTTTGCACGCTCCCTTGCGGTCGCGTTTCTGCCTTTGTTTTTGGGTAATTACACCAAATCAATCGGCTCGATCTTTATTTGAGCGCGTTTTAAGGAAACCTCGGCATTTTGGCAAATTTCTCTGACTTCTTTAAGGCGTTCAGGCGTAATCGTGCGAAATGAGAGTAGGATTTCTTCGACTCCGTTCTCGATACAAATTGTTCTTAAAGAACCGTTTCCGCCGAAAACTTTGAGTCCGTGAATCACTTTATCTTTTTTGAGCGGATCATCATCTACAAAACCGATGGGTTTATAATGCCATTCGGGATTATTTTCCAGTTCGCGCAAAACCATTTCGCCGCCGTCGCCTGCGCCGTAAATCAGAACTTTTCGCTGTTCTCCGATTATCGGATTCGGCAGCATTTGACGGAAAAACCGGAAGGCAAGACGACTGCCGGCAAGTGCAACTAAAAGCAACAGCGCATCAATAACAAAAACCGTCCGCGAATATCCTTGAAAACGATATAAAAGCAAAATAGCCAGCACGCTGGAAACCGAACCGATAATCACGCCTTTGCCGAAAGTTATAAAATCGCTCAAACCCGTATAACGCCAAATTCCGCGATAAACGCCAACACCCAGAAATGCAAAAAGTTTAAAAACAAGTAAGATCGGCAGACTTTTTATAAAAACATCCCAAGTTTCCGTGTTTTCAAACGGACCCCAAATTAAAAAATACGCGCCGTAATATGAAAGCGAAATTAAAAACGCATCCAAAATAACTTCAAACACGCGCCTTTTGTGCGATAAATTTACTAAAAATCCGAATGCCGCCTTATTTTGCAAAGCGAGTTCTTCTTCCTGCTCTTTATAAACCTTAACTTTCGAGAGATAAACTCCGACAATTGTTAAAACGAGTGTAAAAAGCGCGATCAGCGCAAGGCTTTGCACGGCTTCGAGTTCACGCACGAAAAGCGATAAAATTCCGGCTAGCAGCGCAAAACCGTAAAGCATTAAAACGGCGGAGCGTTCCGAAAGACCGAGCGCGACAAGCCGGTGCGAAGTGTGATCGCGTCCGCCCTGCGAAGCCTTTCTGCCCCAAAGTTTTCGCAAGATCGTAACAAATGTCGTATCGAAAATCGGCACGAAAAGTATCAGTGCGGGAACTGCCAAAACGGATAAAATACTGCGCGAACGTCCGCCGACCTGAGTAATCAAAACACAACTTGCCAAGAAAAATCCGACAAACATCGAACCGCTGTCGCCCATAAAGATCGAAGCCGGATTAAAATTAAAGGTTAAAAAACCGAGAAGTGCGCCGACAAAAACCGATACTAAAATAAGTTCGTTCGGCTGTTCGCTTGCGCCGAAACCGAGAGCCAGAATAAAAGCGGCAATCGTCGAAATTCCGGCGGCAAGTCCGTCCATATTGTCGAGCAGATTTATCGCGTTGGTAATGCCGATCAGCCAAAAAGCGGTAATGACAATGTTTAAAATATCAGAATTTGTCCACGGCAAAACAAGTCCGAAACCGACGATTATCGAAACACCGATAAATTGTCCGATCAGTTTTTGGTACGGTTTTATTTGCAAATAATCGTCCAATAAACCGACGAGAAAAAGAAACGAACTTCCGGCTAAAATAACAAATGCTTCTTTCGTGAACGGGACAAAAACGAGAAACATTAAAATCGTCGTCAGATAAATT
>JBBSAX010000251.1:0-7075 GCA_038251885.1 Pyrinomonadales bacterium | reverse complement strand
CTGTTTCTGAATTGACATAATCACGGCGGGCGTTCCGTTTGAACCGGCATCGCCGCGTTTGATCTTCGCGCCGAATTCGATATTCGCCACATCGCCGACCTTGATCGCCGTGTTGTTGCGATAAGCGACGACCGTGTTTTTGAGTTCTTCGACCGAATAAAATCTGCCCAAATTGCGGACGAGATATTCCTGCGATTGCGCGTCAACAACACCGCCCGTCGAGTTTGAATTGGATTTCTCCAGCGCGGCGGAAACTTCTTCGAGCGTTACGCCGAACTGTTTGAGTTTTTCGGGCGTTACGAGAACTTGATACTGCTTCACGCCGCCGCCGATATTGATGATTTGCGCCACGCCGCCAATCGTCAAAAGACGCGGGCGAATCGTCCAATCAGCTAAAGTTCTGACATCGAGCGGATCGGTTTTGCCCGATTTCGATTTGACCGAAACGAGCATAATCTCGCCCATGATCGAAGAAATCGGCGCGAGGCTTGGCAAGACCTCCGCCGGAAGCTGCTCTTTGGCTTGCGAGAGCTTTTCGGCGACGAGCTGGCGGTTGCGGTAAACGTCCGTTCCCCAATCGAATTCGACATAAATCACAGACAAGCCGATGCCGCTTTGCGAACGCACACGCGATACGCCGGGAACGCCGTTCATTGCCGTTTCAATCGGAAACGAGACGAGCGTTTCGACTTCCTCCGGCGCGAGTCCGTTCGCTTCCGTCAAAATCGTCACCGTCGGTTTGTTCAAATCCGGCAAAACATCAACCGGCAGATTTATCGCCACATAACTGCCCCAAACAAGCAGTAAGGAAGCCGCTGCGACGACTATCAGTCGGTTTTGCAGAGAAAATTTTATTATCGCATTGAGCATTTACACTTTTTAAAGCGAACTTACGGGACAATTTTTAAGATTTTTTAGCCACAGATTTTCACAGATAAACACGAGATAAGAAAAGATGAAAATCAAGATTTTTAATCAATAAAATATCTGCGTCTATCTGTGCAAATCTGTGGCTAAAATATTTATTTCTTACTTTCTAGGTCTTTTATCAACGCTTTCATCTCATCAATTTCCTTGCGCTGCGCTTCGATAATTCCGTCGGCGAGTTTTCGCACACGCGGATCGGAGATATTGGCGCGTTCGCTGGTTAAAATCGCTATCGAGTGATGCGGAATCATCGCCTTCATCCACGAAACGTCTTCGATGGTCGTCTGACTTCGCACGAGCCACAATGAACCCGCGAAAACAACGACGCTGACTGCCAGAATAGTCGCATTCACTTTCCAATTTTTATACATATTGAGCATAAAAAGCAGCATAATGATCGCCATCACCGCACCCATATAAAACGCCATATAAAACCGTGTTTCACTAAAATAAACGTGGTCAAGAGCATAAGTATTGAGATACATCAAACCAAACATCACAGCCGTCGAAGTCGCAATCATTGCCCCGAATCTGGCGTAAATGCCTTGCATCATCTGATGTTTGTCGTTTTCAATCTTGTTTCCCGTTTTGTTCTGTTTATCTAATTCACCTTTTGTTCCGGTTTCATTATTGATTTTCACCTCGTCTTTCGTTTTCGTTTCGTTGTTCATTTTTCCTCCTTGTTCTTTGAAATTAAGTGTTACTGAACCAAAATGTTTCCCTTCAGCATATCCATTCCGCAGGCGAAATTAATTGTGTTTCCCTTCAAACTATTTGGTAAATCAACCAACACGACTTCACCGACGGGCAGTTGTTTCTTGATATTCAAATCTTTGAAAACAATCTCATTTCCGCAGTTTTCCGAATCGGTTCGCAAAAACGCGAGTTTTGAATATTTGCTTCTGTCCAAAATGATTTCGCCGGGCGTAAATCCGGCTTTGCTGACCGTGATTTTATAAGCGTCTTTTGGTATTTCCGTATTGTTCGCCGCTTTCGACGCATCCCCCGCAGCGATATTCAATATAAACGGAACGGTGATAACTTTGCCGTTTCTCTGAAATTGTCCCCAGAGTTTATAAAGCCCGGCGGTCGGAAATTCAGTGTGCGCCATGACCGCCGGCGTTTCTGTGTTGCCGGTGTCGGTTTTCATATCCATTTCCATATCGCCGTGTTTGTCGTTGTGGTCGGAATGCCCGCCCGTGCCTTTTGTTTCGGTCTTTTCGCCTTCCATCGCGTGCGCGTGCAAAAATTTCGTCGTGTCTTCGCTGATGATCACAAAATGCGCCATCGCTCCCAGATAGGGCTCTAAATCGGTAACGGTTTTGCCGTTTGCGTCTTTAACAAAAAAGTTCAGCGTGATGCCTTTGGCAGCTTTCAAATCTTCGCCCGCTTTCATCGTAAAAGTCAGACCGTCAACCGTTTTTGTAAATTCTTTATCGGCAACGAGCGGCATTTTCGCGCTTTTTTCTCCGCCGACCGGAACGTCAAAAACATTGACGATCTGCGCGGAATTTTCCGGCGTAAAATCGGCGTAAAGCTTATAGACTCCGCCCGCCGGAAATTTGTAATTTAACTTAAAACCGCCGTCCGTCAGCTTTTCCGGGTGAACGTGATCGAAAAACGACAGATCGTCCGAAACAACTAAAAGATGAATCAGTTTTTCGTGAACGATTTTTAATTTATCGAAAGGTTTTCCGTCCTTGTCTTTGACCGAAAAACTGAGCGCGACATCCTGATTTGCATTAACTTCTGTCGGCGCGGTGTTTAACTCCATCACGTAACCAGCATTTTCCGTTAGTTCCGTCCGCTTGATTTCGCCCGCTTTCGCCGTTTCGATCTTTTCCGAGTACGTTGCGACGTTGGTTTTTTCCGCCGTCGTCTGATTGCAGCCCGTAAAAATGAGCGTGATTGTGATGATTGATAAAATTGCGATTAATAATGTTGATTTCATATATTTTTATGTTTTCTATTTATTAGAAAAATATTTAAGAATTATTGCCCGCGAAATACGCGAAAAGACGCGAAAGTTTTTTTAGTTCTTTTTTTATTTTTCATACTTCTTTTTTTCGCGCTTTTTCGCGTTCTTTCGCGGGCAAAAAAATCTTCCCTATGCCTTCGGTTGTGTCGAACGAAGTTGATAAATGCCTTCGGTAACGACTCTTTCGCCAGCTTTCAAACCCGTTTTAACTTCGTAATAATCCGCGCCTTCCGTGCCGAGTGCGACAGCGCGTTTTTCAAATATTTCGCCGCCGTCAAAGACGAACACAAAGGTTTGCCCTTGTTCGGTAACCACCGATTGTTTCGGCACAGCTAAAATCTCGCGGTCGCCCGTCGTGTCAATCGTCATCTCGACAAACATCCCGTCGCGCAAACGATTTAAGGGATTTTTGACTTCGTAAATCACCGAGACGGTGCGCGTATTCGGATCAACCGTCTGCCCGACGGAAACAATTCTGCCGTCGCCGTCCGGTGTGCCGACAGTGTAAACTTCGCCGCTCAACGCCGCGTTTGTAAAACTCGCCCGTGTCGAATCGCGCACTGCCGGCAAATCGCGCTCGAAAATTTGCGCTTCGATCAAAACCGTATTCAGATTGACGATTGAGGCAATTTCAGTTCCCGCTTCGATTTGCTGTCCGCTCGTCGCTTTGATGTTACTGATAATTCCCGTAACGGGCGCGGTCAGCGGGAAAATTTTATTCGGCTGATTAACTTTCGGCGAACGAAATATATTTTGCCCAGCGTTAGTCTGCTTGATTTGATTGTCGAGCAATGCAACCTGTTTTTCCGCTCCGGCGACTTCTTGTTCGGCGACTTTGACCGCTGTAATCGCTTCTTCCAGACGTTTGCGCGGGACGGCGTTGACTTCAACCAAGTTTTCCGCCCGCCGCTGTTCTCGCTCGGCTTGCGCCAACTGCGTCCGCGCTTGATTTGCTTTGGAGCGTTGGTCGGCTTGCTGTGCCTGAAGCTGCAAAACCGAATTTTTTATTTCAAGTCGTCTCGCCTCGATTTCGCGCTGCTGCGCTTCGACTTCCAGCCGCTGTGATTCGAGTCCGACTTGACCGGAAACGTCCAAAACCTGCTCGACATAACCGATGCGCTCACCGCGTCCGACCGCCGAACCGAGCGTGATTCCGGCATTTAATACGATGCGTCCGGCAACCGGCGGCGTAACAATCGCCTGCGCGTCGGGTTTGGCTTTGACCGTTCCGGTCGTTTTCAAACCGGCGGTAATGTTCCGTGTTTCGAGGGGTTCGGTTTTGATCCCGAACAAAATTTGCGATTCTTTCGGAATCGTCAAATTAGAAATCAAATTAGGATTTCCCGTTTCAATATTTCCCGATTCGCCCGTCGGATTAAACGCGCCCAAAACTCTCGTCTGATGCGGCGGCGCGATGTAAGCCAATGCAAAAGTTCCGAAGGCGAAGAAAATCATCGCAAGTGCAGCAAGCGGCGCGACTCTTTTTAATTTTCGCTGCCGGTTTTGATCATTTCTGACTTTGTAAAAAACCAGTCCAACCGTTCCGAAACTCAAAATGCCCAAAAGCAAAACGCCGAGCCAAAACGTCCATCTAATTGGCGCAGACGTTACGCTGACCGGAAAGTCGGCGGAAACCTGGCGATTGTCTTTTGTCGTTACATTAAAAACGAACTTGTAATTTCCCGTGCCGGAAAATTCGTAGTCGGCTTTGTAAAAACCATTTTCAAATGTGGCGGGAATATTTTCCGCCACAACCGCGCCGGCGGCGTTCGTTACGTTTAACGAAACAGCGGCATCTTCAATGTTGACGGGTTCATTTGCGCCGAAACCGCCTTCGACTTTTTCCGCCAGACGAAGCGCGATTTGCACGAGTTCGCCCGTGCGCGGATCAGCCGGAAAGCGTTCGAGTTTGAAGTTGAAATTTCCGGCTTCCGATTCGATATTACGCTCGGCGCGGGCGATTGTCGCCGCCGCCGTTGTTGCGTTGGTGGTCGTCGTCGTTGTCGGCTTCGCTTCGCTGTGATCTTCGCCTTCGTGTGCGGAAACAGTAAGCGGTAGGCAGTAAGCAGTAAGCAGTAAAAACAAAAGCGCGAATACTGACGCTCTGTTAAATACTGACCACTTATTACTTTTTTTGAACTTTGAACTCATTTTTTAGTGTGAATGCGCCGCGCCGTATAGCGTCTGCATCGTTAAAGAATCAATCCGCACGGCTTGAGCAATCGCTTTCGCCGTTGCTTCATCCACTCCGTTTGCCTTCACATCGCCGCCGACCGCAAATTTATCGTCGTGTCCTTTTCCGGCGAATTGTTTCAGAAAATCGGCGGACACACCATCGGCGCGAACGTCTTTAATCACGGGCATTCCGTCTTTGTTTTCATAAACGATCACGATGTCTTTGCCGTCGGCTTTTACAACTGTTGCCGCGCCGACCTGTGTTCGTTTGCCGTCCTTCGTTGCAAAGGCTAAATAAGAATGATGATCGGTATCGGGAACTTTTCCGCCCGTATCTTTTTCGATGTCGGCAATCGCGTCCGCCGGAATGTCTTTATGCTGTTTGGTAAAAGATTGCGCGTCGGGAAAAACTGCTTTCACCGATGCCGGAGCGTCTTCGTCCTTTTTCGCTACGTTTGCCGGAGCGTTATTTGCCGCCGTTTGATTCGCTGTATTCGCTTTGTTTGTTGTCGTCGTCGTGTTCGTTTCGGACGAGCAAGCCGCCGACAAACCGACCTCTAAACTCAAAATTCCGATTGCAAAAAATGTTAGTTTTTTCATTTTTGTTTTTCCTGTTCTTTTAATTTATTTTCCGACAAAGTAATTCTTCGCGGAATTTCCACCTTTTCGATTGAATTCAAAAACTTTTCGCGGTCAATCTGCACCGGAACTAAATTTTTGTCCGGCAAAACCGAATCTCTGATTGAAGAAAATCCTTCGGGCGGAATCGTCGTTCCAAGCGCGGCTTCGAGTTCCGCCAAAGCCGCGTAATAATCGCGCAAAGCCTGATTATATCCGGTGATATTTTCCGACAAACGCCGCTGTTCGTTGACGACTTCAAAAATCGAAAACTCGCCGAAACCGTAAGCCGCCCGCACCGATTTCAAATTTTCTTCCGAGCGCGGCAAAATCTGCGTCGTATAGATAATTAATGCTTCGGACGCGGCGCGATATTTGCGAAAAGCGACGGCGACATCACGCTTGATCGTCGTTTCTAAAAACTCTCTTGTCCGCTGCGCCTGCAATTTTTCGCCTGCCGCCGAGGCGATTTCGCCTTGATTGCGATTAAAAACAGGAATATCAATTGACACGCCGAACGTCAGCTCATTGTCATTGTTCGGAAAACTGCCGCCGCCGAGTCGTGGCGGAAAATCAATAATCGAATTACTTCTCGAATATCGAACCGCGCCCGCGATATTCGGAACAGCGTTCGCATTCGCCAAATTAATTCGCGCATCGCCGAGTTGTTCGGCAAGTTTTGCAGCTTGCAAATCGGCGCGTCCCGTCAAAGCGAGTTCAATCAATTCACTCAAACCGAGATCAAGGCGCGGCGGACGTTCCGCTTGCGGCGCGAGTCTGATCGTTTCGGCGACATTCGCGCCGATCAAAGTTCTTAATTGCAAAAGCTGAGTTTCGAGTTCACTTTTTGCCTGAATCGCCTGCACACGAAGCCGATCCGCTTCAACTTTTACCAAATTGACATCGAGCGGCGCGACATCGCCTTCCTTCAAACGCGCTTCGGTGACGCGGACAATTTCTTCGTCTGCCGCGATGAGTTTTTCTAAAATATCGAGTTGTCTGGCGGCGGCAATCGCGTTGCCGTAAGCCGAACGAATTTCAACCGCCAAACGTCTTTCAAGCGCGGTAACTTCGGCGCGAATCTGCTGTAATTCGAGTTCGGCAACCGCCACCCGTTTTGAGCGTTTCCCGCCGAGTTCAAAAACCTGCGTTACGCCGACGCTGAAATCCGATTCCGACTCGCCGCCTAAAAATCTGGGTGACCCGTATTCCGTATCAAGCGTCGGATTCGGTCTGAATCCGGCTTGCACGATTTTTCCCTGAGCAATTGCCAAACGCTGCCGCGCCGCAAGCAAATCAGCGCGGCGACTTCCGCCGAGTTCGATCAAGCGTTCGACCGTCAAACCGTCCTGCCCGACAAATTGCGCGGAACTCAAT
>JBBSAX010000250.1:0-7255 GCA_038251885.1 Pyrinomonadales bacterium | reverse complement strand
TAGGAAAGATATTTTATAAATCGTGGAAAATAAGCAAAAACTGGTTACTGGTGGTGAAGAATTCGCTAACTCAAATAATTGATTATGAGTTACTTAAACGATTAAATGCGTATTAGCAATTTCTATACCGCTCAGTAATGGGTCAGCGTAGATTTGATGCCTTCATCCGACGCGATAATTTCTTCGCTTTCTAATTCCGATAAAAGAGGTTCGCAGATTTTCCCGATGCCGAATAATTTATAAAACAGAGTTTTCATTCTTTACTTTTTTTCAGAATTTTCACTAAATTTCATTAAAACCAAATACAAAACAAATCCGATGGCAAAAGTTACAAACCACGCATAGATATAGAGCGTGTCAAAGAGATTCGGGTTTTGCACTTGTCCGCCCGGAGTTGTCGCGGCGCGGATAAATCCCGGCACGACCGGCGCGATTGCGACCACTAAAGCGACAATCGCCCGCCAATTAAAACCGTTCGAATATGAATAAATTCCGTTCGTTTTAAACAACTCGGCAAGATTTAAATTCTTACCGCGCAACACGAAATAATCGCAGATCATAATCCCGCCGATTGCGCCCATCAAGCCGGAATAGCCGATTAACCAAGTAAAAATATACGCACTCGCCGAAGACATCAGTTGCCACGGCATCATTAAAATCCCGATCACCGCCGTTATCAAACCGCCTGTTACATAAGAAATGCGCTTCGGATTCAAGTTTGAAAAATCGTTCGACGGCGAAACGACATTTGCCGCCATATTGGTCGTCAGTTGCGCGACGAAAATGACGAGCATCGCAAACAAAATGACAATCGAACTGTCGAATTTTTGAATCAATTTCACCGGATCGGCAATCGCTTCGCCATAGATAATGACGGTCGCCGATGTTACCGCCACGCCGATAAAAGCAAACGCTGTCATCGTCAAAGGTAAGCCCAACGCCTGACCGAGCATCTGCGATTTTTGCGATTTGGCATAGCGCGTAAAGTCGGGAATATTCAAAGAAAGCGTCGCCCAATAACCGACCGAAGCCGTCAATGCGCCGGGAAAAACCGTCCAAAAACTGTTCGTCTGTTTTTGCAGAACGGAAGAATTTGACAAAACATTTCCGAGTCCGCCCGCATTACTTGAAGCCCAAACTAAAAGTGCGATTCCGCCGATTAACAACAACGGCGCGGCGTAAGATTCGAGAAATTTAATGCCTTCGATACCCTTTAAGATAATGACGACCTGAATTATCCAAAACAGAAAAAACGCTAACCAAGTATGCAACGGATTTCCGCCGAACGTAAAATCAAAACTCGCCCAACCCGACCAAACCGCCGTGAACAGCGCGTCAATCGCCGTCCCACCGATCCAAGTCTGAATCCCGAACCAACCGCAAGCGACAATTGCGCGAAGAATCGCCGGAATATTCGCGCCTTTCGTCCCGAAACTCGCCCGACAAAGCACTGGAAACGAAACCCCGTATTTCGTCCCGGCGTGCGCGTTCAAAACCATCGGAATCAGCACGATGCAATTTCCCAAAAGAATCGTCAACATCGCCTGCCACCAATTCATTCCTGCTTCGATAAATCCGCCGGCAAGCGTATAAGTCGTAATGACGACGCTCATTCCAATCCACAGCGCGGCAATATTCCACGTTGACCAAGTTCGTTCTTTAATGGTCGTCGGTGCAAGATCGTGATTCCAAAGCGGCGACGCGGAAACATCTTCGTTCAGTTCTACAAAGTCCAGATGTTCATTTACCATATTTTTATTTTGGAAAAGCAAGTTTCGTTAATCTAGTAATCAAATCTTGTAAATAAATTCGCAATTCATCAGCGGAAACTTCGCCCGACGGTTGAAAATCATCACCGAATTTTATCTGATTCAAAACCCACGCAAGCTGTGAAGCCGTCAACCCTGAATCTTTTTTTGACGCGGCTGTGAGCGCATTTTCCAAACTGAAACCTGCATTTTCTAGTTCTCTGACATCTATCAAATCACGAATTTCGGAACGCGACAGCAAAGCGCAGAGTTTATTTGCCAAAATCTCTTCGGGCGAGTCAACGCGAATTCCATTTATTATCGGTTTTTCCGGCGAAATCTGAAAAACATATTCGCGCACCAAATCAATGACAATCGCCTCCGTTTCACGTTTGACCAAAAAGCGTCTAAAATCCGGCGAAGTTTGAATTGGTTCGACGCTTGCGTTTAACTCTTTTGCAACTTCATTAACCAGCCGAAAGCCATTCTCAATGTCGTTTTCAAGCGTGAACAAATCAAGATCGTGAGTTTCCCGATGACCAAAATAAAAGCCGACAAGTGCCGCACCGCCGGACAAAAAAAAGCGGTTTTCGTGAGCAAAGAACGCTTGTAAAAAGTCTATTTGTAATTTGTTAAGATTCTTTTTCGCCAAGCAAACCTTCCTTGTTCCAACTGTCCATCAAAAATTTCCAAAAATTGCGCCTTCGTCCGAGATGTTTTTCTAAATTGTTCCAATTTTGCCAAACTTCTTGCGGCGTTGTGAACTTCCAAACGTCAGTATCTCGTGCTTCGCGCAGAATTTTCCCTAAAAGTCGGTCTTTTTCTACCTGCGAAGATGAGCTTAAATTTGCCTTCAATTCAGCAACCGTCATCGGTTCGTCCCACAAAAAATATGGAATTGATGAAGGTGAAACTAAATCACTCGAAAGTTTGGTTTGTTTTGACATACGTTTTGCTAACCGCATCTTAAAACTAATTTCAAAAAAATTAAACCTCACTAATCAACGCCAATAAATCATCCGCCGACATTTTGCCGCTCGAATCTGTGCCGTCTAATAAACTGTCTGCCAAATCGCGCTTTGTTTCGTGGAGTTTAAGTATCTTTTCTTCAACCGTATTTTCCGTAACAAGACGATAAACCGTAACTGGACGCTGTTGCCCGATGCGGTGAACGCGGTCGGTTGCTTGGTCTTCGACCGCCGGATTCCACCACGGATCGAGGTGAATGACGTAATCGGCGGCGGTTAAATTCAAACCCGTTCCGCCCGCTTTCAGACTAATGAGAAAAACTTCACCGTTGCCTCGTTGGAAATCGTCAATTCGTTCCTGACGAACGTGCGGCGGCGTGCTTCCGTCCAAATAATGATACGAAATTCCTTTTTTATCCAAATAATCTTTAATAATTTGCAGATGTTTGACGAATTGGCTGAAAACGAGTGCTTTGTGTTTATTTTCCAGAAGTTCGTCCAGAGTTTCGCCGAAAAGTTCGAGCTTGCTGCTGCTCAAATTTACATTTTCATTAACCAATTTCGGATGACAGCAAGCGAGTCTGAGGCGCGTCAGTTCGGCTAAAATGCGGAAGCGTTTGTCTTTTGCTTCACCGTCGGTCGCTTCGATTTTTTCTAATGCTTCGCGGCGGAGTGATTCGTAAAAAGCGCGTTCTTCGTCGGACATTTCAACCGTCAGCATTATTTCCGTTTTCGCGGGCAAATCGTCCAAAACCTGATTTTTGCGGCGGCGCAAAATAAACGGTTTTATCAATCTTTGCAAGGTTTTGCGCGTGTCATCGTCATTATCTCTTTCAATCGGCACGGCAAATTTTTGTTGAAAAAAGTCGTGGCTGCCCAATAGTCCGGGATTGACAAAATTGAACAAATTCCACAATTCGCCCAAGTGATTTTCAATCGGCGTTCCGGTCGTAATCAGACGAAAATCGCCTTTCAAAGCCATCACGGTTTTTGAGCGTTTCGTATTGCGATTTTTGACCGCTTGCGCTTCGTCCAAAACGATTGTCGCAAAATTTTGCGCGGTAAAAAGTTCTTCTTCGAGTTGCAAAAGATTGTAACTCGTTACCAAAACATCGTATTTTCCCAAAGATTCAACCTGCGATTTTCGATCATTTTCGCCGAAAAGATGGAAATTTAAAGTCGGCGCAAAACGCCTTGCTTCTTTGATCCAATTCCGGCAAACACTGACCGGCGCAACGACAATTGCCACCCCGTTTTCGGCTCGTTCGACCAAAACTGCCAATGCCATAAGTGTTTTTCCGAGTCCCATATCGTCTGCCAAACACGCGCCAACGCCCCAATTTGCCAGACGCGAAAGCCAAAAATAACCGTCAAGCTGATATGGACGAAAATCGGCTTCAAACGTCGCGGGAAGTTCGGGAACGAATTTTTGAACTTCCTTTAATTTCGCCAGATGTTCCTTCCAAGCCTTGTCCGCTTTGAAATTTTCGAGTTCCTCGGAAAATTCTTCCAAGATTCCCGACCGCAAATTGTGCAAACGATTTTTGTCATCCATCACGGCGTTTAAGGATTGCAGATGTTTCCGCAATTTTTCCGTGATTGCAATAAATTGCCCGTCGGAAAGTTCGACAAAATTTCCGGTATTGTTTGATAAAATCTGATTCAAATCCTTCATCGAAAGCACCAAATCTTCGCTGACTTGCGCTTTGCCTTCGATTTCAAACCAGTTGTTTTTGCCTTTAACGGTGAGCGAAAAGTTTTCAAAATTGATGTTTCCGAGAAGTTTTAATTTCTGTCCTTTTGTCCATTCGACGACCAATTTATCGGCTTTGCGCGGCGTTTCGAGTTCGACCATCGCCGTCAGACATTGTTCGGTGTCGTTCAAATTCCATTCGTAATTCGGCGTTTCAAATTCCGCCAAGAACGGACACATTTCTTCGATTTCGTTTAATAATTTCCGCTCGTTTTTCAAATTACGTTTGGTGCGCGTCCGAACGCCTTCTACATCGGCGATGACTGATTCCACGCCTTTGCCGGGTTTGAAATACGGCGCGACAGTTCCAAAAGGTTTGACAAAAAATTCGAGATGAAAGCCTTCGCCGACCGGCGTAATCAGCGCGTGAATGCGGTTTTCGGGTTCGACGGACGGCAAGTTTTCAAAATGTTCTTCCAAATCACTTTGAATCGCCAGTTTTGTCGAAAGCGGCTGAATCGCCTTTAGAAGTTTTTCGCGTCCGGCGTTTGGAACTTTTAAGTTGTTGTTTTTGAACGATTCGGCGATGTTGACGTGATGTTTTGAAACCGTAATAACTTTGTAGCGCGTTTCGGTTTCCTTCTGCAACACAACGCCTTCTTCCGAAAATGAAGTGTCGAAGGAAAGCACGAGATCGTCTTTGTTTTCCCTAATTATCAAAGCCGGTTCGCCCGCGTCGAGTTGGACGTTTACGCCCGGATTTTTCATCAGAAACAAAAACGGATGTCCGACAAGCGCGGAGAGCGATTTTTCCCAGTCGAAATCGTATTGATAAGTGCCGTAATATGAATAATCCGAGTATTTTTTCATCGCCGTTTTGACGACAGAAAGGTCTTGTTCGGTTAGACTTTTGACATCGCGTTCAAATAATCTCTTGAGCGCGATATTGCGTCCGTCCGTCCAACCTTTTTTGCCGAATTTTTGCTCGACGGGTTGAATTTCCTTATGGTCGAAATCAATCAGCCACGCAACTCTCGTTTCGTTGATTTTGGCGTTCGACTCGCTTTTAATTCCCTGAACATTTTCGGCGACAAGCAGCAAAGTATTTAGGGCGCGTTCCCAATCTTCGAGTTTCGGAATAATGTTTCCGACCGGCTCGAAACCGAGTTCCTTGTTTAACTTCTCAGGCTTTTCCGATGAAGTTTTTAACGAAAACAGATTGGCAATTTCCATCTCAACCCAACGATAACCTAATGTTTGTGCCGCTTTTTCAAACGTCGTCGCAAAATTCGGCGTTTTCAAATTCGGAATAATCGCGGCAACAAAAATGCGGAGAAATTTGTCGGTAAAATCATTTGAACCAATTTGCGAAAAAGCCGCTTCCGCCGATCTGTCGTTGTTTTTGAGAAAATAAGAAACCGCGCTGATCGCACGATGTGTCGAATGTTCGGGATAATTTTTCAGCGAAAACGCGCTGTAATCTTCGGCAAATGTATGAAATTTCGTTTCGTCGGTTTTGAAAAGTGCCAACCCGTAAAAAAACATCTGCCAATTCGCCGGAAAACCTTTTCTTTTTCTGAAGATACTGCGCCAGAGTTTGATCGCTTCCTCGTAAAGTTTGACCGATAGTTTAAAATCTTTTTCCAAAAAAGCGATTGTACCGGCGGAAATTATCTGCCCCAAATTATCGGGTTCGCCGATGATTTTTTTCGCATCGCTAATCCTGCCTTTGAGCATTAATTCTTCGATCTTGCAGCCTTTGATTATCGGGAAATCGCCGAGTTTGTGTTTTTCGGCAAACTCCCAAAGTTCGACGGTTGATTCAGAATTTTCAAAGTACTTATCAAATAAAACGGGAAAAACTTCCGCTTGAAAGTTTTTTTCAAATTCGCCGAGAAATTCTTTTTGAAACGGATTCGAGAAAATTTGAATCAGAATTTCCCCGGCTTTTCCGGTCAACTCGAATTCGACAATTTGCCGGAGAATTTGCGCGATTTGTTCAGTATTTTTCTGATAAATACTCAACCGATAATCACGCAGAATCCTTAATTTACGGCGTTCCCGGTCATACCAACCGTTCATCGCGCTCAAGTTAAAATTCGCCTGAATTATTTTAACGGTTTCATTAAACCAACTTTCGCCTTTTGCCTCGCGTGTAAAAAATTCCTTAAGTTCATCGCTCGAAATCTGAAAACCGCTGCCCCAATGTTCGTTCGTATTCAGCAAAACTCCCTTGTGAATCAACGAATTTCGCAACAGCGAAACATATTGCGACGAAAAGCCTTTGCCATCCGGCGTTTTTAAGCCGATTTCCCTGAGTAATCTCTGAAACTCGTGCGCCGTGATCTGTTCCCAAAAAATCGAAAGAGTTTGCAAAATTCTGCGCTCATTTTCCGAAATCTTATCTAACTTTCTTTCAAAATCATTCATAAATAATCAAAATCAATTAAACCACGAAAATACACGAAGATTTCACGCAGTTTTTTAAAAACAAATTCAATAAAACCAATGCAATATTTAATTTTGCAAAAAAATTCGGCTTTATTCAATTTCTACCTTCGAATTTATTCGGGTTTTTTCGTAGTTAATTCTAAAACAGGCATTTCCGCGCCTCGGTGCGTTCGAGTTTTTGGGAAAGTATTTTTTCTGGAAATATTGTCACAAAAACTTTTTATGAATCCAGATAATTGTCTTCCGTTCGGTAAGATTCGTTTTCGTCGCCGTCGCGGACAAATCTGTCGGCAAGGTCAAACCAGCGCGATAAGCCGACCAGAACTACGTCCCATTCACTTTGTCCGCGAACTTTTACATAAATTGCTTTCAGCTTTCGGCGGTCAACTAATTCT
>JBBSAX010000249.1:0-7275 GCA_038251885.1 Pyrinomonadales bacterium | reverse complement strand
GAGAAATTTTCAAGAGTTGCCCGGAAGTCAAGAAATACTTATGGGGCGGGAAATTTTGGTCAGACGGATATTTCGTCAGCACAGTCGGCGCACACGGAACAGAAAAAATGATCAAGAGTTATGTAAAACAACAAGGTAAGCTGGAAGACGACAGACAACTCCGGCTCTTTTAATACCCCGTCAGCTTGCTGCGGGGTAGTTTATTCTTATCAAAAGTCGCTTCCTTCATATAGATGGTGTAAAGATTGTAAGTTACGATAACTCCGGGGAAAAATTCACCTTCTTTATATTTCGGATTGTGAAAATCCAAAAATCTGTAGCCATTTGCAGGAAGATATTTAATGGTATTTCCCTTTTCTATCCTAGTACTAAACTGAATCATCAAATCCAAATCATCACGGTTGTCTCTGGTATTGTTAAATTCATTTTTGGCAAATAAAAGTGTTTCATACCTCGGTCTTGTATTACCATCATTATGTGTCGGCACGGAGAATATTTCGTAATCACCGTTTGAAACATTTACATCTTCATTAACCAAAGAACGTTCAACTTCAGCTAAAACGAAATTCATTTCAGTGATTTGTCCTTTATCCAATTGAAAACGCGCTCTTTGCATCGGACGAAAGTAAGAATTTCCAATTAAATATTCTTTATCTGAGTCTTTGGGGTAATTCAATTTCCCTCTCCATTCATTAATTCTTACGTAATATGTGTGCGGATAAAGTTTTATAGTATATTTGCCGTGTTCGTCAGTTTTAATTTTTATATATTCTGCTCTTGATTCGAAAACCAGTTCGGCATTAGGAATTGGCAAACCGTAATCAGAAACAACTTGTCCATGCAAATCTGCTTTATTTATCAAAGATTGAGCCGAAGATAATAAACAAAAGAGAAGAACTAATGCAAATAGATTTAGAATTTTTAATTTAGTAGTCATTTTCCATCAATCAAATTTTGAATCGTTTCCAAATTTTTCTTTATCTTTTTCAGCAAGTTCGCCGATTTTTAACATCAGAAAATCGGCGATTTCCTTATGTGTCCGAAGTCTGTCCTTTTTCTCGTAAAATTCCGCTAGATCAATCGGTTCGCCAAACCAAATGCGAACTTTTTCGCCGCCCATCCAGTTTCCTAAAACTTGTTTCGGCAGATCGTTACCCAAACCGGCGATAAATACGGGAATGACCTGTGGCTGTGCTTTCATAATGACCGCGCCGACTCCGGGTTGTGCGCGAAGAAGTTCGTGCGGATTATCGCTTAAATTTCGCTTGCCTTCGGGATGAAATCCTATAACGTGCGCGTAGCCTTCCGAAGAAATCTGAATCAATCTTCGCAAAGCATATTTATCGAATTCACGCTTTTTTGCCTCTTTTTCCTCACGAAAAAACGGCGGATACATCGAAAACCAACCCATTACGAGATTGACGAACCAACCAATCGGATTGTCATAAAAAAACTTTGCCCGCACCGGAAAAAACAGGCGCATCGGGCGTTTTGTCTGCCGAAAAAGCACACTCGAAACCGTGTACATGTCGAAAAACGAACGATGATTCGCCACGAGCAGAAGCGGTTTATCAACCGAAGTGTTTTCGACATTTTCAATCCCGAAAACATTCATCAAATTATAAGTGCAGATTTTTATCCAAAGCGAACCGATATGACGCTGGCAAAAAGTCCAAAACCGCTTCCACGCGCCCAAATTCATCCGGTGCGTGAGTTTAAACCCGATTTTTTCAGTCGTGTCGAGAACCGCAAGTTCTTCACTCGTCGGCGTTAAAATGCCTTGGTTTTCCGTTAATCGAGAATCTTGATCCGTTATTAAAGTATTTTCCGACATAAAAATCTCAGTTTATCATCGGCTTTAAAGATTAAAAACCCTAAAATCTTTTTGTCTTTAATTTGCTTCGAGTTTTTCCACCGTGTTTAATCTGAATGAAACTCATCATCAAATCAAATAAAAATGCTCTGAACCTAGAGAATTAAAGAAAAAGACAGTCAAAATTTGTCCGGTCGTTTAAAAGTTAATTCGGTAAAGCAACAAACTATTTGCAATATGCAGTAAATAGTTTTAGGATATTTTACTTGATAAAATATCCCAAAACTATTCTCTTAACTTGTTTTGACAAAAGAGATTAGCAATTATTGGGAATTTTAGATTCAACAAACCGACAAGTAAAAATTTATCAAAAGGAGCGAACAAAGTTGATGAAGAAGTTTACATTGGCAATTTATTTGCTGTTACTGGGTGTTTTTTGCCAAGTTTCGATTAACGCGCAAAGTATTTTTTCCGGTGAACCCGTGCAGGTTGTCGGTGCATTCAACGGTTATGCCACAATTCCATATCAAAGTGATTACCGGACAACAACGTATCGAAGAGTTTCCACACAGAGCGGAACTCCGACCGACGGCAGAGGTCAATGGGCAACGACGATAAATGTTCAGAATTCGGGCGGAAATGTTGTGCCGATAAATATGTCGGGCGGCGGCGGCAACGGGTTTTTGTTTATTTCGGGACCGATTGGTAACCGTTTTCAAAACAAATGGGATTTCAGCGGAGTCGGGCAAGCCACGCTTGACGGAATCAACAATATTTCCGCATATAACTCCGGCAACGATATGGGGTTGAATATGTCCGTTCCGGGTTATTACAGCTTTATATTCAATGATTGCGGTTATACCCAAACAAATGCGCGGTTTTATGTTGCTTATACGTCCGGTGCGCCGGTCAGTGTTGCCAGAAGCAGTCAAACTGCCAACCCGGACTTTAGCTTGACGATTGGCATAACGACGGGGGCAACGCCTTCGCCGGAAGAAAAAATTTATGTTCGCTACACGACCGGACTCGAATTTTCAGGTTCGGGAACGAGTAGCGTTGTTCAGGCTTCGGGATCGGGAACAGCTTACTCGGCAACGATTCCGGCACAAGCTCCAAATTCATCTATTCGTTATTTCGTTTTCAGTTCGACGCGCACCTTGAGTCAGCTTTCGTTGGCAGATTTTGATAATTTCGGTTCAGTCGTGTCCGAAGCCGATAAAAATATCAGTATTTTACGCTATGATGACAACGCCGGCGCAAACTACACGCAACTTGCGCCGAGTGCGGCAAGTGTTTCGGTTGCCGGCAGAGTCGTCGCCGGTAACGGACGCGGTATTTCCAGAGCAGTTGTCAGCGCGGTCAATCAACAAGGTCAAATCAAGACAGTTGTTTCCAATCCGTTCGGTTATTTTCGCATCAACGAACTCGATGTCGGAGAAACATATATTTTTGAAGTGCGCCACAAAATTTACTCGTTCGCGCCGCAAGTGTTAAATGTATCCGAAGACATAAATGAGTTTGTATTTGTCGGACAATAAATAACTTTTGGCAATTTTGTCGTTGACAAAAGAAAGAATTGAAACAGCCGCCGAAAAAATCATCTGAAGTGCGGCAAATAGGCAGATTATCTGCCGGTTTATAAATTTGGTTTGCCGTAACTCGGCTTCCCGAAACTGTTGTGAAAATTCGATCATTGCCGCCCGCGCTTCATTAAAAGAAGCGCGCATTTGATTCAAAACGGCAAACGACTGATTGAGGATTTGTTTGATCGAAACTGAATTTATTTCATCAAACTTGCGTGGCGGCGGTTTCGCCACACGTCAACTTAACCGTTAAATATACTATTTATCTCGTTGGTGATGTTTTAACGGTCAAAAGCAAAATCGCCGCACAAATCGAAATTGATGCGCTCACTAAAAATGCCGTTTCCGCGCCGAATTTTGTCCATAATGCGCCGAAGATGAGCGATGCGGGAAAAACCGTGATGCCGAACGCGAGATTGTAAAAGCCAAAAGCCGTGCCGCGTTTTTCGGGTTCGACGAGATCGGCGACGAGTGGCAAACTTTTTATAGATAATCTGCCGAAAATGCGGCGCGAAATGTTGGTTAAAAAGTTTAAGAAAGAAAAGAATTGGAAATGAAACTTACAATAAAAATAATAATCCTAACAAATTGCCTGTTATTCTCGGCATTCAATTTATTTGCACAAGATCAGAATTTACAAACTCTCAGCCGTCAAGTTGTCGAATTTTATCAGCAGAGCAAATTCGACGAAGCGATTCCCTTAGCCGAAAAGATCGTCGAGATACAGCGACGCAACAAATCCGGCGGCTCACAGAATCTGATTAACGCGCTCGAAAATTTGGCGCAGATCGAACTGGCAAGGTTTAAAGCCGCGAAAAACAAATTGTCCGACAATACTCTGACTAGCGATCAGGCTAAAAAGATTTTTGAAACGATAAATAAAGACGGTGTTGAAATCGAAACGCATCTGCGCGAAGCCTTGATGCTCTCCGATAAAGAGCCGAAAAGAGATGTCATTCAGGCGGTCGGAATGAGAAACTCGCTGGCGTGGCTATTATCCTATTTTTCGCCTCCATCTCCCGAATTAATTTTCGGTGCAACTAAAGCCGAACACGATAAATATGAAACTTGGAGCCGAGCCAAATTTGAAAAAAGATATAACGACGCGAGAGATTTTTATTCAAAAGCGTTGAACGACAGCGAGTCGAGTTTTGGTGAAACCAATGAGGCAACATTAGTTACGCTTCTCAATTTTGCCGAATTTTCTGTAATAGCGGGCGACTTTGAAAAAGCGGTTTCGCTTTATGAAAAGTGCATCAAAACGGTCGAGAAAAAATACGGTGCGGAAAATCAAAATCTGATTATTCCTCTGCGGGCATACGGGCAATTATTGTCGGCATCCGGTCAAACCGAAGAAGTGATAAAAGTTAATGATCGCATACAAAAGATTACGGGTAAGCCGGAAAATCTTTCCGACACATATTTAAATCTTTCTGTCCGATCAAATAAATCTTTCGTCGTCAATAATGCGCCAAATATCGAAGAAAAAGCGCAAAACACTACGGCTTTGGTTGAACTTCAAATGCGCGGAATAATTGCATCGCGTAATTTGAGCAATGAACTGATTCTTGCCTCGTCGAGTCACGGAAAAACTTATTACGACAATTACAAAAGATTATCTTTGTTGAGCATCGGCGTTAAAATAACCGTGGATGAAAACGGAAAAGTAACCGAAGCCGAAGCCTTGACGAAAAACAAGGATTTGAAAAAAGCCGCCGAAAAAGTAGTTAAAGACTGGAAATTCAAACCTTTCGAACATAACGGAAAGGCGAGAAAATTGAGCGGTTACGTTGAATGCCTGTTTTTCTCAAATTGATTTTACTTCATCTGTTTTTTTTGTTTTTTACAGTCAAAAGCAAAATCGCTGCTAAAATCGAGATTGACGCACTCACCAAAAATGCGGTTTCCGCGCCGAATTTTGTCCATAATGCGCCGAAGATTAGTGAAGCGGGTAAAACCGTAATCCCGAACGCGAGATTGTAAAATCCGAAAGCTGTGCCGCGTTTTTCGGGTTCGACGAGATCGGCGACGAGTGCTTTTTCCACGCCTTCCGTTAAACCGAAATATGCGCCGTAAATGAAAAACAAAGCCCAAATCTGCCAGAGTTCGCTGACGAACGCGAATCCGACGTAAACCAGCGCATATAAAATCCAACCTGCGAAGATCATTTTCTTGCGTCCGATCCTGTCGGACAAATCTCCGCCGATCAGCGAAAAAACGACTTTGCTGATGTGCAGAAAAACCCACAAAAGAGGCAAAACGAATTCCGCGACTCCGGCTTGTGTGGCGCGTAGAAGCAGAAATGCGTCGGTCGAGTTAGATAAAGTAAAAAGCGCGATGACGATCAAAAATCTTTTAAAATTGCCGTCAAACTCTTTTAAAGAAAGTTTTATCGGCGTAACATCTTCTGTTTTTTTTGGTTTCGGTTTTTCTTCTTTGACCAAAAATGCGATGACCAAAACGCTCAAAATTGCGGGGATCGCGGCGAACAGGAAGATTTTATTGTAATCATTTGCCGTCGGTTGATTCGGATTTTCAGACCATAAATACAGCAATGCAAACGCAATGATCGGACCTAGAACCGCGCCGAAATGGTCGGAAGCGCGATGAAAACCGAAGGCAAAACCGCGTTTTTCCGGCGCGACCGAATCGGCGATCAGTGCATCGCGCGGCGCACCGCGAATTCCTTTTCCCGTGCGATCCGTCACGCGCAAAACGAGAACTTGCTGCCAACTCGTCGCAAATGCAAGCAATGGACGCATCAGACTCGAAAGCGAATAACCGGCGAAAACGAGGAGTTTGCGTTTTTCAAATTTGTCGCTCAAATAACCTGAAAAAAGTTTGAGAAGCGATGAAACCGTTTCGGCAAAACCTTCGATAAGTCCGATGGCAAAAGGCGACGCACCGAGCGTAATTGCCAGAAAAGCGGGCAGAAGCGGATAAATTATTTCGCTCGAAGTGTCGTTTAAAAGGCTCACCAAACTAAGCGCGAGAACATTTCCCGAAAGATTTTTATAACGCGCAAAGTAAAGTTTGATTTTGTGAAGCATTATTTCAATTTGCAATTGATGATATTTAATTAAGATTTTTTTGCCCGCGAATTTACGCGAATTTACGCTAATAATTTTTTAATTTTTTTTAATTCGCGCTGATTCGCGTAAATTCGCGGGCAAAATTTCTTATAAAACTTAACGAGATTTTTTTATTGCGGGTGGTTTTTGCGGCGTGGAACTTGAGCTAAACATCCAGAGCGATGCGCCGCCGATGAGCGCAATCAGCAAAATTAAGCCGACAATCGCCGCGCGAACCGCCATTTTTATTGCTTTTCTAAGAACAAAAAATGTTACAGCCGCTACAACAAGCAAAAATACTACAAAAATTATCGCTGCGATTGTTATCATTTAATTTACCTTCTCTTCTTCTTTTTCTTCTAAAGTTCGTTCGATCTCTCTGATGTCTGCTTCGGAAAGCGGCGAACTATGATCGGGAAGGCGAAAATTTCCATCCGCCCAATCGCCGAAATCTATTAATTTACAACGCTCCGAGCAAAACGGGCGAAATGCGTTGCCCGTGTATTCGGTTTCATTTTTACAAGTGGGACATTTAACTTTTGGCATAACTAACGAAAATATAGCAAAATAATTAAAATTTTGAAAACGGTTGACCGTTTCGGTTTATGGTGTAATTATACAAAGTTCAGAGCAATTTGAATATGGAAACGGACAAAATTTATTTCTCATTACAGGGCTTTCTCATAAAAAGTTAAGATGTTTTAATGCTATCATCAGACTGTCAAAGTCATCTCCAAAATTTTCTAATTGGGCTTTTTTATTCTGACAGTTCTGCCGATTTAAGATGATGTCGGCTAATGTTCTAAGT
>JBBSAX010000248.1:0-7288 GCA_038251885.1 Pyrinomonadales bacterium | reverse complement strand
GTTGAAGGCGAAAAGGAAGCCGTCGGTTTTGTTGATAATTTTTTGAAAAATTTAAACAAATCGGTGCGCGGAAAAGCCAAGCAATATGAACGGATGATTAATGTTTTGTGGATGTGTTATCTGGTTACGGATGGAGGCACACAACTCGAAGTTGCCGACACACTCGGCGTTTCCGATTCTTTAGTTTCCGATTATCGCAAACGCATCGAAACCAATTTACAGGAACTTTCCTTCAACGGCGTGAACGAAGCACGGCAGTTTGAAAAAGCATTGAAAAGTAAAGTTCGCGTTTTAATCTCGGTTGAAAAAGAAGAATTAGCTGCTTAACTTTGAAAAAGCATTTCTACTAAAATCATTTCTTTAAAGAAAATAAGGTTTTAATTATTAGCAATCTTTTCCAAAAGTGATAAAATGAGTTTTTGTTGAATTTGTATGCCCGACACGCAAGGAACACAACATCAAAAAATCTGCAAATATATAATGAGATTGAAGTTAGTAAATGCCTGCCAATCACACCAAAAGATCGGATTATGAATCGCTTAAATCTCCTGCCGGAAATGGCAGTGATGATTTAAACCAAGGTAAAACTCTCAATAACTCAAAAAAAAAAGCGGAAAAATCCTCGGAAAATTTAATTAATCCGCATAATAAAGATAAAAAAAAAGAACATTCGTCTGAAGAAAGTGAAAAGGCTTCGGCGGATGATTTTGTTTTTAAATCGAACCGGGAAGAACCGAAAGAAAGTTCTGAGCCGGAAGAAGAACTACCTTACTCCGAATTGCAAAAACACAAGAAGGAAGAAAAGAAGGCTCAAAAGGATTTCGAGTTGTTGAATAACGAGTTCTGGCTGGCGCGTAACGGACATACGCTGACATATACCGGACTTTATCTTTTTTCGATTTTGGTGCTTTTTCGTCCTTACGATTTGGTTTCATCATTATCATTTCTTTCGGCAACAGCGTTTTATTTTGCGCTTATCACGCTTGCTTTTTATCTTCCGACACAACTTTTAACCGAAGGCAGTCTTACGACTTTTCCAACCGAAGTAAAAGCGATTTTGGCAATGACTGTTTTGGCTCTTATCACAATGCCGATTGCTAAAAGTCCCGGCACGGCTTGGGCGGCTTTCAATGAGATTTTCATCAAAGCGGTCGTGATGTTTATCGTGATGATTAATGTTTTGCGGACACGAAAGCGTTTGATGGGAATGGTCTGGCTGTCGCTTTCAGTCGGCTTATTTTTGAGCTATACAGCGGTCGGTATGTACTGGCGCGGCGAATTGAATGCGGAAGGTTATCGTGTCGCCGTTGATGTCGGCGGAATGTTCGGAAATCCGAATGATATGGCTCTGCATCTTGTTACAATGACACCGATTGCGATCACTCTAGGTATTGCAGCGCAGAAAAAATGGCTTAAAATTTTTTGTTTCATTATGACGGCTTTCTTTATCGCGGCGATTTCGGTGACGTATTCACGCGGCGGTTTTATCGGTTTGATTATTTCTTCAATGGTTTTAACGTGGAAACTGGGACGCAGAAGTCGCTTAAAGGTTTCAATTATTTCAATTCTTGTCAGCGGTTCTTTTTTGTTATTTGCGCCCGGAAATTATGGACTGCGGATGTTGTCCATTTTTATTCCGGGACTTGATCCGGTCGGTTCGAGCGATCAGCGGAAAGAACTGCTTATTCGTTCAATTTTAGTTACTCTGAGAAATCCTTGGGGAATCGGCATCGGTAATTTTCCGCTTGTCGGTGTCAGAAATTTGGAAACTCATAATGCCTACACGCAGGTTTCATCCGAATTAGGGTTGCTCGGATTGGTAGCTTATCTGATTTTTATGATTAGTCCGTTTCGAAAACTTTCGGCAATCGAGCGCACTCTTTATGCTAAAAATGAATTAAATTGGTTTTATTATATGTCAATCGGTTTTCAGGCGAGTATAATCGGCTATATGGTTACAAGTTTTTTCGGTCCCGTCGCGTATAACTGGTTTGTTTATTATTTGATAGCTTACGCGGTTAGTTTCCGGCGAATTTTCAGAATTAGCAGCGAAGAAAATGAAATAGAAAGCAACCCGAATAATTCTTTAAAACTTCAAAGAGCGTAATTTCAAGCGAGATTTAAATAAAATTGGTTACATTACTGCAAATAATTTTTTGGATAAGCGTGAGCGCACTTTTTTACACATATATCGGTTATCCGATTTTCGTGTATGCGGTGAGTTTTTTGTTTCCGCGCAAGATCAACAAATCCGTATTCGAGCCGAATGTGACGGTTTTGATTACGGCTTATAATGAAGAGAGAGATATTCGAGCCAAACTGGAAAACAGTTTACAGATTAGTTATCCGAGGGATAAATTTGAAATTTTGGTAGCTTCCGACGGTTCGACCGATAAAACCGATGAACTTGTCGGTGAGTTTTCCGCACAAGACGTAAAACTTTTCAGGCAAGAAGGCAGAGTCGGCAAAACCATAACGCAAAATAATGCGGTTGAAAAATCAAATGGCGAAATAATTCTTTTTTCCGATGCGACAACGATGTATAACCGCGATGTTTTGCAGGAAATGATGCCGAATTTTGCCGATGAAACGGTCGGATGTGTTGCCGGAAAACTTATCTATGTTGATTCTTCCGAATCCGGTGTTGGCAAGGGCGCGAAAAGTTATTGGAATTATGAAACCTTTATTAAGGAAAACGAAAGCCGTGCGTGTTCTTTGATCGGCGCGTCGGGTTGTCTTTATGCCGTGCGGAAATCGGCTTATAAACCGATGTATGCGGAAGCGTGTTCGGATTTTTTGATCGCCACTATTTTATACGAACAAGGTTTGCGAACCATTTATGAGCCAAATGCTGTTTGCACCGAAGAAACCAACAAGAAAAGTGATAAGGAAATGCGGATGCGCGTTCGCGTAATTTCGCAAACCTTTACGGATTTATGGCGCAATCGTTCGATGATGAATCCTTTCAAAAGCGGATTCTATGCGATTGAACTTATTTCGCACAAAGTTTTTCGTTATTCCGTCCCGTTTCTGTTAATTTTGCTTTTGCTTTCAACCATTGTTTTATCCTTTTATTCCGGCTTTTTTACAATTGTTTTTGCCCTTCAAGCAATTTTTTATTTACTGGCATTTGCCGCGTGGATTTTGGAATCAATCGGAAAACCTTTCAGACTTCTGGCAATTCCGCTATATTTTGTTCTGACAAATCTGGCTTCGCTGATCGGTTTTTACAAATTCTTGCGCGGCGAACGCTATGCTCAATGGGAGCCGATTCGGGAATCGAAAGAAAATATCGAGCAAACAATATAATTTTTCAAACCTCGAAGCCTACTTGAATTCTGTGGAAAAATCATCACAAAATCAGTTAATTTTGGAAAAGCGTGTCGGTGAAAATGTTACTAAGTTCGTGCCGCGCTTCAGCATTATTACGCCTGCATATAATGTTGCCGAATACATTGCCGAAACTCTCGATTCGGCACTTGCTCAAAACTTTCAAGATTATGAAATTATAGTCGTCAACGACGGTTCTCCCGATACAGAATTTTTAGAAAAAACATTAGAAAAATATTTTGACCGGATAATTTACATCAATCAAAAAAACGGCGGCACTGCGGCGGCACGCAATACGGCGATTTTGGAGTCGCGCGGTTCGATTCTGGCGTTTTTAGACGGCGATGATATTTGGTTTCCCGAAAAACTGGCGAAACAGATCGAATTTCTGGAAAATAACAATTTTGAAATGGTTTACTGCAACGCACTTCTTTTCGGCGAACCTCTTTTTGAATCTCAGAAATTTATGGACAAAGCACCTTCCGAGGGGAAAGTAACGCCGGAAAATTTGTTAAATGGAAATTGCAATGTGCTTACTTCGGGCAATATCGTCAAAAAAGATTTGGTCGTCAAATATGGAATGTTCGATAGAAAAGCAATTCGCGTCGAAGATTTCGATTTATGGTTTCGATTGTGTAAAAACGGAGTCAGAATCGGTTATCAAAAAGATGTGATGCTCAAATATCGCGTTCGGGCGGGAAGTTTGACGGGAAACAGCATTGAAAAAGCCGAACGAACAATTGCCGCTTTGAAAATGGTCAGAGATAAAAATGAATTTACTGAAACTGAATATAAAGCGTGGGAAAAACAATTAAAAGTAAGTGAAGCCGAACTTAATTTGGAAAAAGGAAAGCATAATTTAATCGAAGGAAATTTTGCCGAAGCCCGAAAGAATTTTGCCGAAGCCAATTCTTTCAAACAAAGTTATAAGTTGAAATTGCTGAGTTTTTTAATCGCCGTCAGTCCGCATCTCGTTTTGGCACTATTTAAAAAGATGCGTCCGACCGAATTTTCATACATTGCGCCGCGCCAAACTCAAAAATAGTATGAAATTAAATGTAATTATTCCGACGTTTAATCGTGATAAAAGTTTGAAGGAAACTCTCCAAAGTCTGGCAACTGCCGAACTGCCTCAAAATCTCGAAATTGTCGTTACGGTTATTGACAATAATTCGACTGATAATACGCCTTTAATCGTCGAAGAGATGAAATCACACTTTACAAAAATAAAACTCGAATATTTGTTTGAAAAAAAACAGGGACGTTCTTTCGCATTAAATACCGGAATAAACAATGCCGACGGCGACATCGTGAGCGCGATTGATGATGACGAAAAAATAGACGAAAAATGGTTTGTCGAGGTTGAAAAGATTTTCCGCGAGCGTTGGAATGAACTGGATTTTGTCGGCGGTAAAATACTGCCGATTTGGGAAATGCCGCCGCCCAGTTGGATCGAACCTTTGAAAGCGGGAGTTATCTGTTGGCGGGATTTCGGCGATGAAGAATGGATTTATGATGAAAATTCACCGATGATTACCGGCGGACACGGAATATTTAAAGCCGATGTTTTCAAAGAAATCGGTCTTTATGATGAAACTGTCGGCGCACAGGGCAAAGGTTTTATCAGCGGAGAAGACGAAGTTTTATACGATCAGCTTTTAATTCACAAAAAGCACGGAATTTATAATCCGAAACTTGTTATTTATCATTATGTGCCGGCGTATCGGCTGAACAAAAACTACTATCGTCGTTGGCTTTTCGGAGTCGGAATTTCCAGATACTTGGCGGATATGAATTACAAACCGATTGAAGGAAAAAAACTTTTCGGAGTTCCGCGTTGGATGTATCGCTCCGCTCTGTCAGGAATATTTAGTAAATTTATCAACACTTTAAAGAGAAATGAAACCGAATCTTTAGCCGCTGAAAATCAGACGGTGATTTTTGCCGGATTTTTTTACGCGGCTAATCTTCAGAATTCGCGCTTAAACAAATTGCTCGAATTTCTCGGTGAAAAATATTTCAAGTCGGCACAGAGATAAAATTGATGGCAGATTCAACAAAAACATTATCTCTCAAAGCGCAGGGTGCGTGGCTTCTGTTTGCAAAAATTGTAGGTTTTGCGATTAGTTCTATGTTGCCGCTTTTGATTGTTCGCCACTTAACAGTAGAAGGATTCGGTGTGTATAAACAGGCTTTCCAATTCATAATAAATGCGGTGGCGATTTTACCGGTCGGATTTAGTATGAGCGCGTTTTATTATCTCAACCGCGAAGAGGAAAACAAAAAATCCGCAGTTTTTAATATCTTACTTTTTAATTTCGTCGTCGGCGGTTTGGCTTGCGCCGGATTATATTTTTATCCGCAATTTCTCGGAAATATTTACAATAGCGCAGAACTGACTGAACTTGCGCCGAAAATCGGAGTTGTTATCTGGCTCTGGATTTTCTCGGCTTTTCTCGAAGTCGTCGCCATTTCAAATCAAGAAGCGCGAATTGCTACTGTTTTTATAGTTTTAGCACAGTTTTCAAAAACAATTTTGATGGCGGGTGCGGTAATAATTTTCGGCACGATTGAATCATTTATTTACGCCGCGATGATTCAAGCCGCTTTGCAGACGATTATTTTGTTTAATTATCTGAATTCCCGTTTTCCGAAATTTTGGACTGAATTCAAATGGAAGTTTTTTGCGGAACAAGCAATTTATGCTCTGCCGTTCGGATTAGCGGGAGTTATGTGGACTTTGCAGACGGATATTCACACATATTTCGTCGGAAATCGCTTCAGCGCGGCGGAATATGCGATCTATTCGGTCGGATGTTTTCAGCTTCCATTGCTGACAATGCTCGGAGAATCAACCGGCGCGGTTTTGATTTCGCGGATGAGCGAGCTTCAATCGCAAAACGATAATCGGCAAATTATTACTCTGACGGCGCGGGCGATGCAAAAACTTTCTTTTTTCTATTTTCCCGCGTATGCCTTTATGCTTGTTACGGCATATACTTTAATTACAACACTTTACACCGAAAAATTTGCCGCGAGTGTCGGTATTTTTATTATCAATCTGACATTGTTGCCGTTTGATATTTGGATAATTGATCCGATAATTCGCGCTTATAAGAAATTCGGCAGACTTTTGCTGATTTTGCGAATTTTTATGTTGACCGGATTGATTATTGCTCTGTGGTTCGGTATTCAGTATTTTGATTTACGCGGAATGATTGCGATTGTGATTGTGACGAGTCTGCTCGAAAGATTTATTCTTTCCGCCATTTTATTGGGCAAATTAGATTTAAGCTGGAGCGATTGGGGATTATTAAGAGGTGTGGTAAAAACCGCAGTCGTCAGCGTAATTGCGGTTTTTATCACATTTTTCATTTATCGGCAGATCAGAGAAATAACTCCTTCAATAACAAATAATCTAGTACAAATTATTGTTTCAACGCCGAAAGAATCAATTGTTCATTTCATTGCAGGAACAATGACGCTCGGCATTTCCTTTGTCGTCTTTGTGCCGATTTATCTGTTTGGAGCAAATTATTTAGACATTATTGACGAAGATGAAAAACTTTTCATCAAAAGAGTTTTTGCTAAAATTACGAATATGTTTAAGCGAAATACGGAAATTCAATCTGAGAATTAGAAGTATTTTGAAAGGTTTAGAGTTGTGTTCAGAGTAACGCATTTATGCGTGAGAAACCGTCGCGCGTCGCTGGCGGATTCACGGCTCAAGCCGTTACTCTGAACAATTAATTTATGAGTAAATTTTTAACCGGAAAAGTCATTATGCGTTTAGCAGATTTGCGCCGCAGTTTGCGGGGCGATATGCGTTCGGTTTTTAATAATTATAAAAAAAGCCTCGATTTCCGGCGCACATCCACCGATTGGAGCGAAGATCAAAAATGTGAATGGATTTTGAAAATGCTGCATTTTTCTGTTCGGCGTGCGGAGAAAGAAACGG
>JBBSAX010000247.1:0-7320 GCA_038251885.1 Pyrinomonadales bacterium | reverse complement strand
GGTAAGAGATTTAGACACACTCAGTTTAAATTCAACAAATACCGATTCACTACTATTTACCCAATATACTGAATTTGTTAATGAATATGTTGATAAATCGCAAAGTATGGATTATTCCGATCTGCCTTCCGATTTCCAAAATGCTTGGAAAAGACATATGAAGGCTTGGAGAGATTATTCTAATTTCCTCAACAAACAAAACGATTCCTTGCAAAAAATGGACAATTCCGAATTCAATGAATATGACAAAGAATTTTCGTTAGAAATTAATCGAACCTGGAGTAAAACTTTGTGTATCGGCAGAAGCTATGGCGCAGGCTTCTAACTTTAATCTTTTCTGAAATTAAGTAGAAAAAAGGCTGTTGGATTCAACAGCCTTTTTTTGAATTTGCAGGTTCACTGTTATTACTACAATTTAAACAAAAGACATTTATTTTTAATACGTCTTAATTTTCCTTGACAAAAAACATGTGATGCTACATAATCCTTATTGAAAACGAATTTCATTTTCTTCTTTTAGAATTTATTATGCAAAGCAATTTAGCAACAAAATTTTTACCGATTGTTTCCGACGAGAAAAAAATAGAAGTTTCTTTGACGGACACTCAGGCAGTTATTAAGCTTTCGACGTGGACGGAAGATTTAGGCTGGTGTGGACAAAAAACTTTGACAGTTGATGCAGATATGCTTGATGATTTGCATCGCGTAATTGCATCTGCACGTTATAAATTGAATAATAAAAAATCCGAAACGGAAGAAACATTTCAAACTAAAAAGGTTCTGGAATTTCCAAAGTTTTCATAGTTTTCTCTTCTCCAATCCGAATGAATTAACGGAAAGCACTTTGTAATGAAATGCTTTCCGTCTTTTTTACTTTAAAGTTGGTTTTTAGCTGACTTCGCGCAAAATGATTTTTTCGGAGTTGATCTTTGATTGCCTTTCAGAGGTCAACTTTTCTAACTCTTCAACGTGCAATTGTTCGTCGGAAATGCGCTCTTCAAGCCAAAATTTTGTTGCCAAATCTTCTTCGCCGCACGAACTCCACGCCGCCATATAAGTTGATAATGCATCGCGTTCAAGTTCTAAATCTTGTTTCAGCATTTCCTTCAGATCGGTTGATTGACGAATCATCGCCGGTTCAACAGTAGGAATTCCTCCAAGCGCAACTATTTTATCTCCAAGAGTTTGCGCGTGATCTTGCGCTTCGCTCGCCTGCTCGCGGAGAAAACTTTTATAAACTTCCCTTTCGATTCCGGTAACTAAATAGCTGTGTTGTGAATACTGAATTACACCCGAAAGTTCCAAACTTAATGCGTGATTTAAATTTTCTACTAATTCTGCTCTTGCCATAATATTTTCTCGTCTAATAATTGTTAAGACAACTATAACAATAAATCAACACATTCCAAAAGTCAAATAAACCTTTTATTATCAATGAGTTAGAATTGAATTTCAATTTCAATTAATTATATAAAAAGTTCTTTACTGTTCCAGCTATTGGATTTTTGGATTTATGTTCTTAAAAAATTCAATCTTTTAAAGTGAAAAAAGAGTAATAATTTATTCAAAATCATTACTCTTTTCTTAAAGTTTATTTGAAAAACCTTTACTAAGTTACTGCGCCGCCATCAACGATTATGACTTCGCCCTGCATAAAACTATTGCGGTCGCTGGTTAAAAATGCGGCAAATTCGGCGAGTTCGGCAGGTTGTCCAACTCTTCCCTTTGAAACCCAAAAATCGTGCATTTGAAGAAGTCTCTGTGGTAAAGTGTGTCCTAAATCGGTGTCGAAAATTCCTGCGGCGATGGCATTTACAGAAATTCCGAAATTTGCGGCTTCGCGCGAAAGACATTTTGTAAAACCGATCATCGCAGCTTTTGAAGTCGCATAATGAACCGATGTCGGAAGCGAGCGAATCGCGCCGACCGAAGTAATATTCAGAATATTGCCTTGTTTTTCCCGGATCATCTGCTTGTAAAAGGGTTTCGTCACTGCAAATAGACTATTCACATTTGTATCAACAACCCAATCCCAGCTTTTATCGGTTGTCGTTGCGAAATTGTCAGGTTTGTTGACGGCAGCGTTGTTGACCAAGACATTTATCGGTCCCCATTCATTCTTTATTTCGCGGGCAATTTGTTTTAATCCGACGCGATCCGTAACAGAAACTTTGAACGACAATGCTTTACGACCGTGAGCTTCGATTTTTTTCTTTACTTCTTCTGCCAGATCATCGCTCGAATGATAGTTAAAAGCCACATCTGCGCCTTCCCGCGCAAAAACTTCGCAAATTGCCGCACCGATTCCGCGTGTTCCGCCTGAAACAAATGCACGTTTTCCTTCTAATAAAAGACTCAAAACAAGATTCTCCAAATTTATAAATGCTGTGTAAAAATAAAACTCTAGGAAAGGTTAATGAAAATGCGCGAAAGACACAAGTTGCGAGGTAAAATTAAATTCATTGATGTTTAATTTCGAACTGTTGCAACTGCAACTCGAGGAACAATTTCTTCCTGCGCCGGAAGAAGTGCGGATATTTCCCTGATAATATTTTGTGTAGAATTGGGAATTGATAAAGTTATTGTCGCTGCTTTTAGTTCGGCGTATTTTTTGGAATCACTCAGTAAACTTTGAATAGTCGGAACAATATCAGATGCTTTTTCCAATAAAATTCCCGCGCCGCGTTTGGCGATCAAATTTACCGTTCCGGCTTCCTGCGGCATTGGCGAAGTTGTTGTATCAGCAATTATCGGCAGGTTGCAAGCCAATGCTTCAAACGTGGTCAAACCGCCGAGTTTTGAGATCATTACATTTGCCGACTGCATTAGTTTTTCAATTTCGTCTGAATAACCGATAACTTTGACCGGAAACTTCGCAGTTTTCGCCATTTCTTCGGCTTCTTTTCTTAAAGTGTCATTTTTTCCGGCAAGAAAGATCGCCTGAATATCTAGTTCGCCGTTAATTAATTCCTTAAAGATTTTCGGAATATTTCCGCCGCCGACCCAACCTGCATTAACAAAAACGGTAAATTTATCTTCATCCAAACCAAATGCTTTGCGGGCGTTTTGCGCGGCTTTTTCATCAACCGGACAAAATTTCGGATTTATCGGCATTCCCGAAATTTTTATTTTTTCGGGCGAAATTCCGTAATCAATTAATTGCTGCCTTGCCTCGTCATTTGCCACAAGATAAAGCGAAACTTCTTCGCACGCCCAACCTTTCCAAAATCCGTAACACGGATCGGTTACAACAGTTACAAGCGGAATTTGGTCAGCTAAATTTAATTCTTTAAGAATTCTTGCAAAAATATGCTGCGTTAAAGGATGCACGCTGACCACGATGTGCGGACACCATTTTTCAAATTGTTCCTTGCAAAAAGTAACGCAGCGATTCAGAAAAAACGAACTTTTTTCAGGACGAAATCTATTGACGAACCAATACAGATATTTCATCCAATGCTGTTTATTTTTTAGTATCCAATTGTAAACACCTACAAGTTTTTCTGTAATGTGATGCGAATCTTCGACGGCTTTAACGATCCGCACAACAGCCGATTCGCCCGTCCAGAATTTTTGAACGCCTTCGGCAATAGATTGCGCGGCGGAACGATGTCCGCCGCCCGTATCTGATGAAATTATGAGAATTTTCGGATTATTTTGCTGCATTAATTTAAGAATTTACAATTTTAGACAAAAATTCTAAGTTTTCGCGTTCGTTAAAAATTGAACGAATTGGAATTGTAAAACTTTCAACTGCTATACTTTGAATATGTCCATCGCCTGATTTTAGTAAAAGTTCATATTCTTCCCCGCGTAAAACATACTGCTCGACAATTTCCAATTCGGGATCAATTATCCAGTATTCTTCAACACCGTGCGCCGCATAATCTTGAAATTTCGTTTCGCGGTCGTGCTTTTCGGTTGATTCTGACAAGACTTCGACAACAAAATCCGGGGCGGGAAACTGCATTTGCCGTTTAGTAAATGTTTCCGCTTTTGCATTTCCGAAGAAACAAATGTCCGGTTCGTAATCGTTTCGCGTTAAAGAAATTAGAATCTTTCCAGAAGTTACTTCTCCTAAATTATTCTTTGAAACAAATGTTGAAAGTAAATTTAACAAATTTCCGAACGATTTAGCTTCGCAAAATAGTGAAGGCGAATGAAAAAATATTTCGCCGTTGATGAATTCCATTTTTTTGTTTTCTTCGATAATTTCGTAGAAATGCTCGCGCTTTTTTCTTTCTTCGGCGAGAGCGGAATTTATCCGCTCCGCCAAGATTGCGACGTTCGGCATTTCTAAAATTTTCTCTAAAGAAACGGAATTCATTAAACTTTACGCTTTAACCGTTGCACCTTCTGTTTGCGGAGCATTCAGTTCCATTTGCTTGCTCGCTTTTTTCATCTGACGTTCAAGTTTCTTGATCTGAATCAAATGTTTCGGATTAAGCGGTAAACTCGGGTAATAGCAATTTGATTCGTGCGTGCAAAAACAGCCATTTTGCGCTTTTTTGCGACGCGCTTTCATTGCATCGGAAGTCCAGGCTTTTTGGAAATCCCAATCGTATGTGCGTAAATTTCCCGTATCCGAAAGATTTTCGCACGAAGAAATTGTTCCTTCATCATAAATCACCGCGCCCGCCGAACCTGCGTAACAAGTAAGTTGCGCTTCGCCGGTTTCTTTGGTTTTAGCGATCAGACCGTGCATATAAATATCAACCGCCGCTTTGAAAAATCCCGAATCGCCGCCGTAATTGTTTTTGATGGTTGCATTTTTCACATCTTCCAAGATCATTTGTGAAAGCTGCGAATATTTTTCGTGATCGAAATCCAATTCCTTCGGATCGTTTGAAGGCGGGCGAATATAATTGATATTGATTTTGTCGGGTTTCAGATCGTGTTTGAGAAAATCGTACCAATCGAAAATCGTTTCTTCGTTTGAAGCCATCACGCACGTACAAGTTTGAACGTCCAAATTCGGATATTCTTTTTTCATATCCTTCAAAGTCCGCGCCGTGTGAATCGCTTTGTCCCAACTTCCTTCTTTTTGACGAATTTTCTCGTGTGGTTCTTTCATCCCGTCAATTCCGAGTGCGACCGTCACATTCAAATTCGGATTTTCTTCCAGAATTCGTGTAACGTCAGGGAAAATTCGCGGATGAATCTGTCCGTTCGACATTAAATAAACCGAATCCAATTTATTATTTCGATAAAAAGCGTTGCAAATTTCTGGTAAATCTTTGCGCGTAAAAGGTTCGCCGCCGGCGAGAACCAAAACACCCAAGTTTCCGCCGAGAGTTTCGGAGATTTTTTCGATCTCTTCGGTTTTCATCTGTAATTTTTTACGTGGACGATCATTGAGTTCGTCTGTAAAAAAACAATGCGTGCAGCGCATGTCGCAAACCGATGTAACTAAAATGTTTAGAAAAACAGGCGAAATCGTTTGACCGATTGCCAGTTTCGCGTATCTTTTAAAAATTTCTTTTGTTGCAAAATCCATAATATTTTTTATAAAAACTAAATTACGATGTTTAGATGTAATAAGTTTAATCTACGTTTAACTTTATCTTATACGCAATTTTTGAGCAACATTTATGCCGTTTGATACAAAAATATTACAAGTTCAGTAATCGAACAAAAATATTTTTAAGAAATATTAGCCACAGATTGACACAGATGAACACGATATATTTTTATGATGTTACCGCTTTTTCATTTCTTTTCTAATTATCTGAGTTAATCTGTGTCAATCTGTGGCTAAATTCTTTTCTTATGTTTAATTTTGTCTGACTACTTTGCTAAAATAAAAATATGTTTCGCAGAGTTTATTTAGACAATTCAGCTACAACGCCGATTGATAAAAGAGTTATCGAAGAAATGTTGCCATTTTTGACCGAAAAATTCGGTAACGCTTCGAGCATCCATTTTTTCGGTCAGGAAGCGCGTTCAGCGGTTGACAGAGCGCGTCATCAAGTTGCAAATGCCATAAATGCCAGACAAAACGAAATAGTTTTCACGTCCGGCGGAACGGAAGCTAATAATCTCGCAATTCGCGGACTCGTCGAAGCGAACGAAAAATACGGCAAACATATAATTACTTCGCAAATCGAACATCCGGCGGTCAAAAATGTCTGCGAAGTTTTGGAAAAACGCGGGCTTGAAATCACATATTTGCCCGTTTATGAAGATGGAATCGTCAAAATCGAAGACGTAAAAAATGCGATTCGTGAAGATACGATTTTAGTTACGATTATGACCGCGAACAACGAAATCGGCACGATTCAGCCCGTTGAAGAAATCGGCAAAATCGTTCGTGCGGAACGTGAAAAAGGCAACAAAATCTGGTTTCATACAGACGCGGTGCAGGCAATCGGACGATTGAAGGTTGATGTCGAAGAGATCGGTTGCGATTTATTATCAATTTCGGCACATAAAATCTATGCGCCGAAAGGTGTCGGCGCATTATATGTCCGGCGCGGAGTTCGTCTGCAATCGCAAAACTTGGGCGGAAATCAGGAACGCGAACGGCGCGGCGGCACGGAAAATGTGCCGTATATTGTTGCCTTCGGAAAGGCTTGCGAGCTTGCCACGCAAAACCTGAATGAAAGAATCGAACATTTAAAAACCTTGCGCGATAAATTTGAACAAGGTGTCGGTGAACGAATTTCTGATATCGTTTTCAACGGAAACCGCGAAAAACGTCTGCCGCATTTGTCTGATATTTCATTTAACCACGTCGAAGGTGAAGGAATTTTGATAAATCTCGATATGCAAGGCGTTGCCGTTTCGACAGGTTCGGCGTGTTCTTCGGGAAGTCTCGAACCTTCGCCGATAATTCTCGCGCTCGGACAACCGGAAGAACTTGCTCGCGGTGCAGTGCGGTTTAGTTTCGGTCAGGAAAATACGTTGGAAGATGTCGAATACGTTTTGGAAGTTTTGCCGAAAGCCGTCGAAAATCTGCGAAAACTCTCTCCACATTATCAAATTGCATATTCTATATGAATCTTCTCTTAAACAAAAAATAACTCCGCTGATTTCTCAACGGAGTCATTTTTTGCGGGATGTTTTGGTCTATCGAGGTGATGGACATAATCAATCTTATTTTATTAGTCAGCCATTAAAATGCCGTTGTCAACCTGTGTGCAATTTTGACCTCTGACATCACTCATCAGGATTCCGGTAAAGCCTGCGACGATGATTCCCGTTATGCCTGCGACAATGATTCCCGAATCAACTCTACCATCTTTACCTGTGGTGCAAGGTTGGTCGCCGCCTTTGAGATCGCTCATAAAAATTCCTGCTTTTGATGTTGTAACACCCATC
>JBBSAX010000246.1:0-7326 GCA_038251885.1 Pyrinomonadales bacterium | reverse complement strand
TATTGTAATCACAGGCTTGTTCGCGCTATCGCGCTTATGCAGGTTGGCAACCTGCGCTCCCGGCATAAAAGCTACGCTTCAAAATCTTTTCAAAATATCATCTCGAAGTTTGTTTTTGTAAAACATCACGCATTTGTGGATAATCAGAGGAAAACATCCAATAACAAAAATGAACAAAATCAAAATTCTTCCTGACAATTTAGCCAATCAAATCGCTGCCGGCGAAGTTGTTGAGCGTCCGGCTTCCGTCATTAAAGAATTGGTCGAAAATTCGATTGATGCGGGCGCGAAGAATATCAAGATCGAGATCGAACTTGGCGGCAGACGTTTGATGCGAATCACGGATGACGGCGAAGGAATGGTGCGCGACGATGCGATTTTAGCTTTTGAACGACACGCGACTTCAAAAATTAAAACTCTCGAAGACTTAGCAAAAATTTCGACTTTAGGCTTTCGCGGCGAAGCTCTGGCTTCTATTGCTTCGGTCGCAAAGGTTGAATTAATTACCAAAACCACTGATGAAACCGCTGCGACGCGAGTTTGCATCGAGGGCGGAAAATTGATTGACGTAAAAGACATCGCGCGTTCGGTCGGGACGACAATCACCGTTCGAGATTTATTTTTCAACACACCGGCGCGGCGCAAGTTTATGCGTTCGGAAGCGACGGAAAATTATCACATCACAAGCACTGTTACTCATTACGCACTGGCAAATCCTGAAATTTCCATTACTTTGACCAATAACGGACGCGAAAATTTCCGCGTTTCTCCGGCAAAGGATTTGCGGGAAAGAGCGTATCAGATTTTCGGTTCAACTTTACTCGAAAGCCTTTTGCCCGTGGACGGCGGACGCGAATATATTGCGAAAGTTTCGGGTTTTGTTTCTGCGCCGCGTGAACGTCGAACGACACGCGACGCGCAGTTTTTCTTTATCAACGGGCGTTTTGTCAAAGATAAAATCATCGCGGGCGGACTTTTAGAAGGTTTTCGCGCCGTTTTGCCGCACGGCGTTTATCCGGTCGCGTTTTTGTTTTTGGAAATTCCGCTCGAAGAAGTTGATGTCAATGTTCATCCGTCAAAAACCGAAGTTCGCTTTCGCCGTTCAAACGCCGTCAAAGATGTAATTGCCGAAGCGGTCAAAAATGCTCTGCAAAAAGCCGGAATTATCGAACAAAAGAAATTCGATTTCGGACGCGAAGAAAATTTTATTTCAAACATTCAAACACAACAAACCGAAAACGATTTTTCACAAGCCGAGCAATCAAAAATCGAATTTCAAACACAGAATTTCAACAAAAATTTTGAAGAAATAAGTTTTAATTCCCAAAATCAAACCGAGCGTGAGAGAATTAATGAGAACGAACAAAATCAAATTTCAGATGAATCAGAAAATAAATTCGTAGAATCAAAAAATTTAGAAACTTCTGGATTTCCAGACTCAAATGAATCGCAAAACTTTGAAATTCCGACAACTTCCGAAGATTTCGAGCAAATAGCACAATTCAAATCTCAAGAAACAAGCGAAAACCGAAAACCGAAGACCGAAGAAAGTTTTTCAACAGAAATCCAAAATCCAAAATCTAAAATCCAAAATTACGAGGTTTTGCCGCCTGTAGATTCGGCGCAAAAAATTCCGAAATCTATTGAAATCGAGCAGCTTTCATCGGCGAAAATTCGCCCCATCGGACAACTTCACGAGAGTTTTATCATCGCGGTTGATGATGAAGGAATGCTTCTGATAGATCAGCACGTCGCGCACGAACGGATTTTGTTTGATAAATTCAGGCGGAAAGAAGATGAGCGAAAAATTGAATCGCAGAATTTATTATTGCCCGAAACTTTCGATTTAACACCGGCGCAAGCGATTGCCTTTGATTTGGTTGAAGACGAATTGGAAAACTGCGGCTTCGGTTTGATGCGACTTTCGGGACGAACAATTGCGATAAAGAGTGTTCCGACCGATCTGCCGCCGTCGGAAATCAGAAATCTTTTTGCCGAAATTCTTGATACTGCCGAGAGCGAAAAACGCGGAAACGCCCGCGAAACGATCCGCGACAATATCGCCGCAACGCTCGCCTGCAAAGCCGCCGTGAAGATAAATATGAAACTCACGCCCGAAAAAATGCAATGGTTGATTGACCGGTTGCTTTTCACTTCATCGCCGACGACTTGCCCGCACGGAAGACCAGTAGTTTTGCGGCTGACGATGAAGGACATCGAACGTGGGTTTCATCGGACTTGAAAGTTAGCCGCAAAAAAACGCAAGAAACACAAAAATATTTAAAGATATAAGAATATTTGTGCATTTTTGCGGCAAATAATTTTTTAATCCTAACTTTTTACTCGATAATTGCCAAAATATCTCCGGCGTTGACGGTCGCGCCTTCTTCAAAGCGAATTTCTTTGACAATTCCGTCTTTCGGCGATTTCATTTCGTTCTGCATTTTCATCGCTTCGACAACCAAAACGCCTTCGCCCGCAGAAATTTTCGCGCCGACTTCCGTTAAAACTCGTACGAGTTTTCCGGGCATCGCCGTTTTAATTTCCGCGATTCCGTCGGTATTTGCGTCTGATGCGCCCGAACTGCGTAGTTTTTTCGGATCGAAAATGTTTATTTCAAGTTGATGATTTCCAACATTGACGGCAAAAGGTTCGGAAGAATTATTTCGCGGTGAAACAAAAATCTGATAAATCTTGCCTTCGTTTTTCAACAGATAAACATTAGGCTCAGGCTGACTGGCTTCGAGTTCATATTCGCGCTCGTCAATTCTGGCAAAAACCTTTTCGCCTTCGCGCTTAATTTCGATTTCGTAACTTTCGTTATTTAATTCGGCTTGAAGTTTCATAATTCAATTTGTTTGACTTCGCATTAATCTTGAGTCTCCTTGTGATGCAATAAATTCAAAACACGAGTCCAATTCTACGAAAACATCCCAACTATCTTGATTTAATTTTTCGGCAACAAAATCAATAACTAAATTTTCAAGTTTGCTTTCCCTTTTTCCTTTCCAGAGTTTATCTGAAAGCGCAATTAAATATTCTTCAAACGAACAATCAAAAGTTTCCCATTTTCCGTGGGATTCACAAACTCTTGCTAATTTTTCATTAACGCCATTTTCCAAAAGCAGTTTTTCGCCATCAGGTTCGTGATTACTTCCCTTTTCAGAAAGTTCCGATGTATGAATTATTTTCCCTGCATCATGAAAAACAACACCTAACCGAACAAAATCTTCATCAAATGAAACATCTAATTCAACAAGTTTACTAATCAAAATTTCAGCAGCTTCGCCAACCAATTTTATATGTAGTAAAAGTTTGGGTGCTGCTCCTAATTTCTCTAAAAAACGATAAGCCTCATCCAAACTTCCGAATGATTTTAACATTATCGTCTAGTAGATTTTTCGTATTCGCTCTGCAAAAGTTTCATAAATTCATCGCGTCTGTCATAAAGTCTTTTCGGTTCTCGCGGCTCGTGTCGGGCGAGTGCGTAAGCCGTAATTATCGGCAAAGCGACGGTTGAATCTATATAGCAAACAACAGCATCGGGAAGTTTTTCGGGATCAACTTTGCCCCAACTCACTGCTTCTCCCGGCGTGGCACCACTTAATCCACCCGTGTCCGGGCGAGCGTCCGTCACCTGCAAGAAATAATCGTGTCCTTTTTCGTCAATTCCGAGAACTTCCTGAATCTGCGGTTCGGTTTGAAGCGCGAAGTTTTTCGGGCTTCCGCCGCCTAAGATGAAAATTGCGGATTTCCCGCCTTTTTTCGTCTTTTTGCCCGTATGAATTATTCCGCGTTTTGCCGCGAGAACAATTGAAGCAGTTTCGTTTACGTCGAGATTCGGATTTAAGATCAATTTTCCGCCTTGCAATTCTTTTGCGGCGATGTTCATTCCGATTGACGAATCGCCCGGACTTGAAGTATAAATCGGAACGCCGTATTCGTAAGCGACTCCGAGCAGAGATTTTTCTTTCAAGCCGAGTTTCTTTTCGCGTTCACGCACATATTTCCCGCAAAGATAATGAAATTCAGCAGACGACATCGTTTTTTGAAATTCTTCGCCTTCGATCAAACGTCTGAAAAACGAATCGGTGTCGAGCAAAACCGAATAATCAAAGAAAATATCGTAAATGCGGACAACTTCTTCATCGCGCAAAACGACATCGGAAATCTGCGTATTTCCCTGATGCAGATCGAGTCCAATTCCGAAATGCGTATCGTGATAAAGATTCGCGCCCGTCGAGATTATCCAATCAATAAATCCCGCTTTTATCAACGGAATAATCGCTGAAATCCCAAGTCCGGCAGGAGTTAATGCACCCGTCAAAGTTACGCCGATTGTAACGTCGTCTTCAAGCATCTTGTTTGAAAACAGACGACACGCTTCACGAAGCCGCGCCGCGTTATACGCCATAAATGATTCATCAACCAAATCCGCCAACGCCGTATTTTTATCAATCGGTGTCGGATCAATGCGTTTGCCGCTTAAAAATTTACTTTTCTTTTTTGCCATTGTTATTTTGAAATTTCAGCTAAAATACCCTTTAATATTTCTTTATTCGTATTGAAGATACCTTTATCATCAACTACTTTAAAATGATTTAGTAAGACAGATGATGATTGTAAAAAAAGGCTATATGAATGATACAAGATATGTCTTTCCTCATTCTCAGATTGAATTTTAAGCGAGATTTTGCCATCAGAATTCTTAGTCCAACTACTATTAAATGAATTTGCAGAAGGGTGTGATTCGATTAATCCCATATAGTAGCAAAAATAAGTATGTTTTATGTCAAGATTAACTTTTTGAGCCATTGCAATAATACTATTTGGCGACCATGAATGATTAGTTCTTGTTGTTTTACATTTTTTGCAATCGGTTATAAGAAATTTCTCTTTTACATTATCAAAATTCCTTTTAATTAAACTTTCATTCGGAAATTCTTGATCTGCATAAATCTCCTTTAACTTGTTGAGTTGTTTATTTTCATTTACATAGAAGAAGTCTGAATACTTTTCAATGTTATCGGGAAATAGTTTTTCTTCTGTTGGTTCAATAGGATTATCGTGAAGATGCTTATCAATGTTATCGGGAAGTGGTTTTTCTTCTTTTGTTTTAATAGGATTATCGTGAAGATGTTTAATATAAGTCATAGTTACACAATGTTCATACATACTGCGGAGAATCGTCATTGCGTTTCCATAATGACTGTTTGCTAATAATAAAACAGTCGAATTAAAGTCTTCCCAAACTTGGAAAAATAGATAATAAAGTAAGTGATCGGTTTGATTGCTAAATGTCTTTGTATGTTCCTCACAAAGATCGAATAATTCTTGAATTTGTTGCCAATTTTGAAAGAAGGGCTGATGTCTTTCTTCAAACTCCTTCTGAAATTTAATTTTTCCAAATGGCATAATTTATTTTTCCTTAATTTGAGAATTCTCACATAAAAATATGTGAGAGTTATTTTATGAACGACATTTTTTTATTTACGCCGCAATTTTATCACGTAATTTATCAGCGAGAATATCTGCCAGACGGTTTATTGTTTCATCATCTGTAATATTTTGAGCAATTTGCGTTACTTCGTCTGACTTTACATTTTCCATAATCTTTCGCAATTCGGCGTTGATCTGCGTTTGGTATGGCGCGGCGTGTGAATCTTCGGCGCGTTTTTTGAAAAATGATAAAACATCTGCGTCGAGATACATCGTGATTTTTATTTTTTGTTCACTTGCCGGAGTAATAAATCTTGACCGTCTGAATTTATGGTTGCCGATTTTTGGCAATTCATCTTCGGGAACACCTTGTTTTCGCAGTTCTTCAATATCTTTCTTTGTATATTCGATTTCAACTGCGTTAGATGTCGTATCTGTTTCTTGCTTCTTCATATCCTTCCTTTTCTTTTCCTGTTGCTTTTCGGGCTGAAATGATTCTTATAATCTCATTTTCATCTTCATCTTGGCGAATTGTAAATGTAACGTGGATCAGTTTTTCGCCATCCAAGCCGACTATTGCAAATCTCTTTTCGCTAAAATCTGAATGGTCGCTATCATAATCATCAACTGCCCAAATATCATTAAAGACTTTAATTGCATCATCAAAAGTAACGCCCTCGTGATTTTTGATATTAACAATTGCTTTGTTGTCATCCCAATCGAATCTCATAAATTGTTATACAGATATGTATGTATAAGGTCAAGTTTTTTAATTAAATTTTTACATAAAAATAGCACGGATTTTGAAAGTCAAAATCCGTGCTAAAAGTTTTGTTGTTAAAATTAAGCGGAAGTTGATTTTTCGCCTTTGTTCGGTTGCGGTGTAATTCGCAAATACGGTTTTACAGTTTCAAAACCGGCAGGGAATTTTTCTCTTGCTTCTTCGTCGGAAAGCGACGGAAGGATAATGCAATCGTCGCCGTCTTTCCAGTTGACCGGAGTTGCGACTTTGTAATTATCGGTCAGTTGTATTGAATCAATAACGCGCAGAATTTCATCAAAATTCCGTCCGGTGCTTGCCGGATAGGTCAGCGTCAGTCTGACTTTTTTGTTCGGATCAATCACGAAAACCGAGCGAACCGTAAAAGTATCATCGGCGTTCGGATGAATCATATCGTAAAGATTTGAAACATTTCGATCCTCATCGGCAATCATCGGAAAATGCAATTGTGCGTGTTGTGTTTCTTCGATGTCTCTTGCCCAACCTTCGTGCGAATCGAGCGAATCAACGCTCAAACCGATGACTTTGACACCTCTTTTGTCAAATTCGTCTTTGAGCTTTGCCGCCATCCCGAGTTCGGTCGTGCAAACGGGCGTGTAATCTTTCGGATGCGAAAAAAGCACCGTCCAATTATCTCCGATCCATTCGTGGAAATTGATTCTTCCGCCGGTCGTATCGGCTGTAAAATCGGGTGCTGTGTCGCCAAGTCTGATAGCCATTTTTTTGTACTCCTTTTCTTGCTAAAAGCTAATGTTGATTAAACTTTTTTGGTTAATATCCAATAAAAATTGGACTGGGGGACTAGAATAGAAAGTTTTGCAAATTTTGAAAAATAATTTTTTCAAAATTTACCGTATTGTTTCTTTAAACAATTGTTCTTTAATGGAGTTTATATCACAATCCGGCGGTCTAAGCCAATAATTACGGTAAGATTTCTTCACTTTCAGATCGGGTTTCTAGAATAAATTTTTTAATTCTTAAAAGATAGATTTTCTTTTCATCGGCTTTTATAATTTCAACTTCGAGTCCGCGAAAAAGCAGATTTTCGCCGATTTTCGGAACATATCCCGCTTCGCTCGTCACTAATCCGGCGATGGTCGTAAAAT
>JBBSAX010000245.1:0-7337 GCA_038251885.1 Pyrinomonadales bacterium | reverse complement strand
TTTTGAATTGACCGCAAAAACATAAGTTTCGCCCGCTCCGACATTCGTAAATCTGTAATAGCCGAACGTATTGGAACGCGCCGTGCGAATCTCGCCGTTTGAATCTGTCATTGTAACAACCGCATTTCGCAAACCTCTGCCCGTGTTGGTCAGAACTCTGCCCGAAACAGAAACATTGGCGGCGGTCGGTCCGAGGATGTTTAAGGTGAAATCGGTGATATTCGTGTTTCCGCCGTTTGTCGCTCTGAGCGAGAAATTGGATGTGCCGAACTGTGTCGGTGTGCCGCTGATGGTCAGTGCCGCCGATGGCGAGAGATTCGCTTGCTTGTCGGAATAACCATCTCCAAGTTGGTTCGGACACGGATCAATGCCGGACAACCCCGCAGGAAGATTGCCCGCCAAGATGCAGTAAGCGGTCGAGCCGGCTTCGGGAATGAGCGTGTAGCTGTATTGAACATTCTGCGTGCCGGTGGGAAGTTGAGCGACAAAGTTTCCGCCGTTCGCCGAATTGTTGAGTTCAAACGCGCCGATGTCCACATTGCCGACTCTTCCTGCACCGCGTTGGTCGAGTGTCGGCGAAGCGGATGTGTTTCCGGCGTTGACTGCCGGAGAATTAGATAAAAGTGCGTGTGTTTGCGTTCCGCCGCCGTAGAAACCGAGCGGGGCGAGCAGGGCGTTGCCGCCGATTAGATTGTTGGTGTTTGCATTCAGCGAACCGAACAAATCGGGACTGATTTCGGCGGTGTTGCCGGAGATGATGGTGTTGCGGGCATTGACCGTCGTCCCATTGGAGTTGTCAATCCCGCCGCCCGCGTTAATGTCACCGCCGGTGGCGGAATTACCGCTGATCGTGCAGTTGGTAATGGTCAATGTGCCAAGGATGTTGGAAATGCCGCCCCCGAGGTTAGAACTGTTGCCGGTGGCGGAATTTCCAGAGACGGTAGTGTTGGCAAGCGACACATTGCCGTTTATATTGAAGATACCGCCCCCGTTATTACTGCCATTGCCGCCGGCGATGGCGGCATTCCCGCTGATTGTGCTGTTGGTAATCGTCAGTGCGCCTGCGTTGTTGAAAATGCCTGCGCCGCCGGAACTGCCGGTGACTCTGCCGCCCATGACGGTCAGATTGTCGAGCGTTAAATTGCCGCCGCTGTTGACATTGAAGACGCGGCTTTGATTGTTGCCAGACACGCGCAAACTCAACGCGCCCGTTGCGTTTGCTATCAACAGACTTCCGGCGGTCGCCGCGCTGTTGACCGTTAGTTGAGCGCCGTTCAAATTGATGGTGCAAACGCCGTTTGCACAGCCCGCGTCCGTCGGCGGAATCTGAAACGAAATGCTTTCGTCAGCGGTCGTTTCGCTTGCCGTAAAAATGGCATCGCGCAGACTGCCCGCAGCGTTTCCCGTGTTGGTGACGATGAGATTTGCCGGTGCTTCAAACGCGCCGATGTCCGTTGCACCGACTCTGGCTTTACCGCGCTGGTCGAGTGTCGGCGAGCCCGTCGCAGTTCCGTTATTGACCGCCGGCGAGTTCGGCAAAAGAGCGTGCGTCTGAGTTGTTCCGCCGTAATTGCCCAGCGGCAGAAGCTGCGCGTTTTGATTGAGAATATTGCCGTTAGTCGTGCCGCTGATGGTCGCGCCCGCTGCGTTGCCTATGAGGTTGTTTCCCTGCGAGGTCAGCGTGCCCAAATAGTCCGCGCCGCTGTCAGATGTGTTACCCGCAATGATAGTGTTGAGCACGTTGACCGTGCCTTGGTTGTAAATGCCTCCGCCGAGTCCGTTGTCCGTCGCAGAGTTGCCTGTGATGGTCGAGTTTTTGATCGTTACCGTTCCGTTGACATTGAAAATGCCGCCGCCGACACCGCCGCTCGGAGAAGTGTTGCCGCTGATGGTTGAATTGGTCAGCGTCACTGTTCCGATGTCGTTGAGGATGCCGCCCCCGCCGCCGCCCGGAGCAAAGTTGCCGCTGATGGTCGAGTTAATCACGGTCAGCGTTCCTACGCTGTTGGTAATACCGGCACCAAGTCCGTTACTCGGCACAGAGTTTCCGCTGACAGTCGAATTGGTCAGCGTCGTTGTGCCGTTGTTATAAATGCCGGCGCCGGCATTGCCGTTTTGGTTGCTGACGCTGCCGCCCGTGACCGTCAGGTTATTGAGCGTCAGATTCGCCTGCGGACCGACAAAAAAGACGCGCGAGGCATTATTGCCCGAAATCGAAAGCCGGTTTGCGCCCGTCCCGTTAATAGTTAGTGAAGCGTTGCCGGTAATTCCCAACTCGCCCAGTGAAAGCGTAATCGTCTGCGGCGAATCGAACAGCGGCGAAGCGAATTGAATCGTGTCGCCCGCGCCCGAAGCGGCAATCGCCTCGCGCAAGCTGCAATCGGTATTGCACACGCCGTCGTTCGTGTCGGCGGTTTTCGTCACCGTCCACTGCACGAAATCGTCATTGACAATCGTGCCTTGCCCTTGCCCGTCCGATGTAATGGCGTTGGTTACATTCGTTACATTGACAAAAAATGTTTCATTCGCTTCGGGCGTTGTATCGCCGTTGACCTGAACCGTGAAGGTCGCACTCGAACTGCCTGCCGGGATAACCTGCGACGTCAGACTTCGTGAGGTGTAATCACCCGGCGCGACTGCCGTTCCGTTCGCCGTCGCAATATCGAAAGTCACGCCGCCTGCCGGAGCCGGAGCCGAGAGATTGACCGTAAAGGTGAACGCGGTCGTTCCCGAATTGCCTTCATTCAGTGAAACATCATTGATTGACAGATTTGGTGCCGCGTCGTCATTGACAATCGTGCCTTGACCTTGTCCGTCCGATACCGATGCGCCGGTTACATTGATTACATTGACAAAAAAAGTTTCATTCGCTTCGGGCGTTGTATCGCCGTTGACCAAAACCGTGAAGGTATAGGTCGAATTGCCCGCGGGAATTAACTGCGAAGTCAGACTTTTTTGAGTGTAATCGCTTGGCGCGACTGCCGTTCCGTTCGCCGTCGCAATATCGAAAGTCACGCCGCCTGCCGAAGCCGGTGATGAGAGATTGACCGTAAAGTTGAACGCGGTCGTTCCTGCACTGCCTTCGTTCAGCGAAACATCATTGATTGACAGATTCGGAGTTTGACCGAAAACGCTCGTCGCCGCTCCCGCGCTCAGAATTAATATCCCCGTCAACATCAAAAGCCTCGCCGTTTGTCCGATAAATTTATAAATTGTTTGCATTACCTTTATTTCCATAATAATTTTGTTGATTTTTTCTCTCCTAATTTTATAAACGAGAAATCGCCGCCGAACCTGTCAGGAAACTTAAAATAATCTTTTTGATAATTTTCGGCAAACAAGGCTATAATTTTTCCAAGCATAATTTTTTCATTAAAAATGGCAGATATTCCGCAGGATGTAACAAAACTTTTGGCTGATTGGAGCGACGGCGACGGTGATGCCTTGGAACGCTTGATGCCGCTCGTCTATGAAGAACTGCATAAAATGGCAAAGCGTTATATGAACAGCCAGCCGTCGGGACACACTTTGCAGACAACCGCACTGATTCACGAAGCGTATCTGAAACTTGCCGATAACAAAGAAAAGCATTTTGCCAACCGCACACATTTTTTCGCAGTTGCGGCAAACGCAATGCGGCATATATTAGTTGACCATGCCCGCAGTCGCCAAACCAATAAACGAGGTGGCGGAGCGCAAATCGTGTCATTGGAAGAAGCCGCAATTGTTTCAAATGAACGAATCGAAGAAGTTATCGCGCTTGATGAGGCATTGAAAAAGTTGGAAAAAGAAGACGAGCGCAAAAGTCGTGTCGTTGAACTGCGCTATTTCGGCGGCTTATCTGTTGAAGAAACGGCGGAAGTTCTGAAAATCTCGCCCGAAACCGTGATGCGCGATTGGCGTTTTGCAAAGACTTGGCTGTTGCGCGAGTTGTCGAATCAACAATAATTTTATTGCCTGCGAAACACACGAAATATACGAAAACATTTCTTCTGTTTGATTTAAATTTTCGTTTCTTTTGTATGTTTCGCAGGCAAATAATCTTTCTTCTTTGTGAGCAAACTCTCGAAAATCGAAGAAATCTATCACGCGGTTTTAGAAAAATCCCTTTCTGAACGTGATGAATTTCTAAAACAAAATTGCCTCGGCGACGATGAATTGCGCCGTGAAGTTGAATCTTTGCTTAAATTTGACGAAAAAGCCGTAAATTTCATCGAAACTCCGCTCGAAGACCTTGCCGCCGCGCTTTTTATACAAGGCGCAAATCAAAATATTGTCGGGAAAAATTTGAATCATTACCGCGTGATTTCGCCGCTCGGTGCGGGCGGAATGGGCGAAGTTTATTTGGCGGAAGATACTAAACTCGGACGCAAAATCGCGCTCAAATTATTGCCGCCGCAATTTGCAACCGATTCCGAAAGACAGGAGCGTTTTAAACAGGAAGCCCGCGCCGTTTCCGCGCTCAATCATCCGAATATCATCACGATTTACGAAATCGAAAAAGCCGAAAATTTGAGTTTTATAGCCACCGAATTTATTGACGGGCAGACTTTACGCCGGAGAATTTCCGAAAAGAATCTGAGCGTAAATGAAACGATTGACATTGCCATTCAAATCACGAGCGCACTCGAATCGGCGCATTCGGTTGGCATCGTTCACCGCGACATTAAACCTGCGAATATTATGATTCGCAAAGACGGAATCGTAAAAGTTTTAGATTTCGGTTTGGCGAAATTGACGCTTGATACATCTGAAACACGCGACCAAACTGCGCCGAATCGCGTAATGGGAACGATAAATTATATGTCGCCCGAACAAGCACTCGGCGAAAATGTTGATGCGCGGACAGATATTTTCAGTTTCGGCGTAGTTTTATATGAAATGCTTTCGGGCATTTCGCCGTTTGCAGGCGCGTCCGACGCGGCGATATATAACGCCACAATAAATAAAAATCCACCGTCTTTAAACGAATCAAACTCGGAAATTCCGCTTGCTTTAGACCGAATTATCAAACACGCCATTGAAAAAAAGCGCGAAAACCGTTATCAAACCGTGTCCGATTTGAGCCGCGATTTGCAAACTCTCAAACAAAATTCAAACTCGAATTTATCAAACGCAAATTTTACCTTTGCCGAAAGAAAACGCGCCGGGATTTTTTATCCGATTGCTGTCTGTGCGATTTTAATTTCGCTTACGGGTGTATATTTTTTGTTCAATTACTTTTCAAACATACCCGCCGAAGAAGGCAAAAATTTCAATTATTCGCAGATGACGAGTCAAAACGGCGAAGAACTTTTTCCGAGTCTCGCGCCTGACGGCAAAACGATTATTTACGCGAGCCGCGAAAGCGGAAATTGGGATATTTACGTTCAAAGAGTTGGCGGCGCGAATGCGGTAAATCTGACTAAAGATTCGACCGATGACGACACGCAAGCTGTCTTTTCGCCAAACGGCGAACAAATCGCGTTTCGTTCGGAACGAATGGGCGGCGGAATTTTTATAATGGGCGCGACGGGCGAAAACGCTCGGCGCGTTACCGATTCGGGTTTTCATCCGTCGTGGTCGCCCGGCGGCAAAGAAATCGTTTTTTCGACCGCTGGTTTTTATGAACCGTTCGACCGTGGAGCCGGTGGCGTTTTGGTGGTCGTTGATGTAGAGACGGGCGAAAAACATACGATTACCAAAGAAGATTCCGTTCAGCCGAATTGGTCGCCGGCAGGAACGCGAATCGCCTTTTGGGGATTAAACGCGGCGAACGAGCGCGATATAAAAACCGTTTCCAAAGATGGCGGCGAGCCTGTTTCCGTGACAAATGACGCTTTTTTAGATTGGAATCCGGTGTGGTCGCCGGACGGAAAACATCTCTATTTTTCGAGTAATCGCGGCGGCAGTATGAATTTTTGGCGCGTTTCGATTGATGAAACAACCGGAAAAACTCTCGGACAGCCCGAATCAATCACCACGCCGTCGCAGTTTTCACAGCATCTGACTTTTTCACGCGACGGAAAACTTTTTGGTTTTGTGCAGGTCAATAAATCGGCAAATATCGTCAAATACGACTTTAATCCGGCAAGCGAAAAGATTGTTGATAAACCAATCGAAATCACGCAAGGCGCGAAGGTTGACCGCAATCCGGCTGTTTCGCCCGACGGCGAATTTATCGCTTTCGACGCAATCCGCGACAAGCAGGAAGACATTTTTATAATGCGGCGCAACGGCTCAAATATTCGCCAATTAACCAACGACATAAGCAAAGACCGTGCGCCGCGCTGGTCGCCCGACGGCAATAAACTCGTCTTTTATTCCAACCGTTCCGGCAGATACGAAGGCTGGACAATCAACGCCGACGGCAGTAATTTACAACAGATTACAAACACCGAAGGCAATTATATGCAAATGCTCTTTTGGTCGCCCGACGGTCAAAGTCTGCTCGGTAATCTTAGCGAAGGCTTTCCGTTTATTTTTGAAAGCGACAAAAAATTCACCGGACAAATGCAGCAATGGCTGCCGCCGTTTGAAAATTCCAAAGATTGGATTATGGCAGCTTCGTGGTCGTCGGACGGTAAACAGATCGCCGCGATGAAAACGGGAAATGATCCGAAAATCGAAGGTGTTTTGATTTATGATTTTGCCTCGCGGAAATATACCGAACTGACCGATTACGGCGAAACTCCTATTTGGCTAAACGATAATCGGCGACTGATTTTCTTCGACAGCGATAAAGTTTTTCTGATAGATTCCACCACGAAAAAGGCGAAAGAAATCTTGTCCGTTGCCCCGAACGATTTGCAAAATATGACGATTTCGCCCGACAATCGCTCAATTTACTTTGCGTTGAGAAAAACCGAGTCTGACATCTGGCTGGCAACTCTCGAATAATTTTATTGCCAAATAGCTTCTCTGCTGACAACCTCTTTGAAAGCCGGCGAACTTAAATCCCAACCATACACAGTTTGGTAGTTCAAAATAAATGGATTGCGCGGCATTGAATAGTTGGCATAAGTTCGTTCAAATGCAAAACGGTGTGAAAACCACTGTTTACTCAAAACTTTCTTTAAGGCACGCGCTTTTTCGCGCTATCGCACTCAGCACGCAAGATGCATGCGCTCCCGGCAGACAGTTTTTTATTTTTTCCGGCGTTTATTGAAAAATTACTTTTAGTTCATACTTATACCAAGTTGCGTAAATAAGATGATGTAGAAAACGAGATGCGAGGCGGAAACGGGGCCAGAAAAGGGGGGTTTTTATAAAAAAAAAAACACACGGCCATTTAGGAGCGGGTGGCCCCCGTTTTTTAAATATTTTACGCGAAAATGTATTTAAAAATTTATTTATTT
>JBBSAX010000244.1:0-7365 GCA_038251885.1 Pyrinomonadales bacterium | reverse complement strand
TGCGTAATTCGGATTCAATTCAATCGCCGTGTTATATTTCTCTTCCGCTTCCGCCCGACGACTTTCATCTTTGGCAAGCAAATTTCCGAGATTGTTGTAAGCATTTGCGTAATTCGGATTCAATTCAATCGCCGTGTTATATTTCTCTTCCGCTTCCGCCCGACGACTTTCATCTTTGGCAAGCAAATTTCCGAGATTGTAGTAAGCCAATGCGTCATTCGGATATTTTTTGATGTAATCCAGATATAATTCTTCGGATTTTACTCGCAGTTGTTTTATTTGCTCAACTGTCAGATTAACCGCGAAAGTTTCGGCAATTTGTTGCGAAGCCATAGCTTTATAAAAATCCACTAAATCCCGCTGATATTGGCGCAATGGACTTTGCGCGGTTTTAATCAGATGATCTTCGAGTTTTTCACAACATTCCGTTAAGGCAAGCATTTTGTAAAAGAGTTTATTTTCCCACGCATTGCGGGTTTTAGCTTCCATTTGGTTGGCGAGATTTTTGAGATGGGTTTTGTGATTATTCTTAAATACATACAAATCATCTTCAAGGGTTTTGCGGATAGTTTCGTGTAAGGTAAAAAAGGCAAAAGGTTCTTGGTCAAGGCGATTGACGCTTTTGATAACTAAACGGTCGTTTGCCAGACGATTGAGTCGGGTGCGATTTTCTTCCGATTCCTTTTCGATATTTTCCAAATCTAAAACCAAAATATCTTGCGGAACTTCAATATCGTAAAAAGCAATGTGATGTAAGAGTTCGATTGCTTTCGGATTGAGCAAAGAAATCTGCAACCGGATCAAAGCCTTCGCCGGACGCAAGATTTTGTTGCGCTTTTCATCGAGTTCGCTGTCATCGTTCTCTAAATTGTTGAAGGCTCTTTGATATTTGGTGAGAAATTCCCGAAATGTGCATTGCTCACGCTTGATAAAATACACCATTGATTGAATTGACTGCGGATTATAGGAAACATCTCTAAAAAATGCGGTCAATTCGACTCCCGAAACTATATCCAAATCAGCCAAACTATTTTTACCGCAAAACTTTTTGCTTTCTTCCCAAACAAGTTTCAAAGCCTCGTCGTGTTCTAAGCCTTTTTCAAGTTCTTCGGTGATGTTTTCCAAACTTTCAACCTTTGTATCGAATTCATCCTCTTCGTGCGGCAAAAACCACGAGAGAAAAACGGCTTTTGCCAGATGCGGATTTGCCAGAAATGTTTCGAGAAAGGCTTTTATCTCATCATTCAGGTGTTTACTATCTTTTTGCCAGTTTTCAAAATTATCGAAAATCAACAAAACTTTGTGTTCCCCGAACAGCGAAAAAACATCATTATTCCAAAATTCATCTTTTTCACCGTCCACATATTGAACAGCCGTCTGCATAAACAAATTAAATTGCTGTAAAAGTTTTTCAAATGTCAGAATTTGTCCGCAATCCAAATACAAAACATCGGTAAAAATTTCGGGAAGTAAAGATTCGTTCTGTTCTTGGTCATAATGTTTATGCAAAAACTTGCGAATCAAAGAAGTCTTGCCCAAACAGGTCATCCCGACAATTGCCGGATGTTCACTTTTAGTTTTCAAAAAATCAATAAGCTCATCAATTTCATCATTCCGTCCATAAACCTTGTCATTCATATTCGGCGGAAACTGAGAATTGAACTTTATGTTTCGCGGAATACCCTGAGTAAATTCATCAAACTTGACATGCAAATCTGCAACGCTCTCGTCCAATGCACCAATCCCTTTGTTAGCTTTCTTAATCCCTCTATTAGCTTTATTAATTCCCTTGCGGATGTATTTAATGTCATCAGCAAAGGCAGAAATTTGTTTAGTTAATTGTTTGACGGTTTTACCTTTGAGTTTGCCGAAACTATCTAACTTATCGCAAATCTTTAGTAACAACTGTTTTTGTGCGGCGGCTTCGACTCTCGGATTATTTTTATACTCTTCGTTAAAAATGATGCAGACCAAATTAAACCAATCATATTTGTTTCCGATTTTGGATTGCGACGCGTTTATAATGCTGATTGTTACAAAATGTTCGCTGACAATATCTTTTTGAACTAATTCATTCCAGCCGTTATTAATGGCATTTTTTAGTTTTTCAAAACCTTCCGAATCTATTCTGAAATCTTTGTCGGCAATCGCCAAAACCTCAAATTCGCGGATAATATCAGCCTTTAATTCATCGGCAAACCGTTTTTGTGATTTGTTGTCAACGGCTTTCTTATAAGTGTCGAAAACGGAATCAAACTGTTCGGGAGTTAAAGTTCCGCTAAAATCTTCGTCGTCAATGCCGTTTATTCGTTCGTTAAGATATTCAATAACAGACTCAAGAAAAACCTGTCGGCTGTCTTTTTTGCCAACCCAACTTTTTGCCTTGTCATAAACCTTGACTATCTTGTTTTTTTCGTCGTCAGGTAGATTTGTCGCTTTAACTTTTTCGAGACAATCTTGCGCCGCGAAAAATGTTGCTATCAATTGCGCTTTGCGGGCGGCTTTTTGTAAGTCGTGATTAAGCGAATCTTTTTCAATACTTATCCGCGAGTATTGTTTATGAAATTTTTCGTAAGCCTTCGCCTTACCTTCGTTCAGATAATCATTAAAAAGCCCGCCGACAACCTGCCCAAAGATAGCATTTGAAAACTCTCCAAAGTCAAAATATCCATCTTTGTCTTGATTGTTATAGAGCGATGCACCAAAACCAACTAAACCGGCGGCGACGCGAAGAGTCGTTAGAGTTTCAATTATCATTTTCTTTTCAATCCAAATTATTTTTGTAAAGCGTTGTTCCAATATACATTAAAACATTAGAATTTTTCTAACTTTTTCTTTTAGTGTGAAATAAAAACAACCGGCTACTGACATTTCAAAGCAGGATTTGGTAGCATAAAATTTTGTTTTTGTGATGGAAGAAATTATTGATTCCGAAAAAAATTACGCGCCGCATATTGCGTTGATCGCCGTTCAGATATTGTTTGGTGCTTCAGCAATTATGGGGAAAATTGCGCTTTTGGGATTTCCGCCGATGGCGATTGTCGGGTTCAGAGTCGGCGGCGGTGCATTGGCATTTTATGTTTTACAGAGATTTCGCGGAAATCTTCATCTTGATAAAAAAATTCATTATCTTTATTTCGCCTTTTTCGCGCTATTCGGAATTACTGTTAATCAACTGCTTTTTTTCACGGGGCTTTCGATGACAACGGCGACGAATACTTCCCTTCTTGCGGTTTTGATTCCGGTTTTCGCAATAATTGTCAGTGCGATTGTCGGGAATGATGTTTTGAGCTGGCGCAAGATTTTGGGAATTTTTATCGCCGCGCTCGGCGTGATCTATTTGATTGATCCGCGTAAGGCAAGTTTTTCTTCGACGACGACGCAGGGCGATATTTTAATTATTCTCAATAGTTTTTCGTATGCGATCTACATTGCGATTTCCAAAAAATTAATCAGTCATTACGGCGCATTGAAATCAATTGCGTGGGTTTTTATTTTCGGAAGTTTGATAAATGTTCCGATTGGATTATTCTCGCTAAGCTCGGTCGAATTAAATAATGTCAGTTCACTCTCGTGGCTTGCGCTTGGCGGAGTCGTGATCTTTTCGACAATTCTGGCTTACTTTTTTAATGCGTGGGCGTTGGCTCGCGTCGAACCTTCGATTGTTGCGGTTTATGTTTATTTACAGCCCTTGATCGGAACTTTTCTGGCAATTATGGTATTGGGCGAACCATGGAAAAATCAAATTATAGGCGCAATGCTTTTGATATTTACGGGAGTTTTTCTGGTTACGCGAAAACGGAAATTAAATATCGCGGAAGCACATCTTACTTGAATTTAATAACTCATCATTCATAATTCCCATTTACTTGCCTTTCGCCTTGCTTTGAGTTTTGACAACATTTTCGCGGTCGGCAAAACTCTCCTTGCAGAGTTCGACAAACTCTTTGGTAATCGGCGAATAATATCCGCCGCGCAAACGTGCTAAACCTAAATCCCATTTGATGTTCGCGCCTTCTAATTTCCAAGAAGTCAATCTTCCCGCAGTAATGTCATCGGCAACGTATTTTGTCCCGGAAATGCCGACTCCCATTTTGTTTTCGACCATTTTGTTGATCGCTTCCTGACGCGAAAGTTCCATCACGACATTCGGGCGAACATGCGCGTCGTCAAAAAATTCATCAATCATCCGACGGGCATTTCCGCCTTGTTCGCCTAAGATCAAATCCTCTTTGGCTAGAATTGTCGCACTTATTGTTTTCTTTTTGGCAAGCGAATGCGACGGATACGCGATGGCAACCATTTCGTCGCTAAAGAGCGTTTCGGTAAAAATATTCGCATTATCAACCGGCAGAGAAACAAATGCGACATCAATGTCATTGTGCATAATTTTCTCGACCAAAACCTGACTTGTGCCGGACGAAACCGTGATTTGTCCGCTCGGAAACTTCTCCTTTAATCGTTCGAGAATCTTCGGTAATTGCGCCGTCGCAAACATTGCCGAAGCCGAACCGACGCGCAATCTGCCGTATTCCGCACCGGCAATTTCGGCAATTTCGGCAAGTGCCGTGTCGTGTTCGCGCAGAATTTTCCGCGCTCGCCGGAGCAAAGACTCGCCCGCTTCCGTGATAATCACGCGCCGCGAAGTCCTTGTAAAAAGCTGCAACCCGATTTCCTTTTCAAGCTGCTGAATCTGCATCGAAATCGCCGCCTGCGTGATGCTGATTTCACGCGCACCTGCCGTAAATGTCTTTGTTTCCGCAATTGCGATAAATGCTTTTAATTGTCTGATTTCCATTTTCATACGGTAATTACTCTGAATTTATTTCAAATTTTTAAATCCAACTTCATCAGCTATTCTTATAGCTACATATACTTTTCTTGCTTTTAAATTGATTATGGTTTGAATATACAGCAATATTTTCTTTTCGTCCATAAGAATTTTTAATGGGTTTGCAAGTTTTTATTATCGGAACGCGAACTTCAGTTCGCCGGTAATATTTGAGAATATCCCATCAAATCAGACTAAATTCCGCTAATAATAAATTAAGTTTGGCGAACTGAAGTTCGCGTTCCGTTTTTGAATTTCCAAATTGTTTTTTATAAGATTTTTAGGTTTAATAATTTAATGAATCCAGCTTGGACAATCGAAAATTTTCTCGAATTAAAAAATAGACAACTTTATATCAGCGGCGTTTCAACTATTGAACTAGCGCAAAAATTTGACACGCCGCTTTTTGTTTTCAGCGAATCACGCATTAAACAAAACATCGCCCGATTAAAACGCGCTGAAAATGAAATTGATTGCAAATTAAAGGTTTGCTACGCCGCGAAAGCCAATTCAAATATGGCGATTTTGCGAACTGTGAAAGACGCAGGCGCGGATTTGGAAGTAAATTCTGGCGGCGAGCTTTTTAAGTCTTTGAAGATCGGTTTCGCGCCCGAACAGATTATTTTCAACGGCACAAGCAAAACCGAGCAAGAACTCGAAGAAGCTATAAACGCAGGAATTTACGCGATTCAGGCGGATTCAATATTTGAAATTGAATTGACCGAAAAAGTCGCGCGAAAATTGGGTAAACGCGCCAATGTTTCGCTTCGCCTTGTTCCCGAAATCGAAAGCGACACGCTTTCCGGCTTACAGACCGCGCTTTTAACTTCAAAATTCGGAATGATGCCGGACGAAGCACTTTTAGCTTTTCGGCGTTGGAAACCCGACAATGAATTTCTAAATCTTTGCGGAATTCATCTGCACATCGGCTCGCAAAATCCGCGTTCAGAGCCTTATTCGGAAGCGTTAAAAACTCTTTTTGAAAATCTCTGGCAAATTCACAAGGAAACCGGACACATGCTTTCGCACCTTAATTTAGGCGGCGGTTTTCCCGTAAATTATCTGCGCGATTCGGCACAAAACGAAGATTTTCACGAAGCGCAGCGCGAACTTTTTTCCGCAACTCTCGAACCTGCCGAAGTTTTGCGCGACGCGTGGCAAACAATGAAGGAAGCCGCCGAAAAAGCCGACGCTTCGCATCTTCTCGACAACATCGAACTCCTGCTCGAACCCGGCAGAAGCGTCATCGCCGACGCGGGAATTTGTCTGACAACTGTTAGAAACAAAAAAGAAAGACCGATAAAACAGTTAGCAGTTAGCAGTCAGCAGTTAGCAGAAGAAATCCAAAATCCAAAATCTAAAATCAAAAATGATTCGTGGCTTTTGACTGACGCGGGTTTCAATATTCTGCTTTCGATGGAAACTTATAAATGGTATTACCAACTAATTTCTGCCGAAAGATCTGATGAAGAACACGCCACAAAATACAAACTCGCCGGACCTTTATGCGACGGCGGCGACGTTTATTTCGACATTGAAGGCGAAGGCAGACTTCCCGATTATCGGAATCTCCCCGAAAATGTTGAGGTCGGCGAAATTTTAGCATTATTAAACTGCGGCGCATATTCAATCGCGCAAATGTTCCAATACAACGGTCGCCAACTTCCGGCGGTTGTATTGATTAGAGAAAACGGCGATGTTGAATTGGTCAGAAAGCGCGATTCTTATGAAGATTTATTGATTAATGATGTTTTTTAGAGATGGAACTATCGCCGTAAAAGCTAAAATTTAACTGATTTATGTTACACCCGCGCTGACCAATCAATCGGTTGGCGTTTGATATTGAAAACTGCGATAACCACAATTGCGTCGTCGTCAACCAAGTAAAACAAAGCATACGGAAAACGTCTGACAAGAGCGCGTCTGACGTTTGGAACTTTGGCAATTTGATATGCAAACGGATTACGCATTACGCCGGACAGACAAGCATCAATCGCCCGCAAAAACTCAAGTCCCAAACCTTCGCTTTGTTCATCGTACCATTCAAACGCTTTTTTTACTTCGGCTTCTGCTTCGGGGCGAACAATAATTTCCCGTGTTACGCCCGTTTTCGCAATTTTGTCTTCAGATCGTTCCACGAAATGCCCTCGCTCGGATTGGCTTGATATGCTTCTAATCGTCGGTCAAGTTCCACTTTTTGTTCTTCAGTCAATGAAACAGCTTCTGGAACAGTCGCAATGCTGTCCCAAATGTCCTCGACAAGCTGAATCCGTTCGGCAACCGATAGCTGTAAAATTTCAGAAAGTTGTGTGTTCATAACACTAATAGATTAAGCCGTCGCCGGATTTCGCGCAAGTATTTGAGAAAAAGAAATATCCAACGCAGAGTTTTAGCGTTAATAAACTACCCCGCAGCAAGCTGACGGGGTATTAAAAGAGCCGGAGTTGTCTGTCGTCTTCCGGCTTACCTTGTTGTTTTACATAACTCTTGATCATTTTTTCTGTTCCGTGTGCGCCGACTGTGCTGACGAAATA
>JBBSAX010000243.1:0-7439 GCA_038251885.1 Pyrinomonadales bacterium | reverse complement strand
GAAAATCGCGTTGGCAAGGAAATTCTTAGGAATAATCTACAACACTCTAACCAACAATTGGGTGTTTGCAGATTTCAACAATTTTGAATTGGCAGAGTGAAAACTTTGTCTTTGGAGTAGACATTCATCATAGGAGAAAAATTATGAAACGGATTATTTTTGCATTGATTTTGATTTTAACTGCTCTGCTCTCCGATTTTTACCGTCCCGAAACGGTTGAAGCAAAATTTTCGCTCAATGATTTGGTAGTTCACGAATGGGGAACTTTTACTTCGATTGCCGGACGAAACGGCACGGCGGTTGATTGGCGACCGCTTAACGGTGCAAGCGATTTGCCTGGTTTTGTCTATGACGAAACCAAAACGGACGGCTTTCGCAACACTTACGAAACTCGTCGCAACGGCAAAACTCGGACTTTGGCGAAAGTTCGGATGGAAACGCCGGTCATTTATTTTTACACGAAAAATGAGATGGAAATTCAGGCAAGCGTCGAATTTCCGGGCGGAAACATTACCGAATGGTATCCGCAGGCGAGCATCGTCAACAACAAAGCGGGTAATAATCAAAGTTCCAACTTTGGAAATGGCATCAAGTGGGGAACAATCAAACTTTTGCCCAACGAACAGCCGAATTATTTGCGCGAAGTTTCATACAGTCATTATTATCCGGCGCGTGAAACCGATGCCGTGCCACTTCAGGTTTGCAATGCCGATAAAACCAAAATCGAAACGGAAAAGTTTTTGTTTTATCGTGGTGTCGGCAATTTCGGCTTGCCTTTGTCGGTAAAAATTGACGGCAAAAATCTGATTTTAAAAGATTCGGGAACGGACGAAGTAAAAAACATAATCGTTTTTGAAAATCGCGGCGGACGCATCGGTTTTAAATTTATCGAATCGCTCAAACAAGAAACGATTGTCGAACGCCCCGCAACAAATAAAATACAGGCGGATGTTTTTATCGAACTTGAAAAAATTCTCGTTGCGGAAGGTCTTTACACGAAGGAAGCGAAAGCGATGATTGAAACTTGGAAAGATTCTTGGTTTGAAGAAGGTTTGCGGGTTTTTTATGTTCTGACGCGCAAATCAACCGATAAAATTTTGCCTTTGAAAATTGAACCGCAACCGAATGAAACCATTCGTGTTCTGGTCGGACGCACCGAAATCATCACGCCTGAAATGGAAAATGACGTGGGGAAACAAGTCGGATTTTTGCGTTCAAATTCGCCGAAAGTGCGCGAAGAAGCGCGAAATTATCTGAAAAAATATGGCAGATTTTACGAGCCGATCTTGAAAAATATCTTGGAAACCGAAACGGACGAGAAAGTTCGGATGCAGATTCAAAGGTTAATAAATTTGAGTTAAAAATTACCTCAGAGAACGCAGAGGACGCAGAGATTTTATTCTAATTTTTTCTGCATTCTCCGCGTTTTAAATCAAATGAATCAGCAAACCGTCGCGCAATTTCGGCTCGAACCACGTTGATTTCGGCGGCATAATTTGGTTTTCGTCCGAGGCTTGCAAAAGTTGTTCAACGGTTGTCGGAAACATCGAAAAACCGGCTTTCCATTTGCCCGAATCAACCAATTTTTCGAGTTCCGAAGTGCCGCGAATGCCGCCAACAAAATCAATCCGTTTGTCGGTTCGCACGTCTTCGATGCCCAAAATCGGTTGCAAAATAAAATTTTCGAGCCGTGTAACGTCCAAAGATTCAATCGCGCCCGGATCAACGAAATAAGCGACATTAAATATCAGTTTTCGCCACTTTCCTTCTGCATAAAGACAGATTTCGCCCGAATTTTCAGGCGTTGGATTATCTGTTTCGGAAACATTAAAGCCTGATTCTCTAATCTTTTGCAAAAACTCATCCGCGCTCAAGCCGTTTAAATCTTTAACGACGCGATTGTAAGCGAGAATTTTTAATTGTTCGGCGGGAAACAGCGCGGCGATGACGAAATTATATTCTTCTTCGCCCGAATGATTCGGATTTTTTTCGCGCATTGTGGCGCGGGCGCGTGAACTCGAAGCGGCGCGGTGATGTCCGTCGGCAATGTAAATCGCCGGAACTTTTTCAAAGGCTTCGACAACGGACTCAGGCGCGGAAATTTTCCAAACGCGGTTGCGAATTGAGTTTTTATTAACGTCTTCGGCTGAAAAATCGAAAAGCGGTGCGGTTTTTATAACCTCTTCGATTAAAGCATTTATCTCGTCTGTACCGCGATAGCAAAGAAAAATCAAACCCGTCTGCGCTGTAAGTTCAATGATATGTTTTGTTCGGTCATTTTCTTTATCGGGGCGCGTTTTTTCGTGTTTTTTGATTAAATCATTGTCATATTCGTCAATCGAACAACACGCAACGACGCTCGTTTGAATTTGTTCGCCCATCTGCAATTGATAAACGTAAAGACACGGCGCGTCTTCGAGTTGCAGAACGCCGTCGCGTTGCAATTTCTCGAAATTCTCTTTGGCTTTCGCATAAACTTCGTCCGAGTATGGACTTACATCATCCGTCAAATCAATTTCCGAACGCGAGACATGCAAAAAACTGAGCGGATTATCTTTTACAATTTCGCGGGCTTCCTCGCGGTTGAGAACGTCATACGGAACGCTCGAAACTTGTTTGGCGTTTTCGGCTTCGGGGCGCAAAGCGCGAAAAGGTTTAATTTTTGACACTTAAAGTTTTTCTCCTAAATTTTCAGGTAAATTAACCGAAGCCTGTGCAAATTAAAGTGGCTTTGTTTTCATTCACTTATCATTCGGAATAGATAATAGATGAAAGATGATAACTGGTAGATTAAATCTATTGTTTCTTATCTATCACTTATCATCTATTCCGAAAGAGGTTCTTATCATTTCTAATTTGCACACCCTTCAATTAACCATTTACCATTCACAATTTACCATTTTATTGACTACGCTTTTTTCATTTCTTCGGAAAGTTTTTTGAGCAAATCCTGCATAAACTTATCGAGCGCGATTTTCCAGGTTCCGTCTTCTTTGACGAGCGGCATTTCGATAAATTCGGGCATCGTTTCATCCTTATATTCGACGGTTGCGGTGTCGCCTTTGATCTTTTCATTGCGGACTTCGGGAATTTTCTTAGACTCCTTTTCGACTGCGCCGCCCGTTAAAAGTTCGTCAACCGTTTTATTTTGTTCCTTCGCCGCTGTTTCGATAAATTCCAGACTCGATTTTGACAAAGATTTTTTCAAACTTTCGATGTCTTTATTGACCGTTGCTTTGATATAAGTCTTAAATGCTTCGGTCGGAGTCGTTTGTGAATAAGTTTCCTTCGGATAAACTATTTCCGGTTCGACAGGTTTTTTTTCGGTTGTCGTCGAAGTTTCGTTGGCAGGTTGCGGTGCATTTGCCGAATTGCTCAAATTTGCATTAGATTCGCCGCCGAACCACGAACACGCTACGGACAAGATCGCAAATAACGCAATAAAAAATAATTTGTAAATTTTCATAAATCTTTACTGCTGCGCCTGCATTTTATCAAATGCAATCTTCCAGCTTCCGTCTTCTTTGACGAGCGGAACGGTATCCCATTTTTTGGTTTTTTCGTCCTGAATTTCGATAGTTGCCGTATCGCCGTCAATTTTTTCGTTTCTCATCTCCGGCGTTTTTTCCTTCGACATATCTTCGCCGTCGGTAATTATTTGGTCAATCGTCGTTTTTCCGGCTTTGGCGGCTTCTTCCAATTTAACGATAGATTCTTTTGAAAGACTCTTTTTGATCGTTTCGGAATCTTTTTTCTTTAACGCCTCGATAAAAGCTACCATCGTCGCCGTCGGGCTGCCCGTTGCCGGATCGCTCGGAGCGGTTGTATCGGCAGGCTTGGTTTCTGCGGCTTTATTTGTGTTTGCCGTATTTGCATTTGTTTCGGCATTGGTGTTCGGTTTTCCTTCCCGCGCCGCTGTGCATCCGGCAAGTGCAAATGTTAAAAGCGCGATGATGGTTAAAGTAAATTTTTTCATAGTTTTTTCTATTTGTTTTATTTTGTATGCAATCAGCGAAATAAAAAAACTAACAATCGCAAATTGCAAATTTCTACGGTTCGACTCTTCCTTGATTGATTATGTCGTCAATCGCTTGATTATTCTGCTGTTCGGTTTGCCGTCTTAATTGATCGGCATAGCCTTGTTTATCAATTTTCCAGATTCCTTCTTCTTTAACAAACGGCACAGTTTCAAACATTCCGAACGAATTTTCTACGTCAATCGTCGCTCTTTCGCCTTCGATTTTTTCATTCTTGAAATTCAAACTCGTCTGCGACGGATTGAAAAGCGTTTCGCGTTTCACAATGTCATCAAGCGTAACGCCTTGTTCTTTCGCCTGTTGTTCGTGCATCTTAATTGTTGCATCAGAAAGAAGAAGTTTCATCGCCGTCAAATCTTCTTTTTTGATGGCTTTGGTATAAGCCTTGAGCGTTTCGAGCGGAGTCGCCGGACTGGAATTCGACGAACAGCCGAAAACAAGCGCGGACAGAAACAAAATAAAAATCAAGTGATAAAATTTAATAGCTTTGAACAAATTCATATAAAAACTCTATAATTCTAAAAAGAGTAAAGTATAACCTAAATAAAAGGAGTTTATAAACGCGGAATGGCAAGAAAGAAATTAAACACAGATGAAATCGAAGAAAATTTGAAGAATTTGGATGGCTGGAAAGTTTCCGGCGAAAAGCTGAAGAAACGCTTTGAATTTCAAAATTTTATAGAATCGTTAGAATTCGTCAACAAAGTCGGCGCAATCGCCGAAGAAAAAGACCATCATCCAGATATAGCTTTCGGTTGGGGTTATGCAGAATTTGAAATCACAACGCACGATGTCGGTGGTTTAACGCATAATGACTTTGAGTTAGCCGCGCAGATAGAGAAACTCTAAGCTGTTAGCCGAAAGACTTGCCGGGTTTTTATTTTCACTCAGCCGAGTTTTTGTGATAAAAGCCACGGCAACAGTTCTTTCTCGCCGAGCGCGTTGAGCCAGACGTTATGACCGACGTTTTCATATTCGGAATACCTGACATTCCCGCCGTTTGCGCGAATCGCCGCCGCCAGATTGCGCGATTCGCTGACCTGTACGATAGTGTCTTCCGCCCCGTGAAACAGCCACGCCGGAGTTTTGCCGATGCGTTCGGCAACGGGTACGAAACGATCTCCGTTCGTCAAAGGACTTCCGCCGCAGATCGAAACCAGAGCGGCGAAATCCTGCGCGTAGTTTGAACCGAAATGCCAAACGCCGTAACCGCCCATCGAAACGCCCATTAAATATTTCCGGCTTTTATCAATCGAAAAGTCACCCGTTATTTCTTCGATCTGCCGAATTACCATTTCGTCCATCCGCGCGTCCGTCCAATATTTATCGGGACGGCACTGCGGAAGCAGAATGATTGCCGGCATCTCTTTGAAATACTGTTTGACAACCGTTCCGAACATTCCCGAAATATAACCACCGCTGCCGCGCTCGCGAATGCCGTGCAGAAAAACGATCAGCGGCAGCTTTGAGCCATTCTTTATTTCCGGCGGAAGATATGCCTGATAAACATAGTTTTCGTTTTCTATCGCAACATTCCGATTAACGATCTCGCCCTGTGTTCCGCCCGAAAAAGTAGAAGTGAGAAACCCCGAAAAAAGTTTTGAAAAATCATTTCGCATATACTTCTAATTTAGCCTGTTAGGAGTCAATTTTTCAAACTGTAATGAAATTGTAGTTTCCCATTTTGAAATAAGTGGGCGAGCATCTCGATATTGAAGAAATCGAGATCAGCGAAAAAGTTTATTTGAGATGTAAGGCGGCAGGCATCACACGAAAGTCTTTTTGAAATTTCCGATCACGACTCCGTAGGGCGGCGGTTAGAGTTCGCTAAACGTCGCGGTTCGCAAGACTTTGGGCAGAGCATCCGCCGGTGTTTTTTCTAAACGGTAAATCTGAGTAATTATGAAGACACCTAAACATTTTAATTCGTTCTATAAAAACTATTTAAAAAACTTTAAAATTGTGGTCTTGATTCAGGTCATCTATTATTTTAATTCTCAAGTATGCAGCAATTGCCGCAACTACTCTTGAATCTGCGCCTCAACGCGCTCTTTTTCAGACAAAAATTCGCGCTCGTTTGACGGTTGATTAGTCATAGTGAATGGTTGAATCCGGTTTTAACCCCCTCTCGAATTAAATATCATTATACTTTCCCGGCAATTATAATTTTATGAACTTTACGCTTCGGATCAATCAAACTCTCGGCATTGCCATCTGGTCGGTTTTGCTCGCATTTTCTGTTTTGGGGCAAAAGCCGCAATTCGATCAAATTTTCGATTATTACGCGTCGGAAAATAATTTCAGCGGCGCGGTGATTGTCGCCACGGACGGCAAAATCGAATACTTGAACGGCGCGGGTTTGGCTAACCGCGAAAACGGCACGACGCTCACCACCAAATCAAAGTTTCGCATCGCGTCCGTCACCAAGACATTTACCGCCGTGCTGATTATGCAGCTTTACGAGCAGGGCAAAATTGATCTGAACGCGCCGATCAGCAAATATTTCCCCGAATATAAAGGCGAAGGCAGAGACAAAATCACGATTGATAATCTGCTGACATACAGTTCCGGTCTCGACAACAACGACCAGCGCGACGAAGCGATTTACACATCGCTGATGTCGCCCGACGCGCTGATTGATAAATTTTTCAGCGGCAAATTAGTCAGCCCGCCGGGAACGAAATTCAGTTACAAAAACGCCGATTTTATCATTCTCGGCAAAATCATCGAAAAAATCACGGGCAAATCTTACGCGACGGTTTTGCAGGAAAATATTCTGAACCCGTTGCAGATGACCAGCAGCGGATATTTGCGAAACGGTGATATTGTCGGCAGTCTGGTTACGCCGTATCTGTTCAACAAAACGACCGGAAATTTCGGCAATGATGATCCATATTGGATAGATAATTTTTACGCCGCCGCCGCGATGTATTCGACGGTCGAAGACCTTTTGAAATTCGATCAGGCAATTTTCAACGCGCAGATTTTGAGCAAAAAAACTGTTGATTTAATGCTGACGGCGCATCCCGCGCTTTATAATGTCGGCTACGGTTTCTGGATTTCGCCCGTCCAATTCGGCGCGATTAAAACGCTCGCCGCCGACCGTCAAGGCGCAATTTCGGGCAGCAATGCAACGTGGATTCACTTGATCGAGCAGAAAAAAACGGTCATCATTCTCGCCAATTCCGACGCGGCAAACATCAACGAAATGCGCGAAAAATTCGTGCTGGCATCGCTCGCCCAGCCGATTAATCTGCCGCAATTTAAGAAACTGATAATTTATCAAGTTTACTGCTTTTTACTGCCTGTCCACGGCGTGATGAATTTTCTTTCGGGACTGTAGCTGATACCGGAAATCTTTCCGTTTTCGATGTAGCCCGAATGATAATAGCTTGAATCTTT
>JBBSAX010000242.1:0-7547 GCA_038251885.1 Pyrinomonadales bacterium | reverse complement strand
CTCTCGAACCCAAGCGGAGTTCGCCGCTTTTTGGGATTAGATAATATTTGCTGACATCAAATTCTTGAAAACCGCCGTAGATTGACAGATCGCCGATCTCGCGGACGATGGTTGCTTCGGCTTCGCCTGTGCGTCGGCGGTCAATGTTTATGCCGACATCTGCCGTGAAAGGCGCGGCGAATTCAAGTGGTTTTTCAGGTTTTGGAGTTGCGGCGTTTTCGGTTTGATTTTCGGTTTCTTCGGGTTTGGCGAGTTTGATGATGTTTGCATTTCGTAAGATTACATTGAAAAGTCTGCCCGAAGAGTTACGCGGCAGATTTTCGTAGATTTTAGCGTCAGCGTTTTTTTCATCGCCCGTAACCAGAGAATTTAATGCTGTCAGATACGCAACGAAATTTAGTTTGACCAGATACAAAGGTTCTTTGATTTTGTTTTGGAGTCCGCCGGTTTCGATCAGAATCGTCGGTGTTCCCCACGCGGAAAAATTGTCGCCGAAAGCTATCGGATTAAAATCTTCGTCGTAGCGGGCGATGTTTCCTTCGATAAACTGATTGAGTGCGTTGACCATCAACGAAGTCAGACGTTTGTTGCGCTCCTGCGCGTCGTTCGATTTGCCTTCCTCGTTGCCGAGAACGACGAGAAATGAAATCGCCGCCTGTTTATTAGTTTCGCCGACGCTTGTCCAGATATTTTGATTGTGCAGATTAAAACCGATTTCCGGCTGCCATTCGTCGCGCAATTTCTTCAAGAGTTTGCCTTCGGGCGTTTCGAGCGCGACCGCATCGCGGTTGATGTCAATTTGTTGGGCATTTCTTCGCGTGAAAACTTCCGCGCCGTCAGGATTCAACATTGGAACGGCGCGAATCGTCAGAGTTTCTTCCAGTTTTTTTACCCAATCTTTATCGCGGTTCTTTTGCAGATAGTGAAACATATCAATCAGCGCGGTCGTCGCCGTCGGTTCGTTACCGTGCATCTGCGACCACATAAAAACCTTCATTTTGCCCGTGCCGAATTCCATCTGATAAATCTCGCGGTCATCATAACTGCGCCCGACTTCTTCGATTTTTACGCCATTTTTTTTCAAACCTTCGAGATAGGTTTTCAGATGAATATGTTTAACCGCTGACGGCGGAATGATCGAAATGTGGTTTTTTTCCCACATTTCGCCTAATTCTTTCGCGGTTTGCGCGTATGTTTGGTTGGTCATTGAAAAAATAAAAAGTATGAATAAGATAGGCAATGCAAATTTCATAATAAATTTAAAATAAACTGGTTTTGAATTTTCAGCAATGTTTTATAAAAACTTACCGGGTTTTCAACGCCGAGAAGTAACATTTTACACAGTAAGAAAGGGAATAAAATAATTTATAATCAGGTAAGGAAAAGTTTCACGGCGTTTTGTTTTTAGTTCTGAGTCCACGCAGAAACTGCGCTTTTTCGACCGCAAAGCGTGGCGGAAAGCCGTCCAAAGACGGGGCGCAGAAATTTTTTTAGAACACCTTTTGACTATTATTCAACTGCTTACTCATTTACAAAATTTTGTTACGAATATGACTAAAAAAATAAGGAATTTTTCAAAAAAAGAGTTATAATAATCCGATTTTCCATTATATAATCTTATGGTTGGTTCTATCTAAAAGCAATTTTCAGAGATTACAGAATAGCTGTTTTTCTATTTTAAGAACATTTGAAATATATTGATAAGAATTTGTCGAATTAATAATTGAAATATATTTAGATTGGATATAGATTGGTAAAACGATTTACACAAGGATAATTTCCAAAATTATATGGCTAGACGAATAAATTTAAAGAGTGTAAATGTCGCTCGTTCAAATACGATTCGTGATATAAATCGTCAAATTATATTAAATTATATTCGTGAAGATAGTCCCCTTTCACGGGCAGATATTGCACGGGCGACCGAACTCCAGCGTTCGACCATTTCTTTGATTGTCGAGGAACTTCTGAAATCGGGTTTAGTCGAAGAAGTGGACGGAGAATCTTCCGGCGGACGACCGCCGCAATTGCTTTCATTAAAAACTACAAATGCCGTCGCGCTGGGCATTGATCTGGGAAAAAAAATAACGGTTGTGGGAACCAGCGATCTCAGCGGCAGACTTCTCGAAAAGCAGGAATTTCCGACCAACCGGGATTTTACTAAAACCATAAATCAAATAATCGAAACAGCCTTGTATTTTATTAAAAAGACCCGGGGATCTATTGAAGGAATCGGAATCAGTCTGCCGGGTTTGGTCGAATCCTGGAATGGCAAAGTCGTAAATATTCCGCATCTTGACTGGCATTTCCCGGACATTGCCGAGAAAATTGCCGAAGCAACCGGATTACCGGTTAAAGTAGAAAATGATACGAATGCCGCCGCGCTTGCGGAGTTATGGTTAGGTCGCCCGGAAATTAGCAATGTGCGGGATTTTGTTGTTGTTCTGATTCATAGCGGTATTGGAACAGGAATTGTCTTCGATGGACAACTCTATCGCGGAAAACACGGCGTTGCGGGAGAGTTCGGACATATGACAATCGGAAGCAATGCGCCGGTTGCGTGTGCTGCCGGAGGCTTCGATTGCTGGGAAGCGTTTGCTTCGGAACGTGCTGCGCTTGCCCGCTTTGCAAAATTATCCGTCAGTAAAAATGGAAAAAGTAAAATAACTTTTGCCGAATTAATAGATTTAGCTTTGAGCGGTGATAAAAATGCACAAACTGCATTAAAGGAAACAGCGCATTATATCGGTGTCGGAATTTCCAATCTGGTGCAAGGTTTGTCGCCGGAGGTGACAATTGTTGTCGGAGCAATAGTCCGGGTTTGGTCGCTGGTTGCCGATGATATAAAAAAAGGTGCCGAAAATGCGATCTGTCAGGGTTATCCGTCAGTTAATATAATGCCTTCGACTCTCGGTGCATATCCGACCTTGATGGGAGCTTTCAGTCTGGTTCTGGCACATAAATTCGCTTCTTTTCCGATTAATTAAAATTAACCAAATGTTAAAAGTCGGCTTAACAGGTTCGATTGCGGTCGGTAAATCTTTCGTTTGCGAAGTTTTTGGCGAACTCGGCGCGTTTGTTTTGGATGCGGATGTTTCAGCGCGGGAAGTTGTCGAACCGGAAACAAAAGGTTTGAGTTTGATTGTTAAAAATTTCGGCAAAGAAATTTTGCAGCCGGACGGAAAACTCGACCGCGAGAAACTCGGTGCGATTGTTTTTGCAGATACACAAAAGCGGCAACTTCTTAATTCGATTGTGCATCCATTGGTTATCGAAAAACAAAATGAATGGCTGGCTGAAAAAGAGCGTGAAAACGTAAACGGCATTGCTATCATTGATGCGGCGTTGATGATCGAATCGGGCGGCTATGATCGTTTTGACAAACTTATTGTCGTTTGGTGCAGTTCTGATATACAATTAGAAAGGCTGATTTTACGCAATAATTTATCGAAAGAAGACTCCTTGAGACGCATCAATTCACAAATGCCGCAAGAAGAAAAAAAGAGTTATGCGGATTTTTTGATTGATACGTCTGAAGGCTTTGAATCAACGCGCGAACAAGTCGAAAAAGTTTTTGATAAATTAAAAAAATTGAATTCAGAAAAATAATTGAGTCCACAGATGAACACACATACACACAGATACAAAAAGCGAAAAAAATCTCTCTCTCTCTGTGCCTATCTGTGGATAATTTTCTTAGCATTATTTTTGACCGCCTGCGCGGAACTTGAAAAGCCGAAGTCCGAACCTTATTACGCCGAAACGCCGCCGCCACCGAAACAGGAATTTCGTTGGAGCAACGGTAAAATGCCGAAATCTTTTGACCCGGCACTTGCCGCTGCTCCGCCCGAAACTGATATTGTTCGCGCAGTTTATGAGGGTTTGACCGACACCGACGCAAAAAGTCTTGCGCCCGTTCCGTCAATCGCGCTCAAGTGGAAATCGGAAGAAAATAACAAAATCTGGATTTTTGAACTGCGCCGCGATGCCAAATGGTCAAACAGCGAAACCGTTACGGCAGAGGATTTTGTGCGTTCGTGGAAACGTCTGACGGAAATGGGCGAAAACCTTTCGCATCCCGATTTGCTTAATAATATTGTCGGAATGAAGATCGAGAAAAAAGAAGAAATTCCGGTTGAAATCCCGCAAAAGAAAGACGAATTAGATATTTTACCGAAACCTTCCGCCGCACCGAATTCGCCGATTTTTAATAATCAGCCGACTATAAATTTGCCGAAGACTGAAACTAAATCAACGGTAAATTCTCAAAAACCGAATTCCGTTTCGCCGATTGAGCAAAAACCGAAAGTCGAAAATAAGGAAGAAAAGAAAAACGACAAAAAAGAAACCAAACAAGAAAAAAACGGCGTTGAAGCGGTTGATAAATTTACGCTCAAAGTTACGCTGATTAAACCGGATAAAGATTTTCCGGCGTTGGTCGCGCATCCGATGTTTCGCCCGATTTATAAGGAAACAGTTTTTGAACAAGACAAATTAAAAGCGGATGTCGTAACAAACGGTGCATTTCGCATTTCAAGTGTCGGGCAAGACGGCGTAACACTAGACAAAGCGGAAAATTATTGGAATAAAGACACTGTTAAACTCCAGAGAGTTCGTTTCGTGCCGCAGGAAAGCGCGGAAAAAGCCCTGCAAGCATATCGCGCCGGTGAACTCGATGCCGTAACGAATGCGGAATTTGCACCTTTGGCGTTGAAACTTTTAACGCCGTTTGATGATTTTAAGCGAACGGTTCACAGTGCGCTCAATTTTTACGAATTCAATCAAAACAGAAAACCTTTTGACGATAAACGAGTTCGTGAAGCGTTGGCAATTTCGATTGAACGCCAGCGTTTGACCGACGATGAAATGGACGGCGCATCGAAACCTGCGCTCGGATTTCTGCCGTATTCTGAAGAAAATCAGGCTAAACTCACGCAAGATACTGTGCGGGCGCAGAAACTTCTGACCGAAGCCGGTTTTCCGAACGGCGAAAACTTTCCAAAAATAAAACTTTTAATTAATCGCAACAATATGCAGGAACGAATTGCAAATTCGGTTGCGAAGATGTGGAAGCAAAATTTAAATATCGAAACGGAAATAGTTACTGAAGAAGCGGAAAAAATCGAAACTGCCAAACAAGAAGGTAATTATGATGTAGTCCGGCGCGGCGTAGTTTTGCCGACGGCGGACGAAACAGTAAATATGTTAGCGATTTTTGCTCCCGAAAAATCGTTTGAAAAAAACGAAGATCAAAAAACGCCGGAGTCTTTGAAAGAAAATAAAAATATCGAGAAACCGAATATAAACGCCACCGCATCAGCCATTGAACCGGAAGCGAAAACGCCGCAATTGCCTGCTAATATTGCAACTGCCCTAGCCTCAGAAACCGATCTAGCCGAAGGCAAATTAATCTTGACCGAAGAAGATGCGATCAATCAACTTCCTGCTATTCCGCTATATTTTCCGACTTCCTACTCTTTAGTTAAGCCGTATGTGTTAGGGTTTGAGATAAATACTCTGGACGCACCTTCGCTCAAGGATGTCAGTATTGATAATTACTGGCAACCGAAAATGCCTGACGACGAATCATAAAAAATTAGAAAATAAAATCAGCAAAATCAGCAGTGATTATATAAAAGTATTTCGAGATTTTGCTTTAAAATTGTGATTTATTGCAGTTACAAAATTCAACTATTCTTGCCTGTAATGTTAATAACGTGCTAAATTTATGGCAACAAAATTTTTGATATAGTTTGTTTCTCTCCTGAGTCCGGCATTCGGATTTTCAAAAAAGTAGTTTTAATAAGGAGTTTTAGTTATGATGCGAATCAACTTTAAACAATTTCGTTTAGGATTGGCTTTGGTCGTTTTGTCTTCGATTTTAATCGGTTGTTCAACGCAGGCAAGCACGAAATATTGGGGACAAACTGATGTTCCGCAGGACAATGTTTTGCGTTATATCACGGGTTCCGAGCCGGAATCGCTTGATCCGCAATTTGTAACCGGACAGCCCGAAGCGCGAATTTTGATCGGACTTTTCGACAGATTAGTCGAATATCATCCGAAAACGATGGATCCGATTCCTTCGCTGGCGACTAATTGGGAGCAGAATGCCGACGGAACGATTTATACGTTTTATATGCGGAAAGACGGGAAGTTTTCCAACGGCGATCCGATCAAAGCGACCGATATGGTTTATTCGATTCGCCGCGCACTTTCGCCGGAACTCGCTTCACGCTACGCTTTCTTAGGCTATGACATCAGATACGGCGAAGCATATAACGCAAATAAATCGTTTGTTAAAGGAAAAGACGGAAACTTTTTGTTAGAAAAAGATTTTACCGACGAACCCGATAAAAAAGAACCGATTTCCCAGGACAAACCTGCCGAACTCAAATCAGAAACTCTCAAGGGAAATCCCGCCGAAAATGTTGATCCGAAACCGGATTCAGTAGCCGCGCCTAATGTGAACGCTCAAAATATCAAACCTGAAACCGAATTTCAAAAGTTTATTAATTCCCCGATGCGACTGACAGTTCCAACCGACTCCTTTGCTTTGGCTAAAAGTATCGAAGGAAATGAAAAACAAAAGGAGATATTTAAGTTTAACTCAAATAGTTTGAAAGATGTCACAGGATTTTCCAACAAAATAAAAAATGGAAATGACGAATTAACTTTGTTTTTACGCAGTAAATTGAACCAGAACGCAATTAACGCTTGTTCATCAGCAGATTCTTGCGACGGTAGTAATAAACAGTCAATAATTGAAGGTCTGAACAATATTTTATCGGGTGAGAATATTTATAGTGCCGAAAGATTTAGTTCTATAACTCTTTCACAAGAATCTAAAAACTTCATTAAAAAAATTGATGAAGAGAACGAAAAAATTAATAAAGAGAACGAAAAAATTGTAGAAGAGAATAAAAAGCGAAAGCCTGTTTCAAAATTATTTTATTTAAATAGATTTCTTTTGGATGATGTTTACAAAGATAGTGTTGAAACCACTCCTCTTGTTCCCGTAACGGCGGACGACACCGGTATTGAAGCGGTTGACGATTACACTTTGAGATTCAAACTAAAACAATCCGCACCATATTTTGTCGGACTTTTGACACACCAATTTTTTTCTGCACTTCATCGTCCGACGATTGAAAAATTTGATAAGAATTGGATTAGACCCGAAAATATTGTAACCAGCGGAGCTTTCAAAGTTTCAATTTGGAAACCGTATGATGAATTAATTGTCGTCAAAGACCCCAATTATTGGGATGCGGCGAATGTAAAACTCGATGAAATCAGATTTTATCCGATGGACGAACAGCCGACGATGATGAACCTTTACAAAGCGGGAAGAGTTGACGCACTTTACAATCATACAGTTCCTGCCGCGTGGAATGAATATATCAGACAATTTAAGGATGAATATTTACTTCATCCCGAAAGCGCGGTTGAATATTATACGATCAGCATCAAAAAACCGCCGATGGATAACGTCAAAATTCGCAAGGCTTTTGCTCTGGCAATTGACCGCGACGCACTTGAAAAAT
>JBBSAX010000241.1:0-7572 GCA_038251885.1 Pyrinomonadales bacterium | reverse complement strand
CGGCTCGCCGATATTTGGTCGGACAAACAATGTGATACATCAAAACCGAAACATTATGGTTCTTATGAATGAACTTGCTCATTCAACCATTATAAAGCCGCAGCAAGCTGACGGGGTATTATACCCAATGTGAATAAAAAAAATGAAGAAAACAATTTACATCGCAATCTTAGCAATCGCAATTTTATCAGCCAACGCTTTTTCGCAAAGCAAAACCTTTTTCCAAACCATCGAAGGAAAATGGCAAGGCACACTTGAATATCAAGATTACACCTCAAACGAGCGTGTGAAGATGAACACAATCATCACTTTCAAACCTTTGGCGGACGGTAATTCGGCGGAAGTTTATACGATTTATGACGATTTCGGTAAAATTTACAAAGCCGGCGGCAAAGAACGAATTGATCCGACGGCGAAAAGGTTTTTTGATGACGACACCGAATTTGCCATCGAATCAATCGAAGACGGCAAAATGGTTTTAATCGGCACAACCAAAGACGGCGACACGGTTGAGCCGACACGAAAAACAATCACTTGGACAAACGACACTTTGACGGTTTTGAAGGAAACGCGAACACCGTTTCAGTTTCGCAATGCTTACACGCTCAAAAGAGTTGTCGAGAATAAGCAGCCCACAGTTATGCTGTCGGCTCAACAATTACAAGCCGATTTTGCTGTAGTGAAAAAGACTTTGACAACAATTCATCCCGGAATTTATCGTTATAACACTCCGGAAAGTCTGGAAAAAGAGTTTGCGGAATTTGAAAACAAACTCAAGAATCCGATTAGCGAAAGCGAGTTTTTCATCCTCGTTTCGCAATTCACAAGCAAACTCAAATGCGGACACACTTACACAAATTTTTACAACCAAGACGAAAAACTGAAAGAACGGCTGTTTAATCAGAAAACTTACATTCCGTTTTACTTCCAAATCATTGACGGCAAAATGATTATCACAAATAATGCTTCGTCAAAAAACATCTCGTTGGGTAGCGAAATTACCAAAATCAACGGCTTTGCGGTCAAAGATATTATCGAAAAGCTTTTGACTGTAACGAAAGCTGACGGAAATTCAACGCTTGAACATCGTCTCAGTTCGCTGCAATTAACGCGTAATGAAGCTGAAAGTTACGCACTTTTCGATTGGTATTTTCCGCTATTTTTCCCGATAAAAGACGAAATTTACGACATCGAAGCGGCAGGTTTTACCTCGAAAAAAACGGTGACTTTCAGCGTTTTGGCAATGACCAAAGCCGAGCGAACCCTTGAGATGGCAAAGCGTTACGGAGCGTCGCCGACTTATGATGACGGTTGGAAATTCGAGATTCAAGCCGGCAAAACAGGCTATTTAAAGATAGATAATTCAATCACTTGGCGTTTGAAAACGATTAAATTCAAAGAATTTTTGGCAAATGCTTTCGCCGAACTTCGTACAAAAAACATCAAAAATTTAATCATTGATCTACGCGGAAACGGCGGCGGCGATATGGACATCGGTTTTGAGCTTTCAAAGTATTTAACGAATAAAAAACTTGCACCTTACGCCGAAAGCCGACGACTTGTGCGAAACGTTACGGCTCAACCCGAACTTTTGAAAAATCTCGATACATACAGCGACGAATTAATCGAAGGTGTAAAATCGGGTGTGCCGGCGAATATGTTTCGCAAATTCGATGATAAGTATTTTGAAATAATCGGACGTGAAAATTATCCTGCCGTTGAGCCTGACACCAATAATTTTCAAGGCAAAGCATTTATCATCAGCGACGCAAGCAATGCTTCGGCAACGTTTCAATTCTTGGATTACTCACAAAAAAACAAACTCGCAACTATCGTCGGACAAACCACGGGCGGAAGTAAACAAGGAATCAACGGCGGAAATTATTTCTTTCTGCGACTGCCGAATTCAAAGGTTGAAATTGATATTCCCGTCTATTTCCAATCTCCAATGAAAGTACAAAAAGATGTCAGCATTGTTCCCGATGTTTTTGTCAAAAAACAGCCCGATGACATCGGCAACAATTTCGACCGCGAAATTTTTACAGTTAAAAAATTGATAGAACAAAATTAACGTCGAATAATTTGATTCTGAGTCTGTAAATCGCTAGACTTTTCAGCAATGAGTTTTAGTAATTTAGCCCCGATTTTAACTAATGTGGGACGCGAATTTTACCGGCGCGGGTGGGTTTTCGGCACGAGCGGAAATTTCAGCGCGAAGGTTTCTAAAAATCCTCTGCAAATCTGCATCACGGCAAGCGGCAACGATAAGGGAAATCTGGACGAAACGAATTTTCTGGAAATTGATGACAACGCCGATGTTTTGCAAGGTTTCGGCTCGCCATCAGCCGAAACTTTAATTCATTTGACAATTTATCGCATCAAGCCGAAAACGGGCGCAGTTTTGCACACACATTCGGTTTGGGGAACAATTTTGTCGGATACTTTTTATGCCGATGGCGCAATCGAAATCGAAGGCTACGAAATGCTCAAAGGTTTGTCGGGCGTAAAAACACACAAACACCGCGAAAAAATTCCGATCATCGAAAATTCGCAAGATTACGTCGCGCTTTCGCACGTCATCGAAAATGTAATTCGGGAAAATCCCGATATTCACGGCATATTCTTGCGCCGCCACGGACTTTATACGTGGGGCGAGAACATCTCGGAAGCGCGTCGGCACATCGAAATATTTGAGTTTTTATTTGAAGTTTTAGGCAGAAGTTTAAAATAAATCCGTCAACCAATGAAAATAGAATTTTATTCTCGAATAATTCTGCGAAAATGACTTATGGCAATTGTAAATATACCTGATAAAAGCACGACTTTGCGCGAAGTTGAAGAAATACAATCATATCTTGAAAATATCGGCATTGATTACGAAAAATGGCAGGCGAGCTATGATGTTTCGCCCGACGCTTCGGAAGAAGAAATTTTGCAAGCATATTCGGCGGAGATCGAAAAACTGAAATTAAAAGGCGGTTATGTAACGGCGGACGTAATAAATATCGTGCCGACCACGCCGAATCTGCAAGTGATGCTCGGTAAATTCAACAAAGAGCATTGGCACGACGAAGACGAAATTCGATTTATAATTAAAGGAAGCGGAATTTTTCACATTGCGCCGGAAGGCGGCGGCGATGTCGTTTCAATCGAAATGGAAGCCGGAGATTTGATTCGCGTGCCACGCGGAACGCATCATTGGTTTAATTTGTGCGGTGATAAAACAATTCGTGCAATTCGTCTTTTTCAAAATGCTTCGGGTTGGACACCGCTTTACACCGAAAGCGGAAAGGACGAAAATTATCAGCCGCTTTGTTTCGGTGTTTCACACATTTCTCAGTTAGATTAAGTCGCTAATAAAACAACATATTTTCTGAAAATTCTTTGTCTTTTCCTTTATTTAATTTCGTTTAACCTTAATATAACTCACAAAGTTTTCTGAAATTTAACATCTTTGCGAATTCTTTAATCCAAACTTCATTTCTATTTAATCTTAAATTAACCTGCAAAACTTACATTATATTTTTTAGGAACAAAATAATTTTAATTAAAAACACGAATGCTGTTTTTCAAATGATTGTGAATTGAAAAACGGCTTTAAATTCAATCATCAAGGAGTTAAATCATAAGTTTAACTGTGATTTCATTAGTCTAAGTGTATTTAAATTTAATCAAAAAAGGAAAGTTCAGGAGAAAATAAAAATGAAAAGTAGTTTGAAATTAACTAAAAAGTTCTTGACAACGGCAATTTTTGGAATAGCAATTCTTGCGTTTCAAAACCTTAGTGCATTTGCTCAAGGAACACCGACGGTTCGCATCGTTTTGCCCGAAAGATTCAGAGTTTTAACCAATCAATACTTTGATTTGCGAATCGAAGCGGAAAATCTTTCAAGATTAAACGCCCGCATCGAATTACAGGTTGAAGACGAAAATAGTGGTCAAAAAGTTACTTATGCAGGTGCGCTCGAAACCACAACCAATAATGATAATAATCCGAATAGTTCAGATAAAGCCGTAACATATCGCCGGATGTATTTCACCTCACCCGGAATCAAGACCATTCGTGCATTAATTTTTGACGGAAGGCAGATTTACGGTGTCGGAACACAAATCAGCGTTCAAAGTTTCAGCCTTCCGGTTCGGAAAAATATCGTTCTTTTCATCGGCGACGCGATGGGAACAGCTTATCGTGATGCGAGTCGCATCGTCGCGCAAAGCACGGGAAATCGTTTCCGTGAAGGTTGGTTCGATGATCTTCAGCAAATGGACAAAATGCCCGTAACCGGAATGAGTATGACTTATTCGCTCGAAAACATCGTTCCCGATTCGGCAAACACGGGTTCGGCTTGGACGACCGGAAACAAAACGGTCAACGGCGCGGTCAATGTTTTTCCCGACAACAACGATTTTCGTTATTCGAGTTCGAATGTTCAGACAACAAAACAGTTTGTTTTGGACAATCCGCGCGTCGAAACTTTGTGGCAATATATGAAACGCCGATATGGTTATAAAACCGGAATTGTTACAACCTCAGATGTTACGGATGCGACTCCGGCGGCGGAAGGCGCACATACGCTTCTCAGAGGTTTAGGTTATGACATCGCCAAACAATATGTTGACGGCACAATTAATCAAGGCAATCAGTTCGACGTAATTATGGGCGGCGGTTTGGAAAGATTTAACGCCCGCACCGCAGGAAACAGCAGCGATACGCGCAATCTTATTACAGAACTTCAAACTCAAGGTTATACATACGTTCAAAACCGCACGGAATTGAATGCAATAACCAATTCAAATGCGCCGTCGAAAGTTTTGGGATTATTCCGCACCGGAAATATGAATGTCGCATATGACAAACTCGGTCTTGTTCGTCCGCTTGATGAACCGAATCCGAGTTTCGGCGGTTTCACAAATCAGCCGTTTTTAGACGAAATGACGGATAAAGCACTCGCCATATTAAACAAAGATGATGCACCGTTCATTTTGATGGTCGAAGCATCTTCGATTGACAAACAATCGCACCCGAACTATGCGGCAGGACAGATATGGGACACAATCGAATTTGATAAATCCATTGGTATCGGTCGCAACTTTTTGAACCGCAACGAGGAAACACGGGCGAAAACGCTTTTGATCACGACCGCCGACCACGATCAATCAATGCATATTACCGGCGCGGTTGATACATTAGTTCCAAATTATGTTCAAAACGTATTTGCAACTTTGCTGCACCCGAACGCAAGCCGCGGACAAGGAAATATCGGAGCGGAAAACCGTGTCGGCGAAACGAATGGTTTCCCCGATTATGAAGATGCAAACGGAGATCTTTATCCCGAAAATACAAACCGCATTCGTTTGAAAGTCGGCTACCGAACGGGCGACCATACGGGTTCGTCTGTTCCCGTAACTGCCGAAGGCGCGGGCGCATTACTGTTTTTCGGGTATTACGACCAGACCGATATTTTCTTCAAAATGGCTAAAGCTCTGACGCTCAATACAGCCGGATTAGACAACGCTCTGCAACAAAAAATCAATGTTGACGTGCCGTATTTTACTCCCGCAAATCAGCTTAGAAATGTGCCTGACGGAATTCAAATGCTGCGAAACGCACCTCTTTTCACCCCGCACATTCTGACGGAAGAAGACCACACCAACTGCGGAATTGACCATTAAATTCCGATTTTAATTTAGCCTTCATTGACGCGGTTTGAATGAAAGTTCAAACCGCATTTTTAGCGGAACGCGAACTTTAGTTCGCCGGTCAAAAAACTCCATTTGTCCCAATTTATTCGACCAATTTGTTCTTTTCAAACTTCACCGGCGAACTAAAGTTCGCGTTCCGTTGATAATTTTTTGCCGACATCGTTTTCGGCACGCAAACGGAGATATTCGTTTTCCAATTCTTCAAATGATTCGGAAAAATCGGTCAGCGTTGATTGAATATTAAAGGTTTCGACAGCGTGAGCGATCTCCTTTGAACTCGGCGCGTTGATATTTTCTTCAATCGGCGAAATACCGCGCAAAGCGCGTGCGGCTTGTTTACTTAAAAGTGCTTCACGCAATTTATCGCAGGAATCTTCGGTTTCTGTAAGTTGACCGAGAAAATTATCCCTTTCCGACTGAATCGCTTTGGGAAATTCAATCGCATAAAAATTCGTCAAATTCTGCCGGATTTTTTCGACTTTATCCTTTGTGTTTTCGATGGTTATTAAACCATTTTCAGTTTCAAATTCAGTCAAACGATGAAGATTTTTCAAAAAAGGTAAAACATTATTTTGAACCCGTGCAATTTCGATTTTCTTTGCCTGTAATTCATAACGCGCATATTGTCCTGTCACAATTTCACGCGCTGAAAGGAGTTTTTTTCGTGTTTCTTGGAGTTGTTCGCTGTCTGTATTTTTTATTCTGTCTAAAACTATGTCAATTTGATAGCTACGATTACTCAAATCTGAAAGACGTTTATCTATAATTCTCTTTATTGAAGTTAGGTTATTTCTATTTTTTAATCTTTGCGAAACCATATTGGTCTTATACCAAATTTTGACCAAAGGCACTGAAACAAAGGACAAAATAAATCCTATGGTCAAACTGGTCAATAAAATATAGTCTTGAAGAGAAACCAAGATTGAAAAATCTCCTTCGGTAATTAAAAAGAGAATTATTAATGTAAGAAGGAGCGCGAAAAATATCTTGAATGAGAGTAACTTTAATGTTGATAAAATCACTTGAGAAGATTTAGGCAAGTGTATATCTTTTGTCGGATGATTAATTCCGCAATTCAGACAGAATTCATCAGTTTCATGAATGTGGAATTCACAATTTTCACATTTTGTGAGCATATTTTTCTCAAACAATTTTTACACAAATCCAAATTTAGAAAAAGAACGCGTTCGATAATTTTTCCGCAGTTTCCCTTTCGGCAAGTTTATTCTAAAATCTAGGTTAATCTTAAATTTGAAATCTACTTATGCACATCACAAAAATCGAACTCGAAGACATCAAATCTCACGCGCATTTTGTTCAGGAATTTCAGCGCGGAACTATTGCGATCACGGGCGAAAACGGCGCGGGTAAAACGACGCTGATCGAGGCTGTTGCGTGGAATTTGTTTGATCTGCTCGATTACAAAAAAGATGATTTCGTCCGGCGCGGTCAGAAAAAAGGCGTTGTCCGCGTTACGTTTGAAAGCGGTTTGGACGAGCGCGAATATATGGTTTACCGCGATTCGGGGACGGGTTATTACGTTTATGATCCGAAATTGAAGACACGAATTGCTGATAAAAAAGAAGAAGTTACAAGATTTTTGTGGCAGCATTTAGGAGTTGAAGCCGGAACAGATTTGGAATCGCTTTTTCGCCGTGCCATCGGAGTTCCGCAAGGAACTTTTACGGCAATCTTTTTGGAAACTCCGGCGGAACGAAAAAAGGCTTTCGACAAACTTTTAAAGGTCGAAGAATATCGTCAAGGCGCGGACAAATTGATTGAAACGGCGCGTTATATCGAAACGCAGATTGCAATTGTGCGCGAAAACGTCGCCCGCGCCGAAGGCGAATTGACGCAAATCGAACGGCT